>JBOHCK010000148.1:0-14387 GCA_050698755.1 Streptosporangiaceae bacterium | reverse complement strand
CAGGTGCGGCATCATGTCCGCGATCGCGTAGTTCAGCGCCTGGATCTTCTCGCCCTTCATTCCGCCCGAGCAGTCCGCCAGGATGATGAAGTGCAGCGGCCGCCTCGAGACGCCACCTCCGGGCATGCGGTCCGTCGGCGTCGGCGCGACCATCAGCGGGCCGCCATCGCGGCCCGGCCGCATCCCGTACGCGCGCGTCCTGCCTTGGCCATCAGGGGCTCGGGGACGGGGATTGGTTCGGATCTGCGTTGCTCGCCCACCAGGTCTGGAGGGCGGACAAGGACATGTTCGGGTTGCCTAGGGCGACGATGTACGCGTCCTCGGTCGGGAACGACCAGGCGTAGGCGGGCTGGTTGTCGTTGCTGCCCAGGGACCCGCACTCAAGCGTCTGGCCGGTGGTGGTGGGGTAGAACCCGTTGCCGCCGGAGTCGGTGTCGAACCAGGGTGTCATCCCTTGGGTGTCGCCGCTGCTGGGCGGGCAGCCCGATCCCGAGGGGGGCTTGAAGGGCCACCAGGTGTTGAAGTCCGACCAGGAGGCTCGGTAGTCCGCCGAGCTGTCGAACTGATACCCGTAGATACGGCCCTTCGGCAGGGCAGAGTCATAGCAGTTCAGCGACGTGACCAGGCCGGGGGTGCCCCACCCGGCCTTCTGCTTGATGACGTTGCAGTTCGCGGGGTTCACGTCCGACGGCAGCAGCTGAGTCAGCGGGGCGATACCGGCGGCCAGCGCCAGCCCGGTGTGGGTCGGGACGGGGGACGTCGAGGATGAGGATACTGGCGGGGTGGTGGGGGGAGGGGTGGGCTTGGGATTTGGCCCGGGGCCGAACCAGTGCGTGCCGAAGCCGACCGCGATAATGATCACCACGGCGGCAGCGGCGCCACCGACCCCGTACATGAGCCCGCGCTTGCGCGGCTTGGAGGCCTGGGGTGTGGTCCAGGCCGGTGTTCCCTGCTGGGGTGCCCCCGTGGGTGGCGCCTGGCCTCCTACCGGTTGCTGAGGATAGTAACCGGCACCACCAGAGGGCGGCTGGGAGTAGCCGCCACCACCGGAAGGCGGCTGGGGCTGGGCGTACCCGCCTCCGCTGGCTCCGATGGTGGGGTCTTGGTAGCCGTAGGTGGTGACCGTGTGCTGCCCGAAGGGCGGCTGGGGCTGCTGCGGCTGGGGCTGGGGCTGGGGCGGCAGTGTCGGCTGGGACGGCGGAATCGGCCGGACCGGAGGCGGCATCACGCCCGGCTGTACCGGATAGCCGAGGGCCTGGGCGTACTGCGTGGCGACCCACATGCTGGACGTCGGGTCGATCGACTGGCGGTCGGTTAGCGAGCGGGCCACGAGCTGGACGGCGGTATTCGGATCCAGATGCTGTTCCTGGACATGCCGCCTTAGCTCACCCGCAACGTCAGCCTCGGCCGCGGTGAGCAGTAGCTGGCGCTCCTTCGGCAGATCGGGAAGAAGATCTGACATGCGGCTGCCGAGCATCCGCGGGTCGCTAAGCACGCGTGGGCCGAAATCGGCAACGACCGAGCTCAGCGCGTCGCGGGCCTCGCCCTGTGCGTCCAGTTGTTGTTCGGTCATGGTCTCCGTCCCTCCCGGATTTGCTAGCTATGTTTTGCTGACGGCTCAGTGGGGTCAATAGGTTTCTGCCGTTGGCTTTTAGTTGCGGCTTCTCGTGCTAAGGGCTGGCTGCCGTCGCGGCGCCCACTCTGAGTTTGATCGGGTTGTCCAGTGGAGTCAGCTCGGGGCCGCCGAGCAACTGGAGTTGATAGGTGCCGCTGGGCAGGACGGCCAGTCCAAGTTGCGAGGCGTCCAGTTCGTAGCTGATGCAGCCGCTGCTCTGCGTGATGATCACCTCAGGCAACGCGCCGGTGTCCCCGGTGACCGCCGTACCTCCCGGCAGGGCGATCAGCAGCGCGACGTCCAAGCCCTTCGGGAACTGCGCGTAGTTGACGCCGAACATCGCCGTTGGCCCCGCCGGGATCGCCCGGTTACCCGAGCACGCCGCCTGTACCGAGGCACCTATTCCACCTGCGCCCGTCTGTTCTTGTCCCGTCAGCTGAACCAGGATCTTGCTGTGGTACGCGGTATGGTCACGCGCCGCGTCGATCAGCGGAATGGCCTGCGCCACCGAGCGCAGCCGCCAGGAGATGTCTCCGCCCTCACCGGTGACCTCCTCGCTAGGCACGCCGATCAGCTGTCCAGCGTCGTTGATCGCGGCTCCGCCAGAGTTGCCGTGCGCGACTCGAGCGGTGGTCTCCAGCTCGAACCGGGGATCGTTGACGATGCCGAGCGGATCGGGAACGAACGTGGAAATCACGCCGCTGGTGACGCTGATGGAGTCGGACTCGGCCACTCCGGGGAACCCCAGGATGGTGACCGTCTGGTCCAGTTGGACGGCGTCGTCGTTGCCGAGGGCGAAGTAGGGCAGGTGAAGCGAATCGGGGTTGATCGGCTGGCCGCTGACCGTGGCGTAGATCTGGACGACCGCGAAGTCCAGGTACCCGTCGGCGACAACCGGCTTCGCCCGGTAGCGGGCCACGACCGGGGAGGCCGGGCCCGTGGTCAGTTCCACGGTCAGGTAGAGCGGGTTCGGGCCAAGCTGGGTGGCCGGGAGTCCCATCGCGACCGGAGCACCTGATGCTTGCGGCTCGGCCACGTGGGCGTTGGTGAGGATCAGCCCGGTGGGGCTGATCAGCGTGCCCGATCCCCAGCCGGTGTAGTCAGATGGGGAGCCGATCAGCAGCCGGACGGTGGCGGTTTCCGCGTGCTGGAGGACGGAAGCCTGCAGGCCGCCGCTGAGCGTGCCGCCCGTTGACGATGGCGTGGGTTTGGGCGGCGGAGCCTGCGCGGTGGTGACCAGCACGGCGGCTACCACCCCGGCCACGACCGCGGCCGCGCCGACGAGGGCAGCCATCCGAACCCGGCCACTACGGATCCGCATTCCACGGTTACGGGCCAGGCGGGTGCTGCTGAGCGGCGGCGTGATTCCCAGTTCCTCGCCGGTGGCCGGGTCACCCAGGCGGAGCAGCACCGAATCGGTGATGCGCAGCGGTCGGCGCAGCGGTTTGCCGTTCAGGAACGTGCCGCGCCGAGATTGGTCGGTATAGGTAGCACCCTCCTCATCGGAGGTGATCACGCCATGACATTCCCTGGAGACGAGCGGATTCAGCGACACAAGTTCCAGCGAGGGGTCGCGGCCGACTCGGACCCGTGTGCCGACCGGGAAGACGCGTTGCACGTCCCCGATCCGGGTCACCAGCACCGGCGTCGGCTTGCTTGGCGGGGCGACCTGAACCGGCCGGGCCGGGGGCGGCCGCTCGCCCACCTGATCGAGCCGCTCGGTCTTCGCCGAGGCCAGGCGCTGCGCCATGGTGCCAGGTACGACGGCACTTGGCTCGCTGATCACCTGGAAGGTGACTTCGGTAGTTCCCTGCGGGTTGCCGATCAGGGCGGTGACGGCGCGTGTCACACGTAGCGAGCTGACCCAGCCTCCGGCCCAGATGCCGCCCTTGATCTCATCGTCCACCAGCCTCCACGCGTCCCCGTCGGGAACCAGCCGAGCGTGACGGGAGCCGACCGTTGGCGAGCTGATGACAACGTCGCAATCCTGCGCGCTGCCGATGCGAACTGCCGCTCCAGCCGGAAAGACGAAGCTGCGCCCCTGGGCACTTACGCGTATCGATGACACCTGGACACCGAGACGGTCACGCCGGCATCCCCATGCTCAAGGAGCCCCATACCAGCAACCCCCACTCCCCTCCCCTTTACACCGAGGCGCACCTACGGCTAAACCCGGCAAATCAGACTAAACGGGCGACTTTAGCCGCCGCCCGGGGGTTATCTGTCATTTCCCCCGGATTGTACGTCCAGGGCCAACGGACAGTAAATAACACGGGACCTCCCGCCGTACCCAGCCGACTCGCTGCCCGATTCGCGACCGGTTGAGGTCAAGGGGCGATTAGAGATCATTCCGGTACAGCCGTATTCATGGCACAATCCACCTGGGACGATCCGCCGAGCACGTGCTCAGCGTCCCAAGTGCCTTTGGGGAGGAGCGGTGAACGAACTCACCGTTACGTACGGGAACCAGCGAATCATGCTTCAGCCCGGACAATTCGCGCATATCGGCAGGCGGAACGACAACGCCGTGGTGATCGACGATCCGCGGGTGTCGCGCCAGCATCTCCGGCTGAGCTGGGCGCCGAAGGGCGTCTGGGTGCTGGAAAACCTGGGCCAGGCTGGCACCTTCGTGTCCGGACGGCCGGTTACCCAGCTTGACCTGACGCACCCTCTGGAGGCCCGGCTGGCCGCGGCGGACGGCCCGGCGGTGTTCTTCCAGCCGACTGGGCCCGCGGTCCCGGTTAGAGACGGCCCGGCCCCTGCCGCAGCCCAGGCTGCCTTCGCCGGAGGGGGCGCGCCGGGCGCGGGAGCCGCGCCGGGCGCGGGAGCCGCGGCGGGTCAACCGTGGTGGGCGGGGCAAGCACCACCTGCTCCCTTCGCTCCCGCTGGCCCGGTGCCGCCCGCGGGGAAGCCGGGGGCAGGCCCGCATACGCCGGGCTTCTTTCACACGCTGATACCCATCAGGACGTGGTTGACGGACCCCAGCCTGCGCCAGTGGCCGAAGCTGGTGGTGGCGTTGTACGCCCTCGCTCCGGTGGTGTTGCTGATCCCGTTGCAGAACACCTCCGACCTCAAGACCGTCGGGTGGCTGTACTCGCTGTACATCGCGCCGCTATGGGCCATGGTCTTCTGGTGGCTGATCCGTCCCGGACCGCTCCACCGGCAGCACCTGATGCTCACCGGCATCATCATCGCGGCGGAGTACGTCCTGGTACCGGCCCTGACCATCCCGTGGGAGGCTCACCTCTCGCCGGGCGAAAAGAACCACAGCCTGATCCAGTGGATCTACGGTGTGGGCTTGGCCGAGGAGCTTACGAAGGCCCTGCCCGTGCTGGGCCTGGCGATCATCCTGAAGGCCCGGAATACCAAGCTCGACGTGCGAATGTGGATGTTCCTGGCCACGCTGTCCGGCCTGTTCTTCGGCGTCTACGAGGCGTCGACCGTCTACGTACCCCATGACCTCCAAGCCGTCAACGCGACCACCGTGTTCGGAATACCCGAGCTCCTGGAGCGGATATTCGTCGATGGCCTGCAGCACGCGCTGTGGGCCGGGATTGCCGGATTCTTCATCGGCCTGGGCATCAACTACCGCCGGCAGCGGTACCCGCTATGGCTGCTCGGCCTCGCGATTCCCTCAATCCTGCACGGGCTGAACGACTGGAGCCTCAGCGGGGTATTCGGCAACAACCTGTGGGTGTGGATCCTCATCCAGGCGTTCTCCGTCTTCTTGTTCATTGGCTACGCCACGTCGGCGCATGCCATCGAGCAGGAGGTGCGGCACACGCCAATCTTCCGCGGCCAGTCGATGCTGATAGACGCGTCGATCCTGCAAGTGGCGATGGGTGGGGCTCACGCAAACCCGGGCGGTGGTGTCGGCGGGCCAGCGGCACCCGGAGCCCAGTAGCACCCAGAAAAGGCAGGCTGACCGGGCCGAGGTCGCGAGCGGTCGGCTACGCGAGGGCGGCCGCGGCGTTGAGACTGTCCAGGGCCGAACTCTGCCGTGCGGCATCGGCCTGATCGAACGGCCCGGTCCAGCGCATCCCGAACTCGTTGGCGGCGTTCTTGTTGTTGTCCCAGATTGAGCTGGCGTTGGCGAGGATGAACGCCTGATAGTTCGGCTGGCTGGTCCGCTGCCAGAGGTCGAGCAGGTTGCGCATGAAGATGCCCTTGAACTGCGCCTGATCGGAGTTGCAGCCCCCGGGGGCGGTCTCGCAGGGCTCGGTGAGAATGGCCTGGCCGGACTGGGGCCCGGTCGTCGGTGTCGTGATCAGCGTCCGCAACGCCACGTTGGCGATGATCTCGGCCTGTTCCAGGCACGTACGGTCGCCGGTGATCTCGGACAGCGCGCCGAGTCCGCCGAGGATCACGCCCTGGTTATAGGTCCAGGTCGGGCCGCCGTTGTTCTGGCACGCCGAGCTGAGCCCGTCGTTGACCAGTCCCGTGGTGCCGATGAGGCCGCTGGCCTTGAACCACTCCCAGGCCCGTTGCGCCCAGGTCAGGTAACCGCTGTCACCCGGCGTACGCAGGTGCAGCTGGGCGGCCAGGGTGAGGAACAGCTCGTTCGTGATGGCGTTCTTGTAGGTCCTGGCCGTGGTCCACCAAAGGCCGCCGCCGCACGTGGTATCCCAGCCCGCCGTGTTGTGCGCGAAGATCGTCTTGGCGGCCTGGAGGTAACGGGTGTTCCTGGTCAGGTCGAAGGCCGCGATCCAGGCCAGCGCCCACCACGCGTTGTCGTCGTAGTAGTCGTTGATGAAGTTGGCGTGCTGGCGCTGGGCGGCCGTGAACGTCGTGGAGATAACGCCTTCGAGATGTTCGTCGACCCTCGGCAACTGGTCCGCTGGATCGGGATCTCCGCCGACCTGCAGGCGTGGCCGGGCGGGCGTTTCCGGTTCGAGGTCATCCCCGGGCAGTTCTGCGAGGGGCAGTACCTCGTCGTGGAGCGGCCCGGTCGGCTGGTCTTCACCTGGGGCTGGACCGATCCCGGGTTCGGACTGCCGCCGGGCAGCTCGCGGGTCGAGGTGACGCTGACCTCCGATGCCGACGACGATCGCCGGACCCGGCTCCGCCTGGTGCACGACCACCTGCCGGGGGACCTTGGCCTGCTACACGACGACGGCTGGTCCCGTTTCCTCGCCCGCCTGGAGGCCGTCGCTTCGGGCCGAGACCCGGCCGCGTACCCGGACGAAGAGCCCGGCGAGCGGCTGTCCGCGCTGCACCAGCAGCACGATTGCTGAGCCGAGGAGGACGCGGTGCCCGTCGACGTGCTCACCGAGGTCACAATCAGCCGACCCGCGGATGTCGTCGCAGCGTACGCGGGAGACTCGTCGAACGCGCCGGAGTGGTACGCCAACATCTCATCGATCCGGTGGGAGACCGAGCCGCCGTTGCGGACGGGATCGCGCGTGGCATTCACCGCGCAATTCCTGGGACGGCAGCTCGCTTACACCTACGAGATCACTGAGTTCGTCCCGGCCAGGCGGCTCGTGATGCGGACGGCGCAGGGGCCGTTCCCGATGGAAACGACGTACGCCTGGCAGCCTGTCGATGACTCCTCGACCCGGATGACGCTGCGCAACCGCGGCGAGCCGGCCGGGTTCTCGAAGCTGGCCGGGCTGTTCATGGCTGCCGCCATGAGGCGCGCCAACCGCAAGGACCTCAGGAAGCTGCGTTCCATCCTCGAGGCGGCGTAGGCCGGATTCAGGCCCAGCGGCCGCCGTACAGCTGACTGGCCCGGAAGTGGTGACACGCGCCGAAGCGATGGGTGCACCGAGGACGGCGAGGACAGCCTGGTGGTTGTCCTCGGCTTGGTAGCTCGTGCCCCACCTGTGCGTGCCCCAGTGGCCGAGAGCGGACGGGGCGTGGCCGGATCCCGCGGAGG
This sequence comes from Streptosporangiaceae bacterium, assembly GCA_050698755.1. Taxonomy (GTDB): domain Bacteria; phylum Actinomycetota; class Actinomycetes; order Streptosporangiales; family Streptosporangiaceae; genus Palsa-504. The sequence continues at coordinate 6,894 of JBOHCK010000148.1, read as the reverse complement.
TTGGTCAGGGCGCGCGAAAACCGTGCAGGCCCGCCAGCGCCGGTCCAGCCACACCCTGGCTCACGCTCTACCTTAGGAAAGTTCGAACGTTGGCAGATGGGACTTGAAATCTGATATCAGAATGATAAGCTCGTGATAGACAAAGCCGAGGAGGCAGCGATGGGAGATCCAGCGATCGCAGTGCTGGGGCTGCGAAAGAGTTTTGGGCCAAAGGAGGCCGTGGCGGGCATCGATCTGGAGCTCGCGGCCGGGTCGCTGGCCGGGCTGGTCGGGCCTAACGGGGCAGGGAAGACCACGTCCCTGTCGATGATGACCGGGCTGCTACGACCGGATGGCGGCCGGGTCCTGATCAACGGCCTTGACATGTGGGCCGATCCGCCCGCGGCCAAGGCGATCATCGGGGTGGTGCCGGCCGAGGCCCGGGTGTTCGAGCGGCTCAGCGGTGAGGAACTGCTTGAGTACGCCGGACGGCTCCGCGGCATGGCCGCCGACGAGGCCCGCTCCCGGGCGAAGCAACTGCTTGACGTGCTCGACCTGGCCGAGGACGCTAAGCGGCTGGTGGCCGACTACTCCACCGGAATGCGCAAGAAGGCGATGCTCGGCTGCGCGCTGATCCACAACCCTTTGGTGCTGTTCCTGGACGAGCCGCTCGAAGGCGTCGATCCGGTCTCCGCCGACGTCATCCGCCGGCTGCTGACCCGCTTCGTCAGCTCGGGCTCGACCGTGCTGTTCTCCAGCCACGTCATGGAACTCGTCGAGCAGATCTGCGACCACGTCTCCATCATCGACAAGGGCAAGATCGTGATCACCGGGACGACCGATGAGGTCCGGGGCGGCAAGACCCTGCAGCGGGCGTTCATCGACCTGGTCGGTACCAGGGCCAACGACGAGGAGGTGCTGTCATGGCTCGGCTCCTCGTCCAACTGAAGCTGCGCCTGCTGACCAACGCGATGCGCGCGTCGAGCGGGGCCCGGATCGCCTTCGTGCTCAGCACGATCCTGGCGGCGCTGGTTGCCGGCGGCGTCTTCTACCTCCTGTCCCTACTGCGCGGCGACGGCATCGCGGCGGCGGACCTGACCACGGTGATCTTCTGCTTCTTCGGGGTCGCGTGGCTGGTCCTGCCGCTCGTCGTCTTCGGCCTTGACAGCACTCTGGACCCCGCCACGCTGGCGCTCTACCCGGTCCGCATGCGCCCGCTCGCGGTGGGGCTGCTGGCCGCCTCGGCCACCGGCGCGTGGCCGGCGGCCACCCTGATCGGGCTGCTCGGGGTGACGATCGGGCTGGCCCATGGCGCGCTCGCAGAGCTCATCGCGCTGATCGCGGTGGTGCTGATGGTGCTGTTCTGCATCACGATGGCCCGGTTCGTGACCACGAGCCTGGCCGGGATGCTGCGCTCGCGCCGCGGCAAGGATTTCGCCGCCCTGCTGTTCATCCCGATCTTCGCGATATACGAGGGCTTCTTCCAGATCGTGCCGAAGCTGGCCTCCGAGGGCGCGCTGACCGCCTCGAGTTTCGGTGGCGTGGACACGTGGCTGCGGTGGCTGCCGCCTGGCCTGGCCGTGCACGCGATCTACGACGCCTCCACGGGGCACGCCGGCACCGCGCTGCTGCGCCTGGCGGTGCTGGCCGGCATCGTCGTCGTGCTCGGCCTGCTGTGGATCCGGTCGCTCGGCCGCGCCCTGGTGACGACCGATACCTCCACGCAGTCGGCGGTACGCGGCACGGCGCTCCCGTTCGCCCGGTACGGCCTGCGCGGTACCGTGGCCGCCCGCTACTGGCTCTACCAGCGGCGCGAGCCCTTCGCGTTCATGTACTGGGCCATCACCGCGGTCATCATGGCGGTCGTGGCCATCAGGCTCGTCCTGACCCCGGACTGGTTCGGTGGCCTGATCGCCAGCGGGATCGCCGGGGGCGGGTTCGTGGGCGCGTTCCACAGCAACGCGATCGGGTTCTCCGGACCGGGGTTCGGCCTGGAGGCGTCGGCGCTGAACGGCCGGCGCGGGCTGCGGGCCTACTTCTCCGGGCAGAACATCGCTTACGGCGTGATCGCGGTGCCGATGGTCACGGCGGTCGGTTTCGTCCTGGCGGTCGTGGCCAAGCATCCGCTGGACGGGTTCGTGACCATGGCGCTGGGCCTGGCCGCCATCGGTGCGGGCCTGGCCATGGCCAACATCTTCACCGTCGTGTCGGCCTACCCGGTGGAAAGGCGGAGCGGCACCCCTATGCCCAGGGCGACCACCGGACACAACGGCGAGGCGGCCGCGTCGCAGCTCCTCACCCTGCTCTGCGTAGGGGTGGGGGTCACGCCGATGATCATCGCCGCCGTGTTCACCCAGTCGGCTTCCCCGGCGGTCCGGCTGCCGGCGCTCGTGCTGGGCGGGGCCGTGTACGGCCTGGCGCTGGCCTGGGCCGGCGTGCGGGCCGCCGCCAACCTCGCCGAGCAGAAGCTGCCGGAACTGGCCCAGATCGCCGTCCAGAGCTCGCTGTAGCAACACGCGGTCCGCCCGGCACACCGGGGCTGCCGGGCGGACCCGGCGTCAGGCCTGGGCGGGCTCGGGGCCGACGAGGCTTTCGCGCAGCTTGAACTTCTGGATCTTGCCCGAGGGCGTCAGCGGAAAGGTGTCGACGAACTCCCAGCGCACGGGGGTCTTGTACGCCGCCAGCCGCTCCCGGCAGTACGCCCGCAGCTCTTGCGGATCCGGCGCGGCCTGACCAGGAGCCCCGCGGATGAAGGCGGCGACCACCTCGCCCCACTGCGGGTCGGGCAGGCCGATGACCGCCACCTCGGCGACGGCCGGGTGATCGAACAGGACATCCTCGATCTCGCGCGGGTAGATGTTCTCGCCGCCGCGGATGATCATGTCCTTGATCCGGCCCTCGATGCGCAGGTAGCCCCGGCTGTCTAGGGACGCCAAGTCCCCGGTGTGGTACCAGCCTTCGGCGTCGAGGGCGGCCGCCGTGGCCTGCGGGGCGTCGTGGTAGCCGCGCATGACCATATACCCCCGGGCGCATAGCTCGCCCGGCTCGCCGAAGGGGACCGGCCTGCCGGTCACGGGGTCGACGACCTGAACCTCCGTCTGCGGCATGGGCGAGCCAAGCGTCTCGGCCCGGTCCTGCTCGGAGTCGTCGAGCTTGACCTGGGTGACCAGCGGAGAGCATTCGGTGGTCCCGAACACGATGCTGAAGCGGACGCCTAGGCTCCGCTCGACCCGCCGCACCAGCTCGGCGGGCACCGGCGACCCGCCGGAGACGGCGACGCGCAAACAGGACAGGTCACGCCGCTCGAAGTCGGGGTGGTCGAGCATGGCGATCATCATGGTCGGCACGCCCGCGAAAACCGCCGCCCGCTCGGACTCGAACAGCTCGAGCACCAGGGCCGGGTCGAAGGCCAGCACGGGCACGTGCACCGCCAGGCTCTGCAAGGCGCCCAGCACGGCCATGCCGCACCCCGCCGTGTGGAACAGCGGCATCGGGTTCACCAGCGTCTCGCCCGGGCGCATGGCGATGCGTTCGGCGTAGAAGCGGGCGTTGTTAGTCAGGCCGCGGTGCGTCAGCTCGGCGCCCTTGGGGAAACCGGTGGTGCCCGAGGTGTACTGGATCTGCGCAATATCGCCCGGCGACACGTCGGGCAGGACCGCCTGCGGGGCCGCGGTGCCCAGGAAGTCCTCCCACTGCGTGAACAGGACCACCTCCCGCAACGCGGGAACCTGCGGCCTGACCTCTTCGAGGTAAGCGGCCATCGGGCTGCGGAACCCGGGGACGAGGAAGATCCCGGCCGCGCCGGACTGCTTCAGCACGTATTCGAGCTCGGCGGGTCGGAACGCCGGGTTGACGGTGACCAGGACGAGCCCGGCCAGTCCGGCCGCGAACTCCAGGATCACCCATTCGGGCAGGTTGGGTGCCCACGCGGCCACCCGCTCGCCGGGGGCAAACCGGGCGGTGAGCGCGCGCGCCGCCTGTTCGGCCTCCGCCAGCAGCTGCTCGTAGGTCCAGCGCTTGCGCGCGCCAGGGTCGGGGACGCCGCCGACCATGGCCAGCATCTGCGGCCCGGCGGCCGCGGCCGCCCGCAAGATCCCCCCGACCGTGGTCTCCTCGACCGGCACCGAAGTGTCGGCGGGCCAGTAAGACGTCGACACCGTGGTCATGGAGCCTCCCAGCGCTGTGCACCGATCATAGCCAGCGGCTCCGCTCCCGGGCCCGGTCCCGGTCCGCCGGACGCGGCCTTCCGGGACGAGACTGGCGTGGCTCTTGACGAATCATATGAACGTTCGTTTAATTTCATGCATGGGGCGCATCGCGGGCGTCACCGCGGCCGAGACCCGGGAGCGGCTGCTCCGGGCGGCCGCCGACATGTTCGCCGAGCGCGGGTACGACGGTACCCGGGTGGCCGACATCGCCGCGGCCGCGGGCCTGAGCAACGGCGCGCTGTACGCGCATTTCGCCTCCAAGGCTGAACTGCTGGTGGGCGCGCTGCGTACGCACGGGCGGCAGTTGCTCGCGGAGCTGCTGGCCACCGATCCCAGCCGGTCGGTCACGGACCTGCTGCTCGCGGCCGGCCAATGCCTCCCCCGCCGGCGTGACCCCTCTGGTTACCTCATCGTCGAGGCGCTCGTCGCGGCCCGCCGTGACCAGGACGTGGCCCGGCCGATGCGTGACTACATGGGCGAGCGGGCCGACTGGATGGCCGACCTGATGCGCGTCGCCCAGGCCGACGGCGAGCTTGATCCCGCCCTGTCGCCGGACGCGCTCGCGCACTTCTGCCTGCTGCTCGCGATGGGCAGCGCCCTGATCACGCCGGACCTGCACGCGGTCGGCGAGGCGGAGTGGGCCAACCTGCTCAATCGCCTGGTCACCGCCTTCGCCCCGGCTGGTATCCCCACACAGACAGGAACAACGCAGTGAAAGTGCAGATCAACCAAGAGCGCTGCCAGGGGCACGGCCGCTGCTACGACCTGGCCCCCAGCCTGTTCGGCGACGACGACGAGGGCTACGGGACGGTCCTCGGCGACGGCACGGTGCCGCCCGGACTTGAGCACGACGCGCGCCTGGCGGAGCTCAACTGTCCCGAGCACGCGGTCGAACTGGTCGAGGAGGTATGACATGACGGCCGATGAGCGGTTCAGCGAGGAGAACCTACGGGTCCGCGAGGACGCGCCGCTCGGGGTGCGCAACGAGGTCATCACCGGCCCGGTCTCGGACTGGGCGACCGACTTCTCCCACCTCGAGCCCGAGTGGGCGGCCGACCCCTACCGGATCCAGGACGACCTGCGGCAGCGGTGCCCGATGGCGCACACCGCGCGGTTCGGCGGTGCGTGGCTGCCCACCACGTACGAGGACGTCGCCGCGATCGCCTACGACACCGAGCGCTTCTCCTCCCGGTCGATCATCATGAGCAACTTCCGGCCGCCCCGCGACCTGGCGCCGATCGGCGGCTCGCCGCCCATCTCCTCCGACCCGCCCTTCCACCACGACGCGCGCAAGCTCCTGCTCCCCGCGTTCACCAAGTCCGAGATCGCCAAGCAGGAGCCTGGGACCAGGAGGTTCTGCCACTCGCTGATCGACGCGTTCGAGGGGCGGGACGTCGTGGACGCCGCGACCGACTACGCGCAGCACATTCCCATGCGGGTCATCGCCGACATGCTCGGCTTCCCCCCGGAGGACGGGCCGCAGTTCCGCGAGTTCGTCGAGAACCTGCTCGAGGGGATCAACCTGCCGCCCGAGGAGCGCCTCGAGCGCGTGTCGCGGATGTGGGAGTACCTGCTCGCGCAGGTCTACGACCATATCGACCGCCCGCGCGAAGATCTGACGTCCTACCTGCTCAGCGCCGAGCTCTACGGGCGCAGGCTCGAACCGGGCCACGTGGTCGGCGCGATGGCCCTGCTGCTCATCGCCGGGATCGACACGTCGTGGAGCGCGATCGGCGCCTCACTGTGGCATCTGGCCAAGACCCCGGGCGACCGGCGCAGATTGCTGGCCGAGCCTGCGCTGCTGCCGACCGCGATCGAGGAGTTCCTGCGGGCCTACGCGCCGGTCACCATGGCGCGGCTGGTGAAGCAGGACATGGACTGGCACGGCGTCGAGATGACGGCCGACGACTGGATCCTGCTGTCGTTCCCGGCGGCCAACCGCGACCCGGCCCAGTTCGACCGCGCCGATGAGGTCGTCATCGACCGCGAGGTCAACCGGCACGCCGCGTTCGGGCTCGGCATCCACCGCTGCCTGGGCTCCCACCTGGCCCGCATGGAACTGCGGGTCGCCCTCGAGGTCTGGCTCGAGCGGATCGGCGAGTTCAGCCTGGCGGATCCGCCGGCGGTGACCTGGGCCGCCGGCCAGATCCGCGGACCGCGCGCGCTGCCGCTGCGAATCCGCTGAGCATTTAGCTCCCGGCCTGGCTCAGGGACGCGGGTCGGTGGCATGATCGTCCTGTGTCCGTATCCATGTTCGAACATAAGCCCCGGTACTGCCCGTTCGGCCATGAACTTTGGCCGGGCATGGGGCAGGTGGGATGGCGGCCCTGCATTTGTGCGCCCGCCCGGGAGGCCAGCGAGCGCGGCCGCGGCATGGGGCACCTCTGGGTGTCGTGCAACGCCTGCCACGACCAGGCCCGGCGGACCACGTTCTACGAACCGCCGCATGACGTCAGGGGTTGCCAAGCCGTCGTCAGGGCCTAACGTCGATAGCGTGAGCCTTACCCAGGCGCAGCTGCCGGGACCCGATGCCGCGGTCCTCGGAGTGGCAGCGTTTGTGGTAGTCAATGCGCAAAGCCTCTGGTCTGTCGCGAAGCACTTCCACGTGATGGCCCATGAGGGAATGCATGCCACCACCGGCTCCCTGGTGGGTATTCCGATCCGGGGCATCATACTGAAGCGGAACGGCGAGGGTGAGACCCAATTC
>JBOHCK010000147.1:0-14456 GCA_050698755.1 Streptosporangiaceae bacterium | reverse complement strand
CCCGATCCGACACGAGCGGCCTGACCGGCTTGCGCGACCGCATCGGGGCGCTGAACGGGGTCATCGACATCATCAGCCCGGCCGGGGGCGGTACCCTGCTACAGGCATGGATCCCGCTGCCGCCTGGTCCAGGGACGCGGGCCTGACCACGTCAGACCGGCGCCGCCGGAGTGGGGTTAACCCGATGCCGCACGCGGGAGACCCTGAGCCAGGAACTGAAGGACACTCCATTGGCTCACCAGTGCATCCCAGGCAGGCTCGCCTTATGCTGCTGACCATGATCCGGGCCCGCGCCGCTCCGGGCCAGCCGGGCCGGACTGTAGGGTTGACCCCATTGCCCGGCCGTATGCCAGCAACGACGATTCGTCATGTGGCCTGCCGGATCTTGGTCGTTGACGACAGCGAGCCCTTCCGCCGCAGCGTGGGAGAGCTGCTGGCCGCGCGCGGCTTCGAGCCCGTGGATTCGGTGCCCGATGGCGAGACGGCGCTGGCCTGGGTGTCGGGTGGCTGCCCGGACGGGATCCTCCTCGATATCAACCTGCCGGGGCGGGATGGCTTCTCGGTGGCGGCCTCGCTCGCCTCGATGTGCCCGGCCGCGGCGATCGTCCTGACCTCATCCGAAATCGATGACGTGCCCCGCGTGGTGCTCCGGGACTGCGGCGCGGCGGCGTTCGTGCCGAAGCTCGACCTGGCGACGGCCGACCTGAGCGGGCTCTTCACCCGCCAGGTTGAGCCGGGTCAGGACTGAAGGTAGTTGAGGACGGCGAGAACCCGGCGGTGCGTCTCGGGCGAGGGGTGCAGCCCGAGCTTGTCGAAAATGCTGGTCACGTGGCGTTCCACGGCGCCGACGGTGACGACGAGTTTCTCGGCCACGCCCGCGTTGGAAAGGCCCTCGGCGATCAGGGCGAGCACTTCCGATTCGCGCTTGGTCAGGCTGTCCAGGGGGCTGGGCCGGCGGCGGCGACCCACCAGGCGGGCGACGACGTCGGGGTCGAGCGCCGATCCGCCGTCTGCGATCCGGCGAACGGCGTCGGTGAACACGCGCAGGTCGCCCACCTTTTCCTTGAGCAGGTAACCCACACCCTGCGCGCTGTCGGCCACCAGGTCGAACGCGTAACGGTCCTCGAGATACTGGGACAGGACCAGCACGCCCACACCGGGCTCGGCCGCCCGGATCTCAAGCGCCGCGCGCAGGCCGTCATCGCCGTGATCCGGCGGCATCTGGATGTCGGTGATCACGACGTCCGGGCGGTCAGCCCGCGCCTTCCTCACCAGGTCGCGCGCATCGACGGCGGTTCCGACGACCTCAAACCCGCTGTCCTGAAGGACATGCACAATACCCTCGCGCATGATGGGCTGGTCCTCGCCCACAAGCACCCGAACCCGGGCTGACTGGGCCATGCCATAAAGCTACGTCGCTCCTGTCCCGGGGGCCAATGAAGTGCCCGGCAGTCCCGCGTTCTGGGTGCGTTCAGGGTGACTCCGGCCGGCCTGGTGGGGTTATCCCTAGCCCTGGCGTCGGGGCGGCCGGACTCAGATGTCATATGAGCCCGATTGTCGCGGCGCCCCGGTCCGCCCAGACTGACGAGCATGTCGTTCATGTCGCCGCCGGGAATTGCCGGTGAGGTAGTCGGGCGCGGGCTGGCCGGCCGGCGCAGCGAGTGCGAAGCGCTGGATCGGCTGCTGGTCGGCGTGCGCGCGGGTCAGAGCCGGGTGCTGGTCGTGCGTGGCGAGGCAGGGACCGGCAAGACCGTGATGCTGGAATACCTGCTGCAGCGAGCGGGCAGGTGCCGGATCGCGCAGGCGGCGGGTGCCGCGCTGGAGATGGAGCTGGCCTTCGCCGGGCTGCACCAGCTGTGCGAGCCGCTCCTGGATCGGTCCGGGTGTCTTCCCGGGCCGCAGCGTGACGCGCTCGGCACGGCGTTCGGGCTGCTGGGCGGAGATGCTCCGGATCGTTTCCTGGTCGGCCTGGCCGTGCTCGGCCTGCTGTCGGAGGCGGCCGGGGAGCGGCCGGTGATCTGCGTGGTCGACGATGCCCAGTGGCTGGATCGGGCCTCGGCGCAGGTGCTGGCGTTCGTGGCGCGGCACCTGGCGGCCGGGCCGGTCGCGCTGGTCTTCGCCACGCGCCGGGGCGACGGCGAGCAGGACCTGACGGGGCTGCCGGAGCTCGCCATCGGCGGGCTGGCGGATCGCGATGCTCAGGAGCTACTGGGGTCGGTGACCCGGTGGCCGCTGGACGGGGGGGTCCGGGACCGGATCGTGGCCGAAACCGGGGGAAATCCGCGAGCGTTGCTGGAGCTGGCGCAGGCGCTGACGCCCGAGGAACTGGCCGGCGGGTTCGGGTCGCCGGGCGCCACGGTCCTGCCGGGCCGGATCGAGGACAGCTTGCGGGAGCGGCTGGGGACGCTGCCATCGGCGACGCGGCTGCTGCTGCTGGTCGCCGCGGCCGAGCCGGTCCGGGACCCGGTGCTGGTCTGGCGTGCGGCCGGCCGGCTCGGCGTTGAGGCCGCGGCGGCGGCGCCTGCGGCCGCGGCCGGCATGATCGAGCCGGGTGGGCAGGTGCGGTTCCGCCATCCGCTGGCCCGGTTCGCGGTCTACCGGATGGCCTCGCCCCAGGAGCGCCAGAATGTCCACCGCGCTCTGGCGGAGGCCACCGACCCTGGCGCGGATCCCGACCGCCGCGCCTGGCACCTGGCGCACGCGACGCCAGGACTAGATGAGGATGTCGCCGCCGAACTGCAGCGCCTGGCCGGGCGGGCGCGAGCCCGCGGCGGGCTGGCGGCGGACGCCGCCTTCCGCGAGCGCGCCGCCGAGCTGACCCCCGACCCGGGCCGCCGGGCCCAGCGCGCGCTGGCCGCGGCCCAGGCCAAGCACCAGACCGGCGCGCTGGACGCCGCTCTGCACCTGCTGGCTATGGCGCAGGCCGGACCGCTGGATGAACTCGGCCGGGCGCGTGCGGAGCTGCTGCGCGCCCAGCTCACCGCAGGCGCCGGCTGCCGCCGCGACGCGCCACGGCTGCTGCTCGACGCGGCCAGGCGCCTCGAACCACTCGACCCCAGGCTCGCGCGCGAGGCCTACCGGGACGCGTTCTACGCCACGCTTACGGCTGGCCGCCTGATGACTCGCACCCCGATGCTGGAGATCGCCGAGGCCGTACGGGCGGGGCGGCCGGCGCCGCAGCCGCCGCGTGCGTTCGATCTGCTGCTGGATGGCCTGACCGTGCTGACCACCGAGGGATATGCCGCGGGCACGCCGGTGCTGAAGCGGGCGCTGCGCGCGTTCGGCACGGAAGAAGAAGTCTCCTCCGAGGAGGAATTGGGCTGGCTGCCGCTCGCGTGCCGTGTGGCCCGTGATGTCTGGGACGACGAGAGCTGGTACGCGCTGTCGAACCGGCTGATCGAACTCGCCCGGCGGGCCGGCGGGCTCACCGCGCTTCCGGTCGCCCTGCTGTCGGGTGCGGCGATCCAGTTGCTGGCCGGCGAACTCGCCACGGCCACCTCGATGGCAGGCGAGGCTGAGGCGGTCGCGCACGCGACCGGTAATCCCGTGGGACCCTACGGCCCCTTGCTGCTCGCCGCCTGGGAAGGCCGCGACGCTGATGTCAATCAGCTAATCACGTCGGCCACGGCAGAGCTGGCGGCACGCGGCGAAGGACGATGGCTGACCGCTGTGGACTGCGCGAATGCGGTGCTTTACAACGGCACAGGCCGCTATGACGAGGCGCTGGCCGCGGCCGAACAAGGTAGCCGGTATCCCGGCGAGCTGGGCCTGGCCACCTGGTCGCTGGCCGAGCTGATCGAGGCGGCCGCCCGGGCCGGTGCGCCTGACCGCGCGGCCAGCGCCCTGCACCGCCTGGCCCAGGCCACCAGCGCGAGCGGCACCGACTGGGCGCTAGGGATCCAGGCCCGCTCCCAGGCGCTGCTGAGCGAGGGCACGGCGGCCGAAAAGCTGTACCGCGAGGCGATCACCTGGCTCGGCCGCACCCGCGTCCGCGCCGAACTGGCCCGCGCGCACCTGCTCTACGGCGAGTGGCTGCGGCGCCAGAACCGCCGCGTGGACGCACGTGAGCAACTCCGCACTGCGCACCATATGCTGACCGCTATCGGCGTCGATGGCTTTGCCGAACGCGCCCGCCGCGAGCTGCTGGCCACCGGCGAGACCGTGCGTAAGCGCACCGTCGAGGCAGCGATCGAGCTCACACCGCAGGAGGCCCAGATCGCGCGGCGGGCCCGGGATGGACGCACCAATCCCGAGATCGGCGCCGAGCTGTTCCTGAGCCCGCGCACAGTCGAGTGGCACCTGCGCAAGGTGTTCACGAAGCTTGGTATCACCTCCCGCAGACAACTGGCGGAGCGCCGCCTGGAGCCCGCGGCATAGCCGAATCTCTCGATCATCCCTTGCCTGTTTCGTAATGCGCTGTCACCGGACGCGTGCCAGCGAGTTGGTTCTGTCGTCCATGGTCTCGCTGCGGGCGGCCGGTCGCACCCATGCAAAACCCTGGTCGGTGCCCTGACCCTCGGTCCGAGGTGCCTGGGTGCGGGCGCACGGCGCTGGCGCCGGGGACCGGCGAGATGCCGTCTATGACCGGGCACCGGGTCTCGCCCGCGAGCTGCAGGCGGCGCTGCCCGGTCAGGGGGCAGCTGGGCCAGCCAGCCTAGCCGGGTCTCAGTGCCCGGGCGATGTGCACGATCCCGCAGGCGATGGCAGGCGAGGATTCCGGGAACAAGATATCCGTTCACCCCGTCGCTGACCTGGCTGGCCCGCCGGGCGGGAGCCGGCCGCCGCAGCCTTCCGGCGGGTGCGCCTGCGTGGCGAGCTCGCGGGGACGGGCGGCCTCGCGGACCCTGACGTCCTGGACGGCTTGCTCGTGTTCCGGCCGGAACGCGGGCGGTCACGGTGACCAGCTACTCCGTGGGTAGCATCTCTCGCGTCTTGGAAGGTGGCACCCAGGCCCGTTCGGCAGGAAAGAAGTTCAATTCACCCGAACGGGCACCGGTGTTACGGCCCGCACCTGGTACGCCTGGTCCGTCGCACACGGCCCTTTTGGAACCGCGGCCACGTCGGCCTCACCCGGGGATGAGCAACCCCGTGATGGCCGCCACCGAAGACCAGGGCACCGGCCCGGGTATCTACGGGCGCGGCCGCCCGCGCCCTGGCGCGAACATAAAGGCCAGGACTAGCCCGGGGGCCCAGCCAGGCGACGGCATCCAACGTCAGGAGCAGAAGGCCGTGGACCATAGCTCAAGGTCACGATGGTGCCGGTCTGGAACTGGCCCCTCCGGGTCAATGCCGTCTCGCACGGCATCATCCAGACGCCGGTGCACCCGGGAGGACAGCTACGAGGCGCTCGGCGGGCGGCTCTGCTCGGCCGGGTCGGCCACTAATACTGAATGAGCCGAGTTAAGAACTGAGGAGCAGGATGATGGCAGTCAGCTTCGCGCGGGACATCAGGCCGCTGTTCACCGACATGGACATCGCGCACATGAAGGACCTTGACGTTGCGCTGGACGAATATGGCTACATGCGCGATCAAGGCCACGCGCAGAAGGTCCTGGACGCGGTCAGCACCGGGGCGATGCCGCCAAGGCGCAGCCGCGAGCCGCCCTGGTCACCCGAAAGCGTCCAGCTCTTCCGAGACTGGATCGCCGCGGGGTCCCAGTCCTAAAGCCGAAGCTCACCGCAACGGAGCGGACGGCGGGGGCTGCAGGCACGCCGATTCGGCTCTCGGGTCGAGGTTCTCGACGTGGCCCGGTCGCGGGCATTACGGCCGGGTCAGCGCATTCGGCACCGGCGCCACGCGGGCACGGCGTTCTGGCGGACTGGGATGCAGGTCCGCCCGGGCCGCTGGGCGGCGTGGTCGGGCGGTCCTGTGGTTGCGCGGGTCCATAAGACCGGACAGGCAAACCGATCGGCTGAGGGAATAATGCGCCAGGCTGCACCACATGGCAGGCCGAGTCGGCAGTACGGACGTTGAGCACTCAAGAGGGGATGACGGTCCTATGCAGGAGGTGCGCGCGCGCCGCGTTTACGAGCAGGCCGAACCGTCCGACGGCAGGCGCGTGCTAGTGGACAGGTTGTGGCCTCGCGGCCTGTCCAAAGAAAGGGCTCACCTGGACGAGTGGCTCAAGGCGGTGGCGCCGTCCAATGAACTGCGCCGTTGGTACGGCCATCAGCCCGTCAAGTTTGCCGAATTCAGGCGCCGCTACGAGACCGAGCTGACAGAACCGGAACGGGCCGAGGCGCTGGGTCATTTGCGTGATGAGGCTCGATCCGGGCCTGTGACGTTGCTGACCGCGACGAAGGACCTCGAGCACAGCGAGGCGGAGGTTCTGGTGCAGCTGCTACGTTCGGGGTAGACCGGCACCGCTGGTGGGTGCCGGAAACCTGGGGCCGGGCCGACAGCTCGGTATCATGACAACCCCGAGGCGTCAGCCGAATCGGAAGTCAGGCCGGGACTCAGGCCCCTGACCTTACGCCCCGCCAGGTTACTATCGGGGAAGCCGAGCCAGGAGCACTATCCACAGTCTGCCTGCCGCATTTGCGCTGCCTCGCCATTCCCGGCTTCGCCGGATCCGGGCCTGCTCTAAGTGCCCGCTGACCGCGGCCGCTCGCCCATCTGGCCCCGGCACGCTGTGGACAAAGCCGCGAGCCTGACGCGGCCTCCTCTCTGCCATATCGCAGACCAGGGTAAGGCCAGGGATGTTCACGGGCGCGACGCGCCCGCCCGATCCGCGATCGTGGGGGAGTACGAGCTGTGCCGCTAGCACGGAAGGCGTTGCCTGGCAACGCCGGGCCGAAGCCGACCGGTCCGTCTCTTCCGTCGCCATGTCAGCTCATCGGGAGAAGAGAAATCTAATGTCCAGCGAAGCTGAAGTCCGCCCCTTCCGCGTCGATTTTCCGGATGAGGAGGTCGCCGAGCTGCACAGGCGCGTACGCGCGACCACGTGGCCCGAGCGTGAGACGGTCACCGACGACGCGCAGGGCGTGCGGCTAGCGATCATGCAGGACCTCGCGCGGTACTGGGGGGCCGGCTACGGCTGGCGCAGGTGCGAGGCGAAGCTGAACGCCCTGGCGAACTTCATGACCGAGATCGACGGGCTTGACATTCACTTCATCCACGTCCGCTCCCCGCCCCCAGCCGCGCTGCCACTGATCGTCACTCACGGGTGGCCCGGCTCGGTCATCGAGCAGCTGAAGATCATCGAGCCGCTCACCGATTTCACCGCGCATGGTGCGAGCGCGGCGGACGCGTTCCATCTGGTGATTCCGTTCCTGCCGGGGTACGGGTTCTCCGCCAAGCCGGCCGCCACCGGCTGGAATCCGGTCCGCACCGCACGGGCCCGGGTCGTGCTGATCAAGCGCCTCGGATACACCCGGTTCGTGGCGCAGAGCGGCGATTGGGGTGCAGCCGTCACGCAGGCGATGGGTGAACAGGCAGCACCGGAGCTGCTCGGCATTCACTCCAACATGCCCGGAACCGCCCCAGCGGCCATCGACAAGGGCGGCTCAGCGCGGCAACCCGCCGCCACCGGATCTGTCCGCCGAGGAGAAAAGCGCGTGCGAGCAGCTGAGCACCTTCTATGCCAGGCACGTGGCCTACGCCCAGATCATGACCACGCGCCCGCAGACGCTGTACGGCCTGGCGGACTCACCGGCCGATCGGGCGGCGTTCATGCTTGACCACGGCGACGGCACGGCCAGCCGGGGCTCGTGGAACAGGCCCTGCAGGGAACCCCTGGACGCCGCCTTGACCCGGGACGACGTCCTGGACAACATCACGCTGTACTGGCTGATCAATACCGGGTTTTCCTCGGCTCGTCTGTACTAGGAGAACAAGGCGGACTTCTTCGACGCCAAGCCCATCACGATCCCGTTTGCCATCAGCGTCTTTCCCGACGAGCTCTATCCAGCCCCGCGCAGCTGGGCCGAGCGCGCGTATCTCCACAACCTCATCTACTACAACAGGCTCGACCGAGGCGGCCACTTCGCCGCCTGCGAACAGCCAGACCTGTTCGCCGCCTAAATGCGCGCCGCGTTCAAGTCGCTGCGCTGACCAGGCAACCGGCGGCACACGCGACGGCACTGGTCGGGGCACCCAGCTAGCCATAGGGAGGGCATTGTCATGACAGCGCGCACGCCCCGGGTGAGGCCCTGCGGGGCAGGCACCTCCAGCTCGGTCACGCCCCGGCGGCGACAGGCCGGTCCTGTGTTCAGGGTGCCCCGGGTGCTTGGACAGGACATCGGGAGGCGTCGGCTCGCGGTCTGACCAGCTACGCCCTGAGGGGCGCGTCAGAAACCTGAACCCATCGCAGAAGGGAATCGTTATGCAAGCCATCACCGTACGAGACCGAGCCGCCGGCGCCGCCGGGCTCACGCTGTCCGATATCCCGCCCCCCCACGCGGTCCAAAACGACGTGATCGTGCGCGTCTACGCGGCCGGGTTCACCCCGGGGGAGCTGAACTGGCCGAGCACCTGGACCGACCGGGCCGGCCGCGACCGAGCCCCGAGGGTGCCCGGACACGACCTGTCGGGCGTTGTCGCCGAGCTGGGCTACGGCACCACCGGCCTGACCGTGGGCCAGCGGGTGTTCGGGCTGGCCGACTGGTTCCGCGACGGGTCGCTGGCTGAGTACACCGCGGTGGAGGCCCGCAACCTCGCCCCGCTCCCGGCGGACATCGAGGACACCGCGGCCGCCGCGCTGCCGATCTCCGGGCTGACCGCCTGGCAGGGACTGTTCGACCACGCCGGACTCAAGACCGGCCAAACCGTCCTGATCCACGGCGCCGCAGGCGGCGTCGGGTCTATCGCAGTGCAGCTGGCCCGCGAGGCGGGCGCCCGGGTGATCGGCACCGGCCGGGCGGCCGACCGGGACACCGCACTCGGTCTCGACGTGGATACCTTCCTGGACCTGCAGGCCGACAAGCTCGATGACGCGGGCGAGGTCGACGTAGTGTTCGACGTCATCGGCGGCGACATCCTCGACCGCTCGACCGCGCTGGTGCGCGCCGGCGGCACGCTTGTCACCATCGCCCAGCCACCCACGGTCCAGCCCGAGGACGGCCGGGCCATCTTCTTCGTCGTCGAACCCGACCGCGCCCGGTTGGCGGACCTCGCCCAGCGACTCCGGGACGGACGGCTTAAGCCGATCGTCGGGGCCGTACGGCCGCTCGCCGAGGTGCCGTCCGCGTTTGCCCCCGACCGGCGCACCCGCGGCAAGACGATCATCCGGGTCACCGGAGGCTGAAAGGAGAGCAATCATGGTCGGAATAACAGATACGCGCGTGTTTACACAGCCACTTCCGAATGTTAAGGGCAAGACGTTCACCTCGGTGATCGTATACTTCCCGCCCGATGCGCGCGCAGCGCCGCATCGGCACGGCTCGGCGTTCCTTTACGTCTACGTGCTGGAGGGCACCGTGCGCAGCCAGCTCGCCGGAGAGCCAGTGCGTACGTACCACCAAGGCCAGGACTGGGTCGAGCCGCCGGGTTCGCACCACCTGCTCACGGAAAACACCAGCCCGACAGAGCCGGCGAAGCTGCTGGTCATCTTCATCTCGAACGCGGAAGCCAAGCTCAAGATCGATGATCAGCCAAAGTAGGGCATGGGCTTCCAACGGGCTGGTAGGACAACGTCAGCAGGAGCCCGTCGGTGTTGCGTGATCTGTCTCTGTACGCACCGACGGCGATGCACTGGGAGGCCGCCGGACAAGCCACAGCGCCCAATGCAGCGCCGTCCGCTTGGGCACTGTCGGCGTTTCCGGGCAGCGGGGCCTCGGCCGCCTTCGACGACCGCCGGACAAGGTCAGTAGCTCGCATCGGGACCGGCACGGGATCTCCGACTGGCGCGAACAGGATCGCGCTGTCCACGGGTTCCGGCGGGGAGTCATAGGCGCCCCCCGCCGACGCAGCGCCTAGCTCCAGCGCCAGCCGCTGCGACTCCTCGCCTCGGGTCAGAGCATGGACCGTCGCACCTTGCGCCAGCGCTACCTGGGCGACCAGGTGGGCGCTGTCGCCGAATCCGTACAATCCGAGCCTGCCGCCGGGGCCGGCAGCGATGCGCACAGCAGCGCCCGGTCTGATGACTGCCGGGTCGGCGGTTCTTCCTGACGAGGAGACCTTGATGCAAGGGACACAGCAACGGGCCGAAATTCAGGGCAAGGCGCTTCATCTGACAGCGAATCTCGTCGCCGTCGCCTTCGGCATGGCTGGCCTGGCGCAGGCATGGTCGACGGTGACGCGGCTGGCCGGCGCTCCGGACTGGCCGGGAAACGTGCTGTGGATCGTTGCGGCCCTGACGTGGCTGGTCACCTTGGCCGGCTATCTGGCGAACGTCGCCGCGCAGCGCCGCTGGAAAACCGAGCTGTCCGATCCGACGTTCGGGCCGTTCACCGCACTGATCGTGATCGTGCCTATGCTGCTGGGTATCCCGCTGGCTGAACAGGCCAGAAGCGCAGGCGAGGGTGTCTTCGGGTGCGGCGCCATCCTGACGGTGCTCGCCGGTGCCTGGATCACCGCGGGCTGGATCACCCTCGACGGTGACATCCGGCGCTGGCATCCCGGTTACTATCTGCCCACGGCCGCTGGCGGCCTGCTAGCCGGCGGCGGGAGCGCCGCGCTGGGTCTCACTACGCTGTCGCATGTGCTGTTCGGCATGGGCATCGGCTGCTTCCTGGTGCTCGCTTCGATAATCTCCCAACGGCTGTTCGTCGTGCCCGCCTTGCCGCCGCCGCTATTGCCGACGCTCGCGATCGAGGTCGCGCCGCCGGCGGTGGCGGGCAACTCCTGGTTGGCCATCAATGGCGGCCGGGCAGACACGCCCGCGGCCGTCCTGGCCGGCTTTACGGTGCTGATCCTGCTGGTCCAGCTGAGGCTGATCTCGTTGTGCCGGCGGGCACCGTTCGGTCCGGGCTTCTGGGCCTTCTCGTTCCCCTTCGCCGCCGCCGTCACCTTCGGCGTCCACTGGCTGGCCGCTGAGCACGTGGGCGGCGGTACGGCTCTGGGGTACGTCCTGGTCGGCATCCTCACCGCCGGCTTCGCGCTGCTCGCGGCGCGGACGGTCATCGGCCTGATAGACGGCACGTTCTTGCCGCGGGTCGCGGCGGCCGGGCAAGCCGGCGCGGCTCCAGCCGGGTCCCGATCGTCCGCCAGATGACCGGGATGGCCCCGTCCGCTCGTCTTGCCAGCCCGCCAGCCGATCGGCACTCCGGTGATGTAGGGGAGGCCCCGGGAACAAGATCGCGGTCAGCATGTCGCTGACCCGGCCGGCCCGGTCCAGCGGGGAAGCCGGTCGCTGAGCCCCTCGTTCGCGCTCGGATTCGGCGCTTACAGCGTGTTCACGTTCCTGTCCCTCTACCTCCAGGACGTGCAAGGGTCTACCGCGATCTTCGCCGGGCTGCGGTTCCTGCCACTGTGCGGCGCCATCGCCAGCGTCCACGCCGGGAAGCTCACCGCCCGCGTCGGCCCCCCGCTCGCCATGACCGCCGGCTACGCGCTCACCGGCCGCCGACCTGCTCACGATGGCTGCCTTTGGTCCCGCCACCAGCTACCTGATCATCACCTCAGTGTTCTTGCTGTTCGGTACCGGCATGGGCCTGTCAATCACGCCCGCCACCGCCGCCGCGCTGAGCGCCGTGCGGCGCCAGCGCAGCGGCATTGCCTCCGGCACCGTGAACGCCACCCGGCAAGCAGGCACCACCGTCGGCATCGCCGCGCTCGGCAGCATCATCGCCTCCGAAGCTGTATCCGGCCTGAACCACGCGCTCGTCAGCCGTCACGTTCCCGCTCCCTTGGCACAGAAGGCCGCGGCTGCCGCAGTTACCGCGCCCAGCTCCGGAGCCGCCGGGGGGACCGGCCTCAGCAGGGCTGCCCTGACTCAGCTCTACGGGCAGGTGTTCACCAGCGGAATTAACCTCGCCGCAGTCATCGCCGGCATCGTGACCCTGCTCGCTGCCGCGCTCGCGCCCACCCAGATCCTTTCAAGCGGAAATCCCGGGCGGATGCCGGGCCGCGCCTTGTCCAAGGTGATGCTCATCCGCGCGTTGAGCGCCTGTCGCGGGAGCGCTGACACAACGGGGCGGTAGATCCCGCGTGTCGTTACCTCTGCCACCCTTTCCAGCTGGGGCTTGCCTGCGAACCGGAATGGCTGATATGGGCGCCATACACTCTGGTAGTCCTTGAGCGCCTATTCGGCGGATCGGATCGCTCACGCTCTCGATCGCCAGTCGCGCTGGGTGACCTTAGCTGACTGCGGCCATGGCGCGAGATCCGCCAGGTCTGCCCAGTCATATGAGATCTATGGACTTGGTTACACAGATTACTCGATCTGGCCCGGTTTATCGGCAGCTGGCTACGCCCGACGCACTCTCATCTCCGCGATGAGAGGTCGGCGGCATGCATCTGCCCGATCAGTCTCTGTACCGCGACCCCGGGGCTGGCCAGCGTGCCGTTCCCGTTCGTCATGAGGCCTTGGTGGTAGCGATGACGGGCGATTCACTCGCGGTCGGCCTCAGGGGTGGAGTGCTGGTCATCGGCCTAGACCCAGATCAGCTAGCCCGCTGGTTACCGGCGTGGCGCTAGCCACGCCGTGGCGGGGTGGGTCAGGCTTGCTCTTCCTCGGGGACCTCGATTCCCTCGCGTTCCTTGCGGGCCTCTTCTTCGGCCCGGCGGCGGAGGGCTTGTTCGGCGAGGTCGATGGTGAGCTTGTCTGTGGCTGATCTGGCTCGGTCCAGGGTTTCGGTGCCGAGGGTCCTGGCGGTGCCGACGGCTCCTGCTCCTGTCTCGAGGGCTTTGTCGCGCACTTCCGCTAGCGCGTCTAGCCATCGCTTCGGGCCCACCTGCTGGCGGTCGCGTTCGATGCCGAGGCGGTCGTGGAAGTCGGCGACGGCGGCCACTACGTGGTTGCTGGACTCGACCACGGCGCGGGACGTCTGAGGGTGCAGCAGGATGTTCGTGTTGGCCAGGCCTATTGCCCCGGCTGCCTGCATGCGGGCTATCAGCTGGCCGGTGCACTGGGAGATGAGGTCCAGGCGGTTCTGCCGGGCGGCCTTCAGGCCCAGGCGGTGCTGGTTCAGGTCATCGGGAGAGGAGCCCAGCACGCGGTCGAGCTCAAGGACGGCGAGCCCGTCCAGCAGCCGGAAGCAGTGGGCCAGGACGGCTAGCCACTCCAGGAACGCGGACTCGGCCTCCTCAGTGGTTTTAGCGAGGTCGCTGAGCTTGGCGTTGTCCTTGACCTTCTTCGCGAGCCCATCGAGCTGGAGCAGCGCGTACCCCTGGGTCCGCGCGATCGCCAGCGCCGTGGCCTGCACCTTGGACCATGCGACCTCGTCGACCCGGTCCACGTGCTCCCGGATGGTCATCGCCTCCTCGATGACGAGGTCCACGCCGATCATGTCCGCGAGCACCGCGTCCTTCTGGGCGCGCAGCACGTCGTCGACCTTCTCGTCGATCTTGGCGAGGTAGTCCTTGATCTCGTCCATGGCCTGCTGCATCGCCTGCTGCGACATGAGCGCCCCGACGTTGGCCAGCATCGCCGGGCTGGTCAGGCCGGTCAGAAGCGATCCTGGTCTCGCCACGATTTGGAGGTTCTTGGCGAAGTGGCCGTTCGGCGCCTTCGCTATCGCGTAGAAGTTGCCCGACTTCGGGTCCTTGACCAGCGGGAGCTTCCTCGCGGCGTGCGCGGAATCCTCGGTCAGCTTCACCCAGCGGCCCCAGTTGGCGGAGATCCCGGAACCTGCCTGCAGGGCCGCGCCCGGGGTACCGAGGGAAGGCCCGAGCCGGCGCAGCCCGAGATCCCTCGACGTCAGTCCCCCGGCGGCGAGGAAGCGTTCGGCAACCGTCGGGCCATTCCCGACAACCGCCAGGCTGTCGCCGTCCTTGACCAGCGCGATCTCGTCGTCCACCGTCGGCTCCCGAAGCACAGGCAGGGGAAACACCCCGCGATAGATGGGATCAGATCCACACATCCGGTCTAATCACAGGCATCGCGAACAGCCTAGGGCACCGGCATGAGCCCAGAAGCAGAGTTGCCAGGAGCTGACGCAGGCCGTCTTGCCGTCCATCAGCGTGTCAGGCCGTCAGCGACGGCCTGACATCCGTCCACGCGGTTACCTGGCGTGGCCGCAGGCAGCGAGCGGGAACCGCTGCCGATCGGGGCGGCAACCCGGATCGCCAGAGTGGCTGTCGTTACCGCGCCTGAACGGCTGTTCGGCTCGCGGCCAGGGGCAAACAAGCCTTGGCTAGATTGCCCTTGGCCGGCCATGCCTGCATCGCCGCTGCCCTGCGCTTTCATGCCGCCCGGGTCGCCTGCTGCGAACGATCATGATGCGCTTAACGGCTTTGGCCGGCGCCCTGCCCAGCCCTGCCCTGCCCGTGCTCCGGCTGTTACCGGCGGCTGAGGGTGAGGTGGGTGACGCCGCTGGGACTGTTCACAGCCTGGATCTGGAACCGGTCTTCGAGC
>JBOHCK010000146.1:0-14469 GCA_050698755.1 Streptosporangiaceae bacterium | reverse complement strand
TCGGCCGCGGGTGCGGTCGACTACCTCGACGCCGATCTGCGCGACCCGCGGGCGATCCTTGAGCGCGCGGCGCGCACCCTGGACTTCTCCCGTCCCGTCGCGGTCATGCTGATCGCGGTTATGCACCTCATCGTCGACTCCGACGATCCGTACGGGATCGTCGCCCAGCTGATGGAGGCGGTCCCGGCCGGGAGCTACCTGGCGCTGTCGCAGGTGGCCTCCGACATCGAGGCCGAGCGGATGGCCGAGGCGGCCAAGCGGTACAACCGGCTCGCGCGGGAGACTCAGCGGCATCGCAATAAGGCCGAGGTCACGCGCTTCTTCGACGGCCTGGACCTGGTCGAGCCAGGCCTGGTCGCGGTCCAGCAGTGGCGGCCCGCGTCCGACCTCGAGGCCGCGGCCCGCTCCGCCATGCGGGGCGGCGTGGGCCGGAAACGGTAGGCCGCAGGACCGCATGCCCGGCGGCACCTGCCGCGCCTGATCCGTTCAGCTCCGGTCGGGCGGGGCGGTGGCGATCGGCCCGGCGCTGATCAGGTGGCGGTCGGCGTTCTCGCCGAGCATGGCCCGCGACAGCTTGGTGAGCAGCTCGCCCAGCTCGGCGTACTGTTCGGGCGACAAGTCGGCGAGCAGCTCGCGCAGGCCCTCGCGCCGGGCCGCGAACAGGCGGTCGGCGGCGGCGTGACCGGCGTCGGTGAGCACCAGCGTGCCGTTGGAACGGACCACCATGCCCTCGGCGACGAGCCGGTCGACGTACGGCCTGCCGTAGTCGACCGTCACGTTGGCCTGCCTGGCCAGTTCCTCCCCCGCGACGGCACCCTGCTTGGCCAGCCGGGTGAGGATCCAGCTGGATCCCGCCGGCAGGTCGAGGCCGGCCAGCGCGGTCAGCCGCTCGTAGCCGCGCCGCCTGAGGTCCGCGCCGCCGAGCCTGGTCAGCGCGCGCTCCACCTCGTCGGCCGAGGAGCGCGCGGGCGGGGTCGCGCCGAGCCCCTCACCAAGGCCGACGGAACTGGTCGCGCGCAACGGCACCTCGCGCAGGAACCAGGACAAGACGAACGCGACCAGCGCCACGGGGATCGCGTAGATGAACACCGGGTGCAAGGCCAGCGAGTACGCGTGTTCCACAGCTGTCCGGATCGCGGCCGGGAGCTTCTTCAGCAACGCCGGGTCGGCGGCGGCGCTCGCGACGTGGAGCCCAGGCGGCAGCGGGACGCCGCGTAGCGCCGAGGCCAGCTCGCTGGCCAGGCGGTTGGAGAAGATCGCGCCGAACACGGAGACTCCGAACGCCCCGCCGATACTGCGGAAGAAGGTCGCCGCGGACGTGGCGGTGCCCAGGTCGGCGTAGTCGGCGGAGTTCTGCACGGCGATGACCAGGACCTGGATGATCAGGCCCAGGGCGAAGCCGAGGATCAGGAAGTCGACGGACGTGAGCGCGGTCGAGGTGTGCTCGTCCAGCCGGGACAGCAGGAACAGCGCGATGCACAGCACCGCCGTGCCGACGATCGGGAACACCTTGTACCGGCCGGTCCTGGAGATGAGCTGGCCGCTGCCGATCGAGGTGATGAGCAGGCCGCCGACCATCGGCAGCAGGTACACACCGGACAGCGTGGCCGAGATACCGTGCACCACCTGCAAGAAGAGCGGCAGGTAGGAGATGGAGCCGAACATCGCGAAACCGGCGGCGAGCGCGATGGCCGCGCTGATGGTGAAGACCGGGTTGCGGAACAGCCTGAGCGGGAGCACCGGCTCGGCCGCGTACCTGGCCGACAGCCACCAGGCTGCGACGAGGACTACCGACGCGGCGAACAACCCGATGATCACGGGCGAGCCCCACGGGTAGGTCGTACCGCCCCACGAGGTCGCCAGCACCACGCTGGTGGCGAACGCGGCGATCAGCGTGGCGCCCAGGAAGTCGATGGAATGCTTGCGCCGGGCCGAGGTCGCAGGCAGCACCGCGGTTATCACCACCAGCGCCACGGCCCCGATCGGCAGGTTGATGTAGAACACCCACCGCCACGACAGGCTGTCGACGAAGAACCCGCCGAGCAGAGGTCCGATGACGCTCGCGACCCCGAAGACGGCGCCGAACGCGCCCTGGTACTTTCCCCGCTCGCGCGGCGGCACGACGTCGCCGATGATGGCCTGGGCCAGCACGAGCAGCCCGCCGCCGCCGATGCCCTGGAGCGCACGGAACGCGATCAGCTCGGTCATGGTCCTGGACAGCCCGGACAGCGCCGAGCCGACCAGGAAGATGACGATCGCGGCCATGAACAAGTACTTGCGGCCGTACTGGTCGCCTAGCTTGCCCCACACCTGCGTGGTGGCCGTGCTCGCGAGTATGTAGGCCGTGACCACCCACGACAGGTGGGACAGGCCGCCCAGGTCGCTGACGATGGTGGGCAGCGCGGTGGCGACGATCGTCTGGTCCAGGGCGGCCAGCAGCATGGCCAGCATCAGCGCGCTGTAGATGACCAGCAGCCCGCGCTGCTGCGCGGGCTGCTCTACTGCTGCCTGGCCTGCCACGGTCACCAGCCTAAGCCGCCACCAGCACAAAGCGCCCCTGGACCGGCCGGAGCGGGGGCCGGCCGGCCCAGGGGACGATAAGAGCCCTCGATCAGGCTCAGGTGATATCGGACGCGGAGAGCGGGACCACGTTCCACACTCCGGAGACGACGTGGGTCGTCAAAGGAAACGCGCCCTTGAACGTATAGAGCGGGTAGCCGTTGTACGTCATCTGCTTGGTGCCGTCCGACCTCGCGACCAGGCCGAACGTTCCCGGGAAGCTCTCACCGAGCGCGGTCTTGGGCACCCCGGTGACCGGGGCCCATATGTCCGCGCACGACCCGGTACAGGTCGGCGTCCCGCCCTTGGTGTCATGGGCGTAGGTGTAGACCACCTGTCCGTTGGCCTCGGCCAGGACGTAACCCAGCTTGGACTTCTGGACGATCATGACGGTCGTGCCCACCGGGTAGGGGTTCGGTCCCCCGCCGCTGGCCGCCGGCTGCGCCGCATGGGACGCCGGCGCGCTCGTCGCCGGTGCGCTGGAAGGCGCCGACGAGGACGATGCGGCCGACGTCGACGCCTGGCCGGCGCTGCTCGATGACGCGGCCGAACTCTGCGGAGCGGACGTCGAGGCCGCAGTCGGGCTCGACGACGATCCGCACGCGGTCAGCAGCAGCGCCAGCGATCCAAATCCGGCAGCCACGGCCCACCCGCTCTTACGCATGAGGTCTCCTTACAGGCCCCCGTGGGACCTATGTGTCTCAGCCCCCGAGGTTGACGATGTCGCTTGCGGACAGCTTGATCACGTGCCACAGGCCGTCGACGCCTTCACCCGTGGTCGCGAGCGGCTTCCCGGCCTTGAAGATGTACAGCGGGTACCCGTCGTAGGTGATCTGCTTGCCCCCGTTCGCCATGGAGACTACGCCGAGCGCGCCGGGCAGCTTTTCTCCCGCGTTGGTCATCGGAATGCCGGTCACCGCAGGCCAGACGGCCGCGCAGGAGCTAGTACAGCTCGGCGGGCCGCCCTTCTTGTCGTTTCCGTAGGTGTAGACGACATCCCCGTTGGCCTCGGCGAGGACGTAACCAAGCTTGGACTTCTGCACGATCAGCACGGTGTCGCCGGGCGAAAACTGTCCGATATTGTTGCTGGGCTGGCCGGCGGGCGCCGTGCTCCCGGTCGAC
Source organism: Streptosporangiaceae bacterium (assembly GCA_050698755.1). Lineage (GTDB taxonomy): Bacteria > Actinomycetota > Actinomycetes > Streptosporangiales > Streptosporangiaceae > Palsa-504. The sequence goes on along the minus strand of JBOHCK010000146.1, from coordinate 10,788 downwards.
CCGCTATGGGATGACGATCCCGAGCAGCCGGCCAGCAACAGTGCGAGCGATCCGAGCGCAGCAGCCGCTGCCCACCCGCTCTTGCGCATAACGTCTCTCCGTTCAAAAGTTCCGTGGGATTTAGACCCGTTCCCGATACGCCGGAAAGCTACCAGACGGCCGAGCCTGTTCGCGTCGACTTAGCTCCTACTTAGTCATCCGGCTAGAGCGCGCCGGGCCCACCCATAGATGCGCCCGTAGTGTTCCTTATGAGCGATAAACGGGGATTGTCCCAGGCGGCTGCTAGCCTCCCCGAGCCCGGCTCCGGAGCCGGGAGGCCGGGACCGGCGGAGTCCGGACCGGGACCGTAGCCGAGCGCGGATGCCGCGCGGAGGCCGACGGGATGGCGGGTGCGCCACGCCAGCGCCACTGTCACGGCCAGCCCGGCGGCGCAGGCGATCCCGGTCAGCCCGAAGGCCGCCCGGGCGCTGAGGTGCTCGGCGGCGGCCCCAGCACCGCCGTCGCCGCCCAGACGCCGTTGAGCAGCCCGACCGCGGCACCCAGCCCGGTCCCGCGCCGCCCGGCGGCGGTGGCGGCCAGCGGGTAGCTGACCGTCCACAGGACCGACCGCGCCCCGGTCGCGGCGCACAGCATCACGACGATGGCCAGCGGTGCCGTGCTCAGGACGCCGATGCCAAGGGCCGCGCTCACGGCGAGGATACCGGCGCAGATCACTCGCAGGTTCACCGCCCGCCGGCCGGCCGCGGCGGTCAGCGCGCTCCCGGCCGCGAACAAGATCCCGGCGGCCGCGAAATCCAGGCCGATCTGTCCGGTGGAGGACCCGGCGGCGTGCAGCCGCGCCGGGACCAGCAGGGCGCAGACCCCGGTGCTCAGCCCGGCGACGATGACCGCAGCCGCGGCGCCGATGATATCGCGGTCCCTGGCGGCCGCCCGCAGGCTCGCGGCCGCCGACCGGGGCGCGGCCGGTACGGGGGGCACCCTGAGCACGGCGAGCCCGGCCGTGATCACGGCAAACGCCGCGGCGGCGGCCAGCAGCGGGACGGCCAGCCCGAGGTGCTGGGTGAGCGTACCCGACGCGGCGGGGCCCGCGACGCCGCCGAGGCCTGCGCTGGCGATGGACCCGCCCAGGGCCGGGGGCCCTCCCCCGGCGCCGGCGAGCCAGCAGAGGCCAGCGGTCCACACCACGCCGTAGCCGACGCCGAAGGCCAGCCGGGCGGCGAGCAGGAGGCCGAAGCTGCCCGCGAGGGCCTGCGCGAGCATCGCGGCCGCCATCAGCACGCCGGCGGCCAGCGTGATGTGGCGGGCGCCGAACCGGTCGGATAGCGTCCCGGCGGGCACGGACACCGCCAGGCTGGCCAGCCCGGTCGCGGCGAGCACCATCCCCTCCTGGAATCCGGACAGGCCGAGCCGGTGGGCGTAGACGGGCATGACCGGGATCAGCGCGAACTGGGCGGCCGCGCTGGCCAGGATAAGGCCGTAGATCAGCAGGCGGAACGACCGTACCCCGGTGCTCGTCCGGGTGGCCTGCAACATGATGTCCTCCTCGTTCGTGCCGCTGATCGCTCCGGCACGGGCCAGTTTAGTGTGAGAAAAACTTCAGCTAAAGTGAAGAAATGTCGCAGCTACGATCGATTCAGCCGATCAAAAGCGGGCTCGGCCTGCGCGAGCTGCAGGCGGTCCTCGCGATCGCCGAGCTCGGGTCGTTCCGGCGGGCGGCGGCGGCGCTCGGCTACACCCAGTCCGCGCTGTCGCACCAGGTATCGGCGCTGGAAGCGGCGCTGGAGCAGACGCTGTTCCATCGGCCGGGCGGCCGGGCGCCGGTGCGGCTGACCCCGGCCGGCGAAGCGGTCTGCCGCCGGGCGCGGCGGGCGCTCGGCGAGGTCGAGGCGGTGGCCGCCGACGCCGAGCAGGCGGCGCGCGGCGAGATCGTGCGGGTCCGGGTCGGCGTCACCCAGACCACGGCGGCCGAGATCATGCCCGCGGCGCTGCGCGCCTTCCGCGACGACTACCCCGGCGTCGAGGTCGTGCTCATCGCGGCCGACGACGCGGACACCTCACGGGCCGCCCTGCACCGCGGCGAACTGGACCTGGCGTTCTCCTACGATCCGCGGGCCGACGAGTACGTGGAGGCCATCGCGGTCATGGAGGATCCCTGGGTCATCCTTACGCGCCGCGACAGCGCGATCGTGGGCCTGGATCACCCCGGGTTCGAGGTCCTCGACCAGCGGGAACTGGTGGCCTGGACCCGCCGGTGGCCCGCCCAGGCCGAACTCGAGGACGCCTGGGCCCGGCGCGGCATCGCGCCGAAGATCGTCTACCGCACCGATGACAACCTGGCGCTGCAGCGGCTGGTCGCGGCCGGGCTCGGGCACGCCTGCATCGGGCGCGTGGCCGCCAGCCGGGCCGTCGACCCCTCGCTGACCTGGCTGGAGCCCGATGAGTCTCCGCCCCCGCGGACGATCGCCCTGTGCTATCCGCGGCACCGCCCGGTCACCGCCACCGCCCGCTCGCTTATCTCGGCGATCCGCGCGCAGGCCGCCTGACCCGTGGCTCACCGCCGTCCTGCGTGGTCAGGCTGGCGTCGGCCGCGTGAAGTTCCTTAGCGCGTCAAGCTCGGCCGGGCTGGGCCCGCCGATGATCTCCGGCTCGGGCGCCACGGCCAGGTCCCAGCCGGTTCGCTCCCGCGCGGCCGCGACGGTCATCCCCGGGTACAGGGCCGTCAGGGTGAACTCGAGCGTGACGGGATCGGGCTCAAGGATGCCGAGGTCGGTGATGATCTTCTGCGGCCCGGCGCCGGTCAGGCCGAGGCGTTCGCGGTCGCCCGGGCCCGACCCGTAGCCGACCGAGGTGACGAAGTCCACGCGTTCGACGAAGGACCGCGTGGTCTGCCTGACCACGACGATCACCTCACGGCACGAGGCGGCGATCTCGGGCGCGCCGCCCGCGCCGGGCAGGCGGACCTGCGGGGTGCCGTAGTCCCCGCCGACGACCGTCGTGTTGATGTTGCCGAACTTGTCGATCTGGGCGGCGCCCAGGAACCCGACGTCGATGCGCCCGGGCTGGAGCCAGTAGTTGAAGATCTCCGGCACGCCGACCACGGCGTCCGCGGTCTCGGCCAGGATGCCGTCGCCGATGGACAGCGGCACCTGGGCGGGCTTGGCGCCGATCGTGCCCGATTCGTAGACCAGGACCAGCCTCGGCGCGTGCGTGGCCCGGGCCAGGTTCGCCGCAGTGCTGGGCAGCCCGATCCCGACGAAGCAGGTCATGCCGTCCCGCAGCGCCCGCGCGGCCGCCACCGTCATCATCTCGTCAGCGGAATAGGTCAACGCGCACCGTACACACGATCGTGGAGCCAGCGAGAGAAGGTGCCGCGGTCGCGGCTGATGGCGTCCCAGGCCACGTAGTAGTCGTTGTCGCGCACCGAGTAGCCCATCGCGTAGGACGGGTGCGCCCCACCGGGCACGTGCGCAGTCATCCTGATCAGGGTCAGATCCCGCCGCCGCTGCCTGATCACCTCGTGCCCGGCGGCGAACGGGATCAGGTGCGTGAACCCCTCCATGGCCACGGCGTCCCCGTCGTGCACGGCCCGCCTCACGGCCTCGGCGAGCGAGACGATCTCCGCCACGACGCTCCCGTCTATCGGACTACGAGAACGATACCTAAGGGACCCGGAGTGATTCGTGGGCCGCGAGGGCCGCGGTAATGAAGGCGTCCGTGGCGCCGAGGTAGCCGGCCGGCTCGAGCGCCGCCTCGACCTGCTCGGCGGTGACGCCCGCCGAGGCGAGGCGGTCCTCGAGCCTGGGGACGGCCAGGAGCACGTCGCGCAGCGGCAGCCCCGCGCTGACCGCCCGCTGGGCCGCCTCGGCCACCAGGTCGTGGGCCTGGGCGGCGCCGAGCACGCCGGCCAGCAGCGACGTGACGTGCTCGGCGAGCGGCAGGTCCTTGGTCGCGGCCAGGTTGGCCGCCATCCGCGGAGCGTCCACGACCAGCCCGGGCAGCAACTCGGCCGACCAGCCGGCCGCCGAGGCACTCAGGCGCAGCAGCGCGCTGAGCGGCTCCCATTCGGCGTGCCAGGCGCCGGCCGCGCGCTGGTGCTCCTGCTCGGCGCAGGCGACCAGCGTCGCGAGCAGCCCCGGGACCTGCCTGGTACACCCGAGGATGGCGACCGCCGCGACCGGGTTGTGCTTGTGCGACACCGCCGAGGAGCCACCGCGCCGCGGGGACGCCGCGGGCCCGTGGCCGGCCGGGTGGCCGGCCGAACCGTTCTGGGCGGACGGCGCGGACGCGGCCACCCTTCCCCCGGACGGCGCCGAGCCGCCCCGGGCGGCTGGCCCGGCCGAGGTCGACGTCCCGCCGGACGGCCCGGAGTCGCTGCCCTGGGGCGCTGGCGCGGCCGGGGCGCCCCGGGCTCCGCTGCCCTCGCTGACCTCGCCGATCTCGGACTGGGCGAGCAGCGTGACGTCCCGGGCGATCTTGCCGAGGACCGCGGTGACGCGGGCCAGCGCGGCGGCCAGGTCGATGATCCGCAGCCGGTCCGTGTGCCAGGGCAGGACGGGCGCGGCCAGGCCCAGCTCCTCGGCGAGCAGCGCCGCGACCCTCGGGCCAGCGTCACCCAGCGAGGCCACCGTGCCCGCCGCGCCGCCGAACTGCACGGCCAGCCGGCTCGAGCTGACCGCGACGAGCCCGCCGGCGGCCTCGTCCATGGCGGTCAGCCAGCCCGCCGCGACGAGCCCGAAGGTGACAGGGACGGCGTGGCGGAGCAGGGTCCGGCCGATCATGATCGTGGACCGGTGCTCGCCAGCCAGCGCGGCGGCCGCGTCCGCGGCCGTGGCCAGGTCGGCGAGGACCACGTCGATGACCCGCCGCGCCATCAGCATGGCGGCGGTGTCCAGGATGTCCTGGCTGGCCGCGCCCCGGTGCACGGCGGCCTGTGGGACCATCCGGGCCAGGGCCCGGGCCAGTCCGGGCACCGGGTTCCCGGTCAGCCCCGCGAGTTCGCCGAGCTCGTCGACGTCGAAGTGGCCGGCCTGCGCCGCGGCCGTGACCGCCGCGCCGGAACCGGCGGGAGCCAGCCCGGCCCGCTCGAGCGCGCGCGCCAGCCCCGCCTCCGCGTCCAGCATGGCCTGCAGCCACGCCACGTCGCCGGTCTCGGCGCCGGTCCTGGCGAAGACACCGCCGAATAGTCCCCTCCCGCCCCGCTCGGTTCGGTCAGCCATATCGGAACCCTAGACCCGGCCTGCCGCCCAGCTGCCCGGATTGAGCGATACCTGCTACGGCGGAACCCCAGACCGACCCCGCTCCCCCGGGGCGCCGCATGTCCGGATACCTGCACCAGCGGCGTTCGGGATCATGATTTATGGTCTTGACATGACCCAGCATGAAACTGGCGAGAGCCGCCTTCCCCAGCGCCGGAACCTTGTCACCGAGATCCCCGGACCTGCCTCACGTGACCTGCTGGCCCGGCGCGAGCGCGCGGTGGCCCGCGGGGTCAGCACCATGCTCCCGGTGTTCGTCACCGACGCGGGCGGCGGCGTGATCGTCGACGCCGACGGGAACTCCCTCATCGACTTCGGAGCCGGGATCGCGGTGGTCTCGGTGGGCAACGCGGCGCCGCGGGTGGCCGCCCGGGTGGCCGACCAGGTGGCCAGGTTCACACACACCTGCTTCATGGTGACCCCGTACGAGGGCTACGTGGAGGTCTGCGAGGAACTGGGCAGGCGCACGCCGGGTGAGTACGAGAAGCGCTCCGCCCTGTTCAACTCCGGCGCGGAGGCGGTCGAGAACGCGGTGAAGATCGCCAGGCACGCCACCCGCAGGCAAGCCGTGATCGCGTTCGACCACGGCTATCACGGGCGCACCAACCTCACCATGGCGCTGACCGCGAAGAACATGCCGTACAAGGACAAGTTCGGGCCGTTCGCGGGCGAGATCTACCGGATGCCGATGGCCTACCCGCTGCGCTGGCCGGGCGGCCCCGAGGCCTGCCGCGAGGACGCGCTCCCCATGGTCAAGTCCCTGATCCACACCCAGGTCGGCGAGGACAACGTGGCCGCGGTCATCATCGAGCCGATCCAGGGCGAGGGCGGGTTCGTCGTGCCGCCCGACGGGTTCCTGGCCGGGCTGGCGGAGTTCTGCCGCGAGCACGGGATCGTGTTCATCGCCGACGAGGTCCAGACCGGGTTCTGCCGGACCGGCGACTGGTTCGCCTGCGAGCACGAGGGCGTCGTCCCCGACATGATCACCACCGCGAAGGGCATCGCGGGCGGGCTGCCGCTCGCCGGGGTGACCGGTCGCGCGGAGATCATGGACTCGGTGCACTCCGGCGGCCTCGGCGGGACCTACGGCGGCAACCCGGTGGCCTGCGCGGCGGCGCTGGGCGCGATCGAGACCATGGCGGCCGAGGACCTCGCGGGCCGCGCGCGCCGGATCGGCGAGGTCATGCTGCCCAGGCTGCACAAGCTCGCGGAGGCGTACCCGGTGATCGCCGAGGTCCGCGGGCGCGGCGCGATGCTGGCCATCGAGCTGACCACGCCGGGGACGCTGCAGGCGGAACCGGGCCTTACGACAGCCGTCTCGAAGGCCTGCCACCAGGCTGGGCTGGTCACGCTGACCTGCGGGACGTTCGGCAACGTGATCCGCTTCCTGCCCCCGCTCGTGATCGGCGAAGACCTGCTCGACGAGGGACTGTCGATCCTGGAGGATGCCTTCGCCGCGGTCAGCGGGTAATGGACTTCGCGAGGCTGGTCCTCGCCGCCGAGCCTCGGCCGTTCTGGCTGGACCGGCCGGACGCGCCGCCCGCCCGGGCTCCGCTGCGCGGCGAGGTGGCCTGCGACCTGGCCGTGATCGGCGGCGGGTTCAGCGGGCTGTGGACCGCGCTGCTGGCGAAGGAAGCTAATCCCGAACGAGCGGTGGTGCTCGTCGAGGGACGGCAGGTGGGCTGGGCGGCGAGCGGTCGCAACGGAGGGTTCTGCGAGGCCAGCCTCACCCACGGTCCGGCGAACGGGCGTGAGCGGTTCCCGGCGGAGTTCGGTACGCTCCAGCGCCTCGGCGTGGAGAACATCGACGCGATCGAGGCGGACCTGCCCCGGTACGGGATCGACTGCGACTTCGAGCGGGCCGGCTCCATCGCCGTCGCCACCGAGGAGTACCAGGTCGGCGGGCTCCGGGAGTTCGCGGCGGACGACGGTGTCACGTTCCTGGACTCCGCGGCGGTGCGCGCCGAGGTGAACTCGCCCACCTACCTGGCCGGTGCGTGGGAGAAGACGAGCACGGCGCTGATTCACCCGGCCAGGCTGGCCTGGGGCCTGGCCGCGGCCTGCGAGCGGCTCGGCGTCCGGATCTTCGAGGGCACGCCCGCCACGGGGCTGGCCAGCGACTCGTCCGGGGTGTCGGTGCAGTTGCGGGACGGTGTGCTGCGGGCCGGGCGGGTGGCCCTCGGGACCAGCGCGTTCCCCGCGCTGGTGCGCCGGCTGCGCCCCTACACCGTGCCGGTCTACGACTACGTCCTGGTGACCGAGCCGCTCAGCGCGGCGCAGCGGGCCGCGGTCGGGTGGCGGAACCGGCAGGGTATCTGGGACACGGGCAACCAGTTCCACTACTGCCGGCTCACCCCCGACGACCGGATCCTGTGGGGCGGCTTCGACGCCATCTACCATTTCGGCCGCGGCCTGAGCGCGGCCTACGATCAGCGGCCTGCGACCTTCACCACGCTCGCCGAGCATTTCTTCGCCACGTTCCCGCAGCTGGAAGGGATCGGGTTCAGCCACCGCTGGGGCGGCGCGATCGACACCTGCAGCCGGTTCTGCGCGTTCTTCGGGACCGCCCACCGCGGCCGGGTCGCCTACGCGCTGGGCTATACCGGGCTCGGGGTCGGCGCGAGCAGGTTCGGCGCCCGGGTCATGCTCGACCTGCTCAGCGGCTCGCCGACCGAGCTCACGGAACTGGCGATGGTGCGCAGCAAGCCGGTCCCGTTCCCGCCCGAGCCGCTCGCCTACCTGGGCGTGCAGGCCACGCGCTGGTCGCTGGCCCGCGCCGACCGCCACGGCAGCCGCAGGAACCTGTGGCTGCGCGCCCTGGACGCGGCCGGGATGGGCTTCGACTCCTGACGCGTTGGGGGGCTGGGTCCCTGGGCGGAGGGGGGTCAGCCCCACCCGGAAGAGTGTAGGCCGCACCATTGGATCGCAGGCGTGCGCGCGGGAGGCTCGTGGTATCGGACCTTTGCCGACCCGAGGGAGGCTCCCGATGCGGCCAGCAGCGCACCACCTCACGATTTGCGCCTTCGAGGCCGACGCCCTGTTCGTGTCGGCGCTCCAGCGTTCCGACGAGCTCAGCGCCGGCCAGATCCGCCAGGCCATCGCCGCGGCCGTCGGCGCGTTCGGCTACTCGGGCTGCGCGGGGCGCGTCGCGCAGGAGTTTGGCGACCATCCCGAGACCGCGGCGGCTCGGATGCGCTGGGCCCGGGCCGTGGCCGGCCAGGCGTCCGGCCAGCTGGCCGCGGCCTGAGTTTTCGGGGCCGGTGGGCCACAGGCCCCATTCGGCCACGCCCGAATTCACGACTCGTAACACGTGCGCTGCGGCCGTAGCGGCCCGGAGGAGGAACCACCGCTCGTTCGGCATAAAGAAATCACCGAGGGCGCTGGGCGGCGAGCAGCGGGATGGCGGCGATCTTCTCCTCGGTGAGGTCGTCCCACCGGATGCCGGAGGCGGGCCGGGGGCCGTGCCGGGAGCGGCAGTCGATGACCCGCTCGGGGGTGATGATGAAGTCCACCGGTACGTCGTGGCTGGTGAGCGGGATCGTCCCGGGCGGGAGGACCTGCAGTTCGTGGACCGTGGTGACCGCTGTGGTGTGCGGGCCGATCAGGCCCGCCGCGGTGGCCAGCGCGAACTCCAGGTCGGCGAAGCCGCCGCCCTTGCCCAGGCGCGCGCCGTCTTCCGCGGCCGCGACGCAGCCCATTACGACCAGGTCGACGGGGAGCAGTTCGGCCAGCGTGACCCGCCGGGCCGAGCGCGACGCGCCGGCGATCGAGGCCGCCTTGCGCGGCGGATCGCTCAGGTGCGCGGGATCGAGCGCGAAGAACGGCTCGAGCTCGGCCAGGCGCGGCACGGCCATGTACACGGTCTTGCCGTCCTGGAGCGCGCGCTGGCGGACGGGAAGCTGCGCGGAATCAGGATTAGCCTTGAGGGTCTCGGCGGCCTGCCAGGCCGGCATGACGCGCAGCCGCTCGGCGGCGGCCTCGGCGCCGGTGAAGTTCGGGATGCGGCCCTCGGCGCCTGGGAACCTGGCCACCTTCGCCGCACGCATCGCGGACCACACCTCCTGCCGCAGCGCGGCCTTGGCGGCCAGGACCTCGGCCGGGCCGCCGGCGTCGCGGTCGTGACGGGACGCGGGGCGGGGCATGACCTTCATCCTTCCGTACGGGCGGTGATTACAGGGCCTGGAGCAGGATGTCCTTGAGCTCGGCGTGAGTCAGGGCGACCGGGTTACCCTGCATGCTGCTCGAGGTCAGGGCCTTGGCGGCGATGTCGTCTGCGTACTGCGGCCCTAGGCCGAACGCCGCCAGGCCGGGGACCTGGAGCAGCGCCAGGGTCTCGCGGATCCAGACCAGGCCGTCCTCGATGGACGCGGCGGGGTTCCCGGTCAGCAACCTGGCCGCCTGTGCGTAGCGGTCGAGGGGGTCGTAGTTCGCGTGGGCGGCCCCGGCCCGCAGCGCCCGCACGTTCGCCTCGGCGACCGGGGCCAGCACCGCGGCGCAGGCCAGGCCGTGGGGCACGTCCGCGGTCCCGCCGATGACGCCGGCCAGGCCGTGCACGGCACCCAGCTTCGCGTTGGCCAGCGCCATCCCGCCGAGCAGGCTGCACAGGGCCATGTCCGCGCGCGCCTGCGCGTCCTGGCCGTCGGCGTAGGCGGCGCGCAGGGCCGCGCCCGCCCGGCGGAGCCCCTCGCGGGCCAGCCCGTCGGTCAGCGGCGTGGCCCGGACCGAGACGAACGGCTCCAGGCACTGGGTGAGCGCGTCCAGGCCGCTGGCCGCGGTCACCGCCGGCGGGCACGACAGGGTCAGCAGCGGGTCGACCAGCGCGACCCGGGGGATCATGAGCAGGCTGCGCAGGCTGGCCTTGAGCCGGTGCGCCGGCACGGCGAGCACCGCGTTGGCGGTCACCTCGGCCCCGGTGCCCGCGGTGGTGGGCATGGCGACGCAGGGCACCGCAGGCCGGCTGATCGGCCGGCCCGACCCGACGACCTCCAGGTAGTCCAGCGGGTCACCGCCGTTGCCCAGCAGCATGGCCACGGCCTTACCGGTGTCGATGACGCTGCCCCCGCCGATCGCGACCACCGCATCGGCTCCGTGCTCGCGCGCGGCGGCGGCCCCGGCACGGACCAGTTCCACCGTCGGCTCGCCCGCGACGGGGAAGACCGCGGTTGGCGCCCCCAGGCCGGCCAGCAGCCCGGCGTGACGCGCCGGGTCGGCGCCCGTGCACACCAGCACCCGGGATCCGAGCCCGGCCAGCACGCCCGGCAGTTCGGCCACCCGGCCGGGCCCGACGATGATCCGGCCGGCCGTGGTGAACTCGAACGCGCCCGCCGTCACGGCGTTCGGGTGGCCCAGCCCCCGGGGTTCCCGGGGAACACCGCGGCGAACCGGGCCGATTCGCGCGGCTGCGCCATCATCTCGGCGACCGCGTCGCGCCAGGTCGCGTAGTGCGCGGTCTGCTTGTGCGCCGCCGAGGCCTCCTCGTCGCGGTAGACCTCGACCAGGACGACGTGGGCCGGATCGGCCTGGTCCTGGATCA
>JBOHCK010000145.1:0-14537 GCA_050698755.1 Streptosporangiaceae bacterium | reverse complement strand
CGACCACGAAACCGCCGGCCCAGCCGGTCAGGTCGAACCCGGCGCCGGCGGCCGCGGCCACCGGCTCGTCGATGAGCCGCACGTTGTACCGGGGGCGCCGGACGGACAGCGCCGCGACGATCGACCGCCGCTCCACCGGCGTGGCGCCGCTGGGCACGCAGACCAGGGCGTTGGCCCGCAGCGGGCTGCCCGCGCGGCGGGCCTTGCGCAGGAACCTGTGCAGCATCTCCGCGGCGGCGTCCAGGTCGGCGATGACCCCGTCGCGCAGCGGGTGGATGACCTCGATGTCCTGCGGTTCCTTGTCCGCGAGCGCGTCGGCGGCGCGCCCGACCGCGGCCACCTTGCCGACGGCCGTGTCGATCGCGATGGCGGTAGGCTCCTCGAGCACAATGCCGCGCCCGGCCACCCAGACGAGGGTGTTGACCGTGCCGAGGTCGATCGCCACGCTACCGCGGAGGCGCATGTTGCTCCCCTCTGCCCAACGTGACGCTCGTCAATCCCAGTACCATGCTGGAGGCTCGTCCCGCCACGTGCCGGGGGACAAGCGTACAGCCGGTGTTTTGAACAGGCGAATGGGCAGAACCTGATGATGGAATGAGATCCATTGATCCGATCGTGAGTGTCTTTCGGTCGTCGGGGCGGATGGAGGGAGTGCTCGATGCGGGTGGCGAGGCTGATAGCTGTGGTGGTCGGCAGTTCCGGGCTCGCCGCGGCGGTCCTGGCCGCCCCAGTGAGTCAGTCCGGATCCGCCGGGACTGTTGCTTCCCATGCTTCCCCCCTGGCCGGTTTGGGTGTCGTCGTCCGGCCGGGGGTCATTCACATCGGCCGCGCACGGGATGTCCCGCCGACCACGGCCGACTGCGAGCAATCGTACAAGGTTGCCTGCTACGAACCTGACCAAATCCGGCAGGCCTACGATCTCCCCGCACTCTACGCACAAGGCATCGACGGCAAGGGCACCACGATCGTCATCGTCGACTCGTTCGGCTCCCCGACCATCAAGAATGACCTGGGCGTGTTCGACAAGGCGTTCGGCCTGCCGGCCCCCCCGTCGTTCAGGATCATCGCGCCCGCCGGGAAGGTGCCCGCCTACGACGCCAGCAACACGGACATGGTCGGCTGGGCGGGCGAAACCACCCTGGACGTGGAGTACGCGCACGTGATCGCCCCGGACGCCAGCATCCTGCTGGTGGAGACGCCGGTCTCGGAGACCGAGGGGACGCACGGCTTCCCGCAGATCGTCACGGCCGAGCAGTACGTGCTGAAGCACCACATGGGCGACGTGATCAGCCAGAGTTTCAGCGCCACCGAGGAGACGTTCGTCGGTGGCGCCAAGGCCGTGGACGCGCTGCGGAGCGCCTACATCGCCGCGGCTAAGGACAAGGTCACCGTGCTCGCCGCCTCGGGCGACTCGGGCGCCGCCGACGTCAAGCAGAACCAGACGACCTACTACCTGTCCCGGGTGACCTCCTGGCCAGACAGCGACCCGCTGGTCACCGCGGTCGGCGGGACGCAACTGCACTTCAACGCCGAGGGCACCCCCACGGCGCCCACCGTGTGGAACGACACGTACAACAAGGCCTCGAACGAGTTCGCCGACGGCAACGCCGGCCCGAACCCGCTGGCCAGCGGCGGCGGCCAGTCGATCTACTTCAGCCGTCCCTCCTTCCAGAACAGCGTGCAGAACGTCGTCGGCAACCGGCGCGGGGTGCCCGACATCTCGATGAGCGCCGCCTGCAACGGGTCCGTTGACACCTACGGCACCTTCGGCGGCCAGGTGGCGGGCTGGACCCCGACGTGCGGGACCAGCGAGGCCACCCCGCTGTTCGCGGGGATCGTCGCGCTCGCCGACCAGATGGCCGGGCATTCCCTCGGGCCGATCAACTCGGCGCTGTACACGCTGGCGGCGGAGGGCGCGGCCGGCATCGTCCGGGTGACCTCGGGCAGCAACACGGTGTCGTTCAGCCAGGGCGGCAGCAAGCACCTGGTGCGCGGTTTCATCGCGCAGAAGGGCTACGACCTGGCCACGGGCGTCGGCACCGTGAACGCCGAGTTCTTCGTCCCCGAACTGGCCGTCCTGGCCGGTCGCTGACAACCCTTTTAAGCCCCTTTTTAGCCGAACGAGCGATGGTGGCTCTCCCGGTGATGCCCCGGGCCCGGGCCGGCCGCGGTCCGCGTCGTTTGCCTCCGCTAAGAATTCTCGGCGAGAATCGGTAATCTGCAGTGGGCATTCAGCCACCCATCAGGTTCATGGTGCTCACTGGAGGGACAACCGGACGCCCACAGTAAAGAGGCCTGATTCAGATGCAGGATTACAGCGGGTACGGGCCGCCGCCCTACGGCGGCTACGGAGCGACCTCGCCGTTGCCCCCCATGCCGCCCAGGCCCCCCCGGAGCCGGATCCCCTTGCTCAGCTACGTGGCCGTGGCGCTGGTGGCGGGGGCCCTCGGCGCGGGCTCGGTCGTGGCCCTCTACCACCCGGCCTCAAGCAACACCGCGACGTCGCAGCCGACGGGCCGCGCGGTGGCCCCCCAGCCCCTGCCCACCGGCGCGATACCGCAGCCGAGCAACCTGGCCCCCGAGCCCACCACGAGCGCGCCCGGAGTCGTCAGCAACGTCGAGCCCGGCCTGGTGATCATCAACACTGCCCTGCAGTACAACAGCGAGCAGGCCGCGGGCACCGGCATGGTGATCACCTCCAACGGCCTGGTGCTGACCAATAACCACGTCATCGAGGACTCCACCAGGATCACCGCGACGCTCGTGTCCACCGGCAAGACCTACCAGGCCCAGGTCGTCGGCTACGACGTGACCGGCGACATCGCGCTGATCAAGCTGGAAGACGCGTCCGGCCTGCGCACGGTCCCGATCGGCAACTCGGCCGGGCTCAAGACGGGCCAGACGGTGGTCGCCATGGGCAACGCCGAGGGCCAGAGCATGATCGTCCCGGCCGTCGGGACGATCACCGCGCTGAACCAGACCATCACCGCGAGCAACCAGGGCGGCTCCGTCTCCTCCGAGACCCTGCACGGGATGATCGAGACCAACGCGGATGTCGTCTCCGGCGACTCCGGTGGTCCGCTCGCGAGCACCTCGGGCAAGGTCATCGGGATGGACACCGCGGGCAACAGCGTGCGCTTCCAGTCGCAGTCGGCGGCCGGATTCGCGATCCCGATCAACACCGCGCTCGCGATCGCGCGGGAGATCGACGCGGGCCAGGCCAGCTCGACCATCACGATCGGCTACCCGCCGTTCATGGGGATCTACATCGCGCAGGGTTCGGACAGCAGCCCGCAGGGGCAGGCCAATCAGCAGTCGCAAGGCAACGGGTTCGGCGGCGGCGGATTTGGCGGCGGCGGTGGCTTTGGCGGCGGCGGTGGCTTTGGCGGCGGCGGGTTCGGCGGCTCCGGTTCCGGTTCCGGCAACGGCAGCTCGGGCTGCTACACCAGCGACGCCAACCTCACCGTGCCGTCGAGCATCGCCCAGGTCAGCTCGGGCACCCTGATCCTCGGGGTCATCTGCGGCGGCCCGGCCGCCGGCGCGGGCATCACCGCCGGGTCGGTCGTCACCGCGGTCAACGGGCAGGCCGTCGGCGGGCCAAACAGCCTGACCAGCCTCGTGTCGAAGTACGGCCCCGGCGCCACGATCTCGGTCACCTGGGTCAGCCCCTCCGGCCAGCGCACCACGGGCAGCATCCACCTCACCTCGGGCCCGCCTCAGTAGGGGACCCGCGGCTACCCGCTAGCCCACCCGGTGGACGGCACCGGGTGGGCTAGCGGGTACCGGCCCGGGGTGGAACACCGAGGCCAGGGCCTCGACGCCGGTGACCAGCCGGGGGCCGGGGCGGACCACGATCCCGTCGGCGTCGATCGCCCACACCGGCACGCCGGGCAGCGCGGCCGTGACCACGCGGGCCTGCTCGATGGCGCCCGGCAGGTGGTAGCCGCACGGCGCGACGACGACCAGGTCCGGGTCTTGCTCGCGGATCGCCGCCCAGCTGGTCTGGACCGACGGAGCGCCTGCTCCGGCCGCCACCGGCAAGCCTCCCGCCGCGGTGACCAGATCGGGCACCCAGTGGCCCGCGGTGAAGGGCGGGTCCACCCACTCGACGACGGCGACGCGCGGCCGGCTCCGCCCCGCCACGCTCACCGCGATCCGGTCCAGCCGGGTCCGCAGCTCGCCGACGAGCACCGCGGCGCGCTCGGGAACCCCCGCGCGCCGCCCGACGAGCAGGATCGAGTCGAGCACCTCCGCGAGGGAATGCGGATCCAGGGTCAGCACGTCCGCGTGACACCCCAGGTAGTCCAGCGCGTCGCTGACGTGCCCGGACGGCAGCGCGCAGACCCGGCACAGGTCCTGGGTCAGGATCAGGTCGGGGTTCAGCTCGGCCAGCGCCCGCGCGTGCAGGGTGTACAGGTCCCGGCACGCGGCGAGCTGCGACCGCACGTACCTGTCGATGTCCCCCGGGGTCATCCCGCTGGTGTCCCGGCCGCCGACGACGACCACCTTCTCCGCGCGGGCGGCGGGGGGCTCGTCGCACTCGAACGTGACCCCGGCCAGGTCATCGCCTAGGCCCAGCGCGTAGACGATCTCGGTGGCCGAGGGCAGCAGCGAGACCAGGCGCACCCTTCCAGGATAGGTGCCGGTAGCCAAGGCGCCCGGCAGTCGTCAGACTGGATCACGTGTACGACTACGACGTGCTGGTGATCGGCTCGGGGCCCGGCGGCCAGAAGGCGGCGATCGCCGCGGCCAAGCTCGAGCGAAAGGTCGCGATCATCGAGCGCAAGGACATGATCGGCGGCGTCTGCCTGAACACCGGGACGATCCCGTCCAAGACGCTGCGCGAGGCCATCCTGTACCTGACCGGCCTGGACCAGCGGGAGATGTACGGGCAGAGCTACCGCGTCAAGGACGAGATCACGATCGCGGACCTGGCCGCCCGCACGTCTCACGTGGTCGGCCGCGAGATGGAGGTGGTACGCAGCCAGCTGTCCCGTAACCGGGTCGCGATCATGACGGGCACCGGCAGCTTCACCGACCCGCACACGGTGGAGATCGACGACGGTGCCGGCCGGATCCGCCGGGCCAGCGCGGACAAGTTCGTGATCGCCACCGGCACCAAGCCCGCCCGGCCCGCCAGCGTGGAGTTCGACGAGCGGACCGTCATGGATTCCGACGGGATCGTCCGCCTGGAGAAGGTGCCGCGCTCCATGGTGGTGGCGGGCGCCGGGGTCATCGGGATCGAGTACGCGTCCATGTTCGCCGCACTGGGCACCAAGGTCACCGTGGTGGAGCAGCGCGACCGGATGCTGGAGTTCTGCGACGTCGAGGTGGTCGAGGCGCTCAAGTACCACCTGCGCGACCTGGCGGTGACGTTCAGGTTCGGCGAGACCGTGTCCTCGGTCGAGGCGCGGGAGGACGGCGCCATCGCGACGCTGCTGAGCGGGAAGAAGATCCCCGCCGACACCGTCATGTACTCGGCCGGCCGGCAGGGCATGAGCGAGGAGCTCAACCTGGACGCCGCGGGCCTCACGGCCGACAAGCGCGGCCGGATCGTGGTGGACGAGTGGTTCCGCACCGAGGTGCCGCACATCTACGCGGTCGGCGACGTGATCGGCTTCCCCGCCCTGGCGGCCACCTCGATGGAGCAGGGCCGGGTGGCGGCGCACCACGCCTGCGGCGAGGCGCTGCACGGGCTGGACAAGACGCAGCCGATCGGCATCTACTCCATTCCCGAGATAAGCTTCGTCGGCCGGACCGAGGAGCAGCTCACCAACGACAGCGTGCCGTTCGAGGTGGGCGTCTCCCGGTACCGCGAGCTGGCCCGCGGGCAGATCATCGGTGACTCCTACGGCGTGCTCAAGCTCCTGGTCTCGCTGGAGGACCACACGTTGCTCGGCGTGCACGTGTTCGGCACCGGCGCCACCGAGCTCGTCCACATCGGCCAGGCGGTCATGGGCTGCGGCGGCACCGTCGACTACCTCGTCGACGCGGTCTTCAACTACCCGACCCTGGCCGAGGCCTACAAGGTCGCGGCGCTCGACGCGATGAACAAGATGCGCGCCATCGCCAGGTTCAGTTAAGGCCCGGGGGACGACCCCCCGGAACCCCCGCCTGGCCTGAGTTTGCTGGCCGCGATGCCCCACCGGGCGACCTCGGGATAGCCCGAATCGTAGATAAGCGAGCCGTCGCCGGGCTTCAGTTCGTAGTGGTGCAGATTCCCGGCCCAGTACCGCAGGATGCGCCCCAATTCAGCGGCGGCCTTCCCGTTAAACGCCGTTTCTCCCATATCGACCTCAAGGACGAACTCCATGCTCCGATCCTTTCACGCGGCCACGGAATCCCTTACCCCAGTCAGGGTAAAAGATCTTGAAAGAATGTTCGTAAGATGATGAATTCATGATCCATGAACTGATATAATGTTCACATCGGCATTCCCGAACTTCCCGAACGAAAAGGTGGTTCATGTCCACGGATCTGTTCCCGTTTAGCTGGCCAGAGGATCCCGGGCTCGGCGGCCCGGGGGAGCGGCCTGCCGTGGGGAACGGTCCGGAGGACGACTGGGACGCCGATGCCCACCTCGACGCCGTGATCGCCGCCGCGGACGCGGGCCGGTACGAGATGCCGGAATGGTCCGTGGAGGACCTGCCGGCCGAGTTCACCCCGGGCGGGACGGCGGACCTGATGGGCCCCGGGCCGGTGCTGGCCGCCCTGGTCCACGCCGCCGTCGGCCATGACGGCGCCGCGCTGGCCAGCTTGCCCGACGACGACCTGCTTCGGGTCATCCGCGCCGCGCGCCGGATGGAATCCCGCGCCGTATGGACGCACCTGGCGGCCGTCCGCGAATTCGCCGCGCGCCGCACCGCAGCTCCGGGTTCGACCTCGCGCTGCGGGTTCAGGGAGTTCGCGGCCGAGGAACTGGCCTGGGACCTGAACCTGACCGCGCAGGCCGCGGAGGACCGGATGGCGTACGCCTGCTCCGTGGCTGACCGCCTGCCGCAGACCTTCGCGGCCCTGGCCGCCGGGCAGATCCACCCGGTTCACGTCCTGATCATCGACAACGAGACCGCGCTCCTGTCGCCCGAGGACGCCGCCAGGGCCGATGAGGTGCTCGCCGAGGCCGCGCAGTCCAAGACGTTCGGCCAGCTCAGGCGCACCGCGCACCGCCTGGTGCTCAAGCTCGACCCCGACTCCGCCCGCCGTAAGAAGGAAGAAGCCAAGAAAGACGCGCACGTCCGCCGGTTCCGCGAGGACTCAGGCAACGCCGGAATGGTCGCGCGGGAGATGCCGTCCGACGAAATCCTCGCCTCCTGGCAGCACGTCGAGCAGCGAGCCCTTGACCTGCGCGCCGCGGGCGTCGCCGGCACCCTCCAGGAACTTCGCGTCCGCGCCTTCCTGGATCTCCTCCAGGAACGAGACACCCGCAACACCCAATCCGACCCCGACGCGGACCCAGCGGATCGCTCACCGGGCCCGGAATGCGGCTCGCGGGACAGAGCCGGCTCGCGGGACAGAGCCGGCTCGCCGGATAGCGGCGACGGCCCAGGCGACGGCGACCCCGGCGACAGCGGACCCGGTGGCAGCGGCGGACCGGGCGGGACTGGCGGTTCCGGACCCGGCCCCCGAGGTCAGGGGCCAGCCGGGACCGCCCCGGGCGGCCGGTCCAGGTCAGCCGCGCGGGACACGGGCCCGAGCATCGCGGCGCATGTGAACATCACGGTGCCCATTGAGACTCTGTTCGGCCAGTCCGAGGTCCCAGGAGAGGCCATCGGGTTCGGAATCCTCGACCCCGAGTCGGCCAGGGACCTGGTAACCGCCGCCGCCCAGCACCCCGACACCCGCTGGTGCCTGACGGTTCTGCACCCAGACGGCACCGCGGCGGCCCACGCCTGCGCCACCGGCCGCCACCGATGGCCGCCAGGTACTGCCCCGCCAGGTACTGCCCCGCCAGGTACTGCCCCGCCAGGTACTGCCCCGCCAGGCACCGGCCCGCCAGACTTCCTGCGAAGCCTGAATATCACGTTCAACCCCGTGATCCGTGGCCCCTGTGACCACTCTCAGGCCGAGCACGGGTACCGGCCCAGCCGCAAACTTCAGCACCTGGTCAACGCCCGCAACCCTCGTTGCAGCGCCCCCGGCTGCGGCCGTCCCGCCGCCCGCTGCGATCTGGATCACTCGATCGCCTGGGATAAGGGCGGACTGACCTGCTCTTGCAACCTGGCCCCGCTCTGTCGCCATCACCATCGACTCAAGCAGGCCGAAGGCTGGTGCCTAGAGCAGCCGGAGCCAGGCGTCCTGGTCTGGCGGACACCTACCGGCTTGACCTACACCACCACCCCGGCCGCCTATCCGATGTGATCAGAGCTCGACGCCGATGACGATACCGACTCGGGCCGGTCGGGCGGGACGCACACCATTCCCTCGCTGAAGCCCGCCGAGCCGATCCCGAACGCCGCGTTGAAGCGGTCCACGTTCACCAGGGCCAGCAGGGCGGTGATCTCCACCAGTTGGCGCTCGTCGAAGTACGACCGTACCCGCGTGAACAGCTCGTCGGTGACCTCGACCGGCGTGCGCATCACCGCGACCGTGTAGTCCAGCGCCGCCTTCTCGCGATCGGTGAACAGGTCGCTGGACTGGTAGCGCGGCAGGGCGAGGAGTTCTTCGTCGGAGAAGCCGGAGTTGCGGCATATCTGCGAGCCGAGGTCGACGCAGAACTCGCACCCGATCATCTGCGCGCCCTTCAGCTCGACCAGGTTCTTGATCCGCTCATCGACCGCCTTGCCCTTGCGGACCGCCTGGTTGAACCGGCCCATGCCCATCATCATCTTCGGCTGGTACGCCCAGACATAGAACGGCTCGATCCCGGTGCCGGTCTGCGGATCGCGACCGGTCAGCTTCCTCACCATCCTGGGCCCGAACCGATACACGAGCTTGACGACCAGGCCGGCCTGGGACTTCGATACACCCTCAATGCGTGCCATCGGGCACCCTCCTGTCACATCGGCTGAGTAGCGGACCTCATCTGGCTGACACCAGGCGGTCGGCAAATGTGACGCGGACAGATCAGCCAAGCTCCCGGATCGCCTATGACCTGCGGATTCGCAGCCTGAGTCGACAAACCCGATTCTACCCGGCACCTATCGGGCGCATCGTGGTGCGATCACAAGCTCGCGTCCCGTTTGCGTGCCTGGTGACTGCCCGGTCCTGGATCTGGTCCAGGTAGGCCGACCAGGTGTAGCGCGGGCGGCGGCCGGTGGTCACCAGGGCCCGCAGGTTACTGACCTGGTACACGGAGCGCCGGAGCTGCGCGGGCCGGAGCAGCGTCATCCGGGCCAGGTCGAAGAGCGTCGGCAGGACGAGGGCGACCAGGATGAGTGCCATCACCATCCAGAACGCCCACCCTGCCCGAATGCGGATGGCACCCTGATGCCGCAGCTGCGTCAGGACGGCCAGCGCCAGGACGACCAACGCCACGTCGAAGACCAGCCACGTTGCCTTCCGTAGCACGCGCCGCCACGGGATCGGCACCGGGCCCGGCCGGGCGCTCCACAGCAGCCGCTCTCCCGGTAGTAGCAGGTCGGGCGGCAGCTCTCCGAGGCCGACGATCACCGGTGATGGGCCGTCCATGTCGGCGCGAATGTACCACTGCCGAGGGCACGCCGACCGTCGTGCTTGGCAAGTGTCTATCGTCTAGTTACAGTAGACAGATGGAGGAGAAGTTGCTGGCCGAGGCCAGGCAGGCCAGGGAGCGGCTGATCGACGCCGAGCGCGACCTGGAGGTGGCCCGCGCCGAGTTCCACCGGGCCGTGCGCCGGCTGCACCTGAACGGCTCTTCGCTGCGCGAGCTCGCCGCCAGCCTCGGGCTCAGCCACCAGCGGGTGCACCAGATCGTCGAGGAGGCCGGCGGGTCACGCCGGTGGATCCGCGCCAAGGGCGGAGGCAGGCGTGACGATCTGCTGCTCGTGTGTTCGTTCTGCGGGAAAACACAGCACGAGGCGGCCAAGCTGATCGCCGGTCCCAGCGTGTACATCTGCGATGGCTGCGTCACGCTGGCCGAGGGTGTGCTCGCCTCGGGTGAGGCCGCGCGCACCGAGTACGGCCACGTCACGACCGTCGCCGAGCAGAACCCAAGGATGCCGTGCAGCTTCTGCGGCAAGACCCGCGATCAGGTGCCCGGGCTGGCCATCGCCCCGCCGGTACCGCACAGGAAGACCCCGGCCACCATCTGCCCGGAGTGCCTGGCCCTCTGCGACGAGATCATCTCCGAGGAATTCGCGGTCGAAGGAGGGGGACCGGGCGAAGAAGAGTAGGCCGGACCCCGCCGAACCCCGCCGAACCCCGAATCCCGAACCCCGAACCCCGCCGAACCCCGAACCCCGAACCCGAACCCCGAACCCAAAGATTAAGTGAGCTCGCGCAGGTACTGCGGCAGCATCTGGCGCCAGGTGTGCCACTGGTGGGGCCAGTCGGGACCCCAGTTGTCGACCCGGTTGGGGATCCCCTTGGCGCCGAGGGCGTCGGCCATCCGCCACGACTCGTCGACGTTCTCGTAGTCGCCTTCGCCGGAGGCCAGGATGACCCGCCGCTGCCGCAGTAGGTCCAGAGCCTGGCCGTCCAGGCCGGGCACGAACTGCAGCGGAGCGGAGAAGTACAGGTCCTGGTTCCAGACGTCGTCGTAGAAGCGCTCGATCCGGTACGTACCGCTCATGCCGATCGCCGCGCCGAACACGTCCGGGTACCGGCACAGCACGGCCACCGCGTTGAACGCGCCGATCGAGGCGCCGGTGGTGATCACGTCCAGCTCCCGCCCGCCGAGGTCGGCGTGGATCGCCGGGACCACCTCCCAGCGCACGCACTCCTCGAACTGGTTGAGCAGCCACAGGCGATAGTCCACCGGGCCGGTCTTCGACACCATCGCCTGGCCGGCCACGCTGTCGACCGAGTACAGCTTCACCTTGCCCTCGGCCAGGAGCGGCCCGCAGGCTTCGACCAGGCCGTGCCGCTCGATCTCGCCGGCGTCGCCGCCCGCCGAGGGGAAGACCAGCACCGGGGTGCCGAACGAACCCCACCGCGTGACGGTGATCTCTTGCTGGAGGCGGTCGGAGAACCACCGCTCGGTCACGTCACCCATGGTCATCCCTCATCGAAGACAGGCCGGTCCTAAGAGTCACTCATAGCAGATGATCATTCGTAGATGAACTTCTGCGGTCCAGGGAAGAGCCACGACAGCCCGTCCCGCAGCCGGTCGCGCCAGTTCTCCCAGCTGTGCCCGTCGCGCGCCTCGACGAACCTGACCGTCATCCCGGCGGACTCGAACACCGGGACCATGGACCGGTTCGGGATGATCAGCGGCTCGTAGACGCCGCAGCTGACGAACATCTTGTCGGCCACCCGCCGCGGGGCGGCCCGGTACCGGTTCATGAACCGCACCACCGGCTCGAACGGCGGGCCGCCGCCGTGGTTGGTCCCGATGTCGGTGAAGACGAACGAGCCGGACTGCACCAGCAGCGACCCGTAGACGTCCGGGTAGCGGTAGGCGGTCGCCAGCGAGGCGACCCCCCCGAAGCTGCACCCCATCAGGCACCGCCCGGACGCCCGGCCCACCAGCGGGAGTTCTGCCTCCAGCCGCGGCAGGAGCTCGGCGGTCAGGTAGCGGGCGTGCGCCGCCGAGTTGGCGTACTCGCTCAGCCGGTCGCCCGGGTACACGAACGCCGCGACGATCTCGGCCACGTCGAGCCGGTGGATGAGGTTGTCGAGGACCGTCTTGGCCGACGCGTACTGCAGGTAGTCGCCGCCGTCGTGCACGATCAGCAGCGGGTAGCTCGCGCTGCGGCGGAACCGGGCCGGCAGGTACACCGTGACCGGGCAGTCCCGGCGCAGCGCGCGGCTCGGCACCACCATGTCCACCAGCGATCCGGGCCTGGCCTCCGGGTCGGGTAGCGTCCAGTCCGGGACCTCGTAGCCGTACGCGTGGCAGACCGAGGAACTGCCGACCGGGCTATGGGACAGATAGGGGTTCAGCGGGTCGTTCATCCGCTGGCGCTGCCCGCCGCGGACCACCTCCAGCTGGTACTCGACCCGTGAGCCCTCGGGCAGCTCCAGGACCACGTACCACAGGTCGGTGCCGTGCAGCCGCCGCAGCGCCATGTGATCGGGCAGCCCGAAGATCCTGTGCACCAGGAACACCTCGTCGGCCTCGCCCCGGAACAGAAACGTGCAGCGGGTGCCCTCGACGATGGGCACCTGATTCCGGCCGAGGAACCGGTCGACGGCGGCCGCGTCGAGCGGCCGGCGATCACGGAGCCTGTTGATGGCCAGCTTGCCGCCGATCCTCGGCAGCGGGCCGGTGGTGGTCAGGCTGCCTCCAGCGTGGTGACGTGGCCGTCCTCGGCGAGAACCCTGGTGCCGAGCGGCCAGGTACCGTCGCTGCCGACGTCCAGGCGGGTGCCGGTCTCAAGGAGGATACAGCGGGCGGGCGCGAACCTCCGGGCGAAGACGGCCATCCGCGGCGCATCGTCGAGCAGCAGCCTGGCCTTTGCGTGCGGGAGCAGGACGACCTCGCGGAGCAGGCTCAGCCCGGCGCCGTACACCTCCGGGTGCCCGGGCCCCTGCGGCGAGCGGTCGTGGAACAGCACGATCCGGTCGGCCAGCGCCATCGCGCCCGCGGACCAGGCGATCACCTGCGACAGCGGGGGCTTCAGGTCCGCGGCGATGTTGAACAGGTGCAGGACCTCGGCCAGCACCCCCACGTGCCCGCCCGCCATAACCAAGGCGGAGGCCGAACCGAGCACGCCCGCCACGGCCGTGCGGTGCTCCGCGATCACCGGGCGGTCATGCGGTGCGAGCTCGGCGAAGAACTCCCCGCGTGCGGAGTTGACCTGGTGCAGGTACCCCTCGTCGAGCTCGCGGACCGCGGCGATCGCGTCGGCCACCGCCTCGTCAGCAACCGCGTCGTCCGGCAGGCGATGCAAAAGCGCGTAGACCGCCTGGAGCGCGTAGTCCAGCCGCAGCAGGTAGGTGTCCTCCAGTTCGCCGAGGACCGAAGCGAGCCGGCGCGACCCCTCGGCGTACGAGGGGTCGCGGTCCACGACGTCCAGCCACCGCCGGTACAGCCCCAGGTTGACGTCGTGCCCGCCGAGCAGCGTGCTGAGCAGCTGATCGTCGGGCTCGCGCTCCTGCCACCCGGCGGTGATCGTGGCGATCGGCCCGTCAGCCGAAAGCAACCTGACCGCCGCGTCCAGCGTGGGGCGCCGCTGCGGGCCGAGCAGGATGACCCTCACGTGGCGTGTACGTGCAGCGTGCGGCCCACCTCGTCGAGCATGCCATGCAGCGCGTCGTAGTCGGGGTGCCGCATCCGCACGTACGCGTTGGCGAAGTACCCGGCCTCCACCGTCTGGGTCGGGGTGCCGGGGGAGGGCAGGTGCGCGTCGATGACCCACTCGCCGAACCTGCTCTGCAGCTCATCGGCGCCGCTGTACCCGCTGATGACGCCGTCGCGGTCGGGGCGCAGCGCGACGATCCCGCTGGCGAACCGCCGCGAGGGCACCGCGCCGGTCACTTCGTGCACGATCGCGTCGGCCCACGCCCCGTAGACGTCCATGTCGTTGCCGGCCGAGTACAGGTCCCACGCTCCGACGCCCGGTGGCCGGCAGCCGATCTCGGAGAACTTCAGCCCCTTGGGCCCGAAGAACCACTCCATGTGCGTCGCCGACGTCCCGATCCCGAGCGCGGCGATGACCCGCCGGCCCATCTCGCGCAGCTCACCGTATTCCGGCGCGGTATCCAGGCGATTCGTCGAGATGAACTCGGGCGAGATCCACCGGGTGCGCATCGCCTCGAGGACGTTCGGGTAGTAGTGCGAGGCGAAGTCCACCATCACCTGGCCGTTTACCGAGATCGTGTCGTAGAAGCCCTCGTGCCCCTCGATGAATTCCTCCGCGGCGATGGAGTCCACGCCCTGCCCGCCGAAGACGCCCAGAGCCTGGTCAAGATCGGACGCAGAGTCGACGCGGACCGTGCCCGACGCCCCGGCCCCGCTGCGCGGCTTGAGGATCAGCGGGAACCCGACCTCCGACGCGAACGCGTGAGCCGAAGCCGCGCTATCCACGGCAGCCGACAAGGCGGTCGGCACGCCCGCGGCGCGCAGTGCCTCCTTCATCGACGGCTTATCCCGGCACAGCCAGGCCGTGTGGACCGAGGTCCCTGGGATCGTGCAGGCCTCGCGGACCTGCGCGGTGGACATGATATGAGCCTCGATGGTGGCCTCGATCCGGTCCACCCACAGCTTGTCCTGCACAAAGCGGACCGCGCGGATCATGGCCTCGACGTCCGTCACCGACCGGACTTGCTCGTAGTGGTACAGCCAGCCCTTAAGATCATCATCGAACCCGTCGGAAGAGTACTCGCCGAGCCCGATCACGGTGGCGCCCGCCTGCGCCAGGGCCCGGGCGAACTCGCGCTGGTTCCGCGGGAAGAACGGTTCCACGAAGATCACGTTCATGCCTGGAATGGTAGACCCGGTCCTACCGGACCCCGAG
>JBOHCK010000144.1:0-14558 GCA_050698755.1 Streptosporangiaceae bacterium | reverse complement strand
CGCCCCAGCGACGATGATCACCAGCCACTATCCGCGGCCGTCATGATCGAGAACACGCACAACTCGCACGGCGGCGTGGCCTGGTCCCTACCGGATCTGCAGCGCCTCAGCGAAACCGCCCGATCTTACGGCCTGGCCGTCCACCTGGACGGCGCCCGGATCTTTAACGCCGCCGTCGCCACGGGCACGGAAGTCCGGACCATGGCCCGGTACGCCGACACCCTCTCGTTCTGCCTGTCTAAGGGCCTGTGCTGTCCGGTCGGCAGCTTGCTGTGCGGACCAGCAGGAAAGATCAGGCAAGCCAGGCGCTGGCGCAAGATGCTCGGCGGGGGCATGCGGCAAGCGGGGGTGCTGGCCGCCGCAGGCCTGGTGGCCCTGGACACCATGGTGGACCGCCTGGCTGAAGATCATGAGAACGCGCGGGTGCTGGCCGAGGGCCTGGCCGGGCTGCCCGGGGTCGATTGCGACCTCAGCCGGGTCCAGACGAACATCGTGTATTTCCGGCTGAAGAACATGGACAGCGTCAGCTTCCTGGCCGCGTGCTCCAAGCAGGGGCTGCGCGGCGGGGGGCGCGGGGACGTGGTGCGCTTCGTGACCCACTACGGCATCGAACCCGCCGACGTGCAGCGCGCGCTGGTGATCTGCCGCGCGGCCCTGCGCGGCTAGCAGAGCTCGCCGTGTATGGCACCGGCTTTACGCCCTGATGGCTCAGGAGGCTCAGCTCAGCGAGCTTACCGACCGGGCCATGCGACTGCTTTATCGTGCGCCCGCCGGGCGGCGGGTGCTGATCGGCATCGCCGGAGCGCCCGGCGCTGGCAAAACCACGCTGGCCAGGAGCCTGGCTGCCGCGCTGACGGCCAGAGATGCCGTGGTCTCACACGTGCCGATGGACGGTTTCCACCTAGCGGACGCCGCTCTCGACCTGCTCGGGCTCCGGGACCGCAAAGGGGCGCCGGAGACCTTCGATGCGGCAGGTTACGCTGCCCTGCTAGCGCGGATCGCGGCGCGCGAGGCGGTCTGGGCGCCGGCCTTCGAGCGCGACCTAGAGCAGCCCCTGGCCCAGGCGATCCTCGTGCCCGCGGACGCGCGGATCATCATTAGCGAGGGGAACTACCTGCTCCTGCCGACTCCCGAGTGGCGGGCCGTGGCGTCCTGGTTCGATGAGGTGTGGTTCTGCCAGCTCGATGATGAGGTGCGCCGCGCACGCCTGATCAGCAGGCACATCCAGTTCGGCAAGACCCCGGACCAGGCCAGGGACTGGGTTGAGCGCCTCGACCAGGCGAACGCGCGCATCGTTGCTGCTACGGCACCCGCCGCCGACCTGCTGGTCCGCCTTGCTCCTTGATTTATAGCGACGGGGCGCAGGCACGGGGTGGCCCGCTGGCGGAGGTTAGGCTGCGGTGTGAGCGAAGGCGAGCCGCTGATCGGGGATGGCGTCACCCAGGGGATCGTGCGGATCGGCGACACGGTGCGCCGGCCGCTGCGGCCGTTCAGCTTGACGGTGCAGACATACCTGGCCCACCTGCGCGACGCCGGGTTCACCGGCGCGCCGCTCCCGTTCGGCATCGACGAGCAGGGGCGCGAGGTGCTGTCGTTCGTCCCCGGTGACGTGCCGCGCCACCCGCTGCCGCCGGAGGCGGCGGGCGACGACGTGCTCGTCGCCCTGGCGCGGCTGATCCGTGCGCTGCACGAGGCGTCGGCCGGGTGGGTGCCACCGGCCGACGCGGTGTGGGGCGGGACGCCGGCCAACCTGGGACGCCCGACTGCTCAACGGACCGTGCTGGTCAGCCACTGCGACTACTGCCCGGGCAACGTGGTCTTCCGCGACGGCCTGCCCGTCGCGCTGATCGACTTCGACCTGGCCCACCCGACCACCCGGCTCTACGACACCGCGAACGCGTTGTGGTACTGGGCACCGTTTCGCGATCCGCAGGACCGGGCGCCCGCGCTCAGGGGCGCCGACATCCCCCACCGGGTCGCCGTGTTCGCGGACGCCTACGGCATGACGGCGCGGCATCGCGCGGAACTGGCGCCGTTTGCCGTCGATATGGCGCGCCGCTACCACGAGGATTCCCGCGTCTCGGCCGAGCTGGATCCGGTGTTCCGCAAGCTATGGGAGGACGGCGCCAAGGACCGGCTGCCGCGCACCGAGGCGTGGCTACGCGAGGCGGCCCCGGCGATCACCGCCCGCCTCAGCCGGCCGGGTTAGAGCGGGGGTTCCACATGACTGCCGCCCTCGCCGACGCCTACCGGGCGGGCCGGGCGATCCTGGCCGGTGACGCCGCCCACGTGTTTCCCCCACGAGCGGCATGGGCCTCAACCTCGCCCCCCACGACGGCACCGTCGCCGCCCGCGTCGTCGCCAGCGCCATCGCCAACGACGACCCCAGTGCCCTCGACCAGTACGAACAAGCCTGCCGACCGCTGGCCGAGCAACTCCTCGCCCCCGACCTGGCCGCTACCTGAGGATGTTGACTGCGCGGGCGACGACCAGGGCGACTGTCACTATGGAGACGGTGGCCTGGGCCGTCATGGCCATCTTCGCCCACCGGGACAGCGGCATCGTATCGGTCGGGCTGAACGCAGTGGCGTTAGTGAAGGACAGGTACAGATAGTCACCGAAGGTCGGCTCCCAGTCCTGCGGAGCCAGCTGCGGGCTGGCCATCTGTACGAATTGGAAGTCCGGGTAGGTGCGGACGGCGTGCGCCCGCGCCACGGGACCGCCGCGGTCGAACTCCCAGTACCACAGGCCGAAGACGATGACGTTGATCAGCCATATGGTGCCGCCGGTGATCAGCAGCGATCCGGGACTGTTGCCCGCAGTGCCCTGCACCAGCCCGACCACGAGCCGGACCACCGACCAGGCGTTGGCCAGGCTGAGCAGGGCGGCGAGGGTCAGGCTCAGCAATCGGATGGCCCGCGACTCGATGTTGATGCGACGCGGGTTCGCCATCACCAGGGCGATCAGCATCAGGCCCTGCAGCGTCGGCAGCAGCCAGACCGGGCGCAGCAGGACAAGCCTTCCTGGCAGCGGGTACTGCAGCGCCACGGCGACCGCGACTGCCACCGCCACCTGCCAGCGGGCCTCGCCTTCCGTGGGCCGTTTCCAGGCTGGCACAAAGGCGAGGACGGATTGTTCGGCAGGCGTGACCCGGTGCTCGAGTTCGTTCAGCCGGTCATGAAGTGCCCGGATGCCGTCGAGGATCAACGCACTATCGGGGTGACCCGGTCCGTCGTGTGAGTCCATGTGGTCATCTTGTCCCGCATCCGCCCCCGGTGGGTGCGGGACCATGTGCCTGCTCCAGACCTCCGAGCCGGAGCAGCTCCCAGCCTTCTACTGGACATGACCCGCGATTCCAGGGCAGTCGCCTTAGCATCTCCTGTCGTTTACATCCCGGCCGTCGGCCTACCGGCGGCTGGCGTACTTCTCGGCCGCTCGGGCGAGATCGGGACGGGCCTCGAGGACGGGGCGCATCCGGCGCCACGCCTCTTCTCGCTTGGCCGGGATGTACTCGGTGGGCCAGTATCCCTCGTGCGGGCGGTAGCCCCTGAGCACCCGGCGGGCCACGGTGGCCTTGTGCACCTCATCGACGCCGTCGGCGATGCCCATGGTGGGGGCCGACGCATACATGGCCTGAATGGGCGTGAGATCGGTGGTGCCGAGAGAGCCCAGTATGTGCAGTGCGTTGTAGGACACCTCACGCAGCACCTTGGCCATGGTGAACTTCACCGCGGCGATGTCCGTACGCGCCTCGAGCGTTGAGGTCTGGTCGATCTTCCAGGCGGTCTCGAGTACGAACAACCGGAGCATCTTAATCGCGGCGTAGGACTCGGCGATCTTTTCCTGGACCATCTGGTGCTCGGCGATGATCCTGCCGTGCGACTCGCGGCTGAGGGCCCGCTCGCACATCATGTCGAAGGCGAGCTTGCACTGGGCGATGGTTCGCATGGCGTGGTGAATGCGGCCGCCGCCGAGCCGGCGCTGGGCGAGTACCTTGGCGCCGTTCTCCGGGCCGAGCAGATGGTCCAAGGGCACCCGGACGTCTCGGTAGATGATGTGATTGTGGTTCCGCGGCTCCGGCATGATCTCGACGCCGGGGGTGGTGCGGGGCACTACGAACATGCCGTTGGTGCACATCACGAACAGCAGGTCGGCGGCCCGTCCCGCCGAGGTGAACCACTTCTCGCCGTTGATCACCCACTCATCGCCGTCTCGTTCGGCATGGGTCTTGAACAGGTCAGGGTCGCTGCCGCCTTGCGGCTCGGTCATCGAGTAGGCCGAGAACATGTCCTGGTTGAGCAGCGGCTCGAGCCACCGCTTCTTCTGTTCCTCGGTACCGTAGGCCGCGAGGATCTCCATGTTCCCGGTATCGGGCGCCCCGGCGCCGAACATCGCGGGCGCCCCGGGGTACCGGCCGATCACCTCGTTCAGCAGAGCCAGCCTGAGCTGTCCGAAGCCTGGGCCACCCAGTTCCCGGTCGAGGAAGATCGCCCACAGACCCTGGTCCTTGACCTGAAGCTGGAGCTCGCGGACGTATGCCTTCACCACCGGGTCTGGCCAGCGCACCGCATGGGGGAAGACATAGTCGAGCGGCTCGACCTTTTCCTGGCAGAACCGCTCGACCCAGTCCAGCTTCTCCTGGAACTCGGGGTCGGTGGAGAAGTCCCACGCCATACCCTCACTCCTTGTCGGTTAGCGCGTACCAGCTGGCGCGGCGGAAATGCCGCAAAGGTCTCGGTGATCTCATTGTGACGGGTTGAGGAATCACGGCAAGGCCACGCCGGGCGTCGCCGTGGATCACCGCTCCCTCACAGGCCGCCTTCGCGCAGCGCGTCGCGCGCAGCCTCCGCAAGCACAAGGCGCCCGCCGGGCTCGCCTGGCTCGGCCGGGGTCAGCAGCGTGGCGGCGTAGCCGTCGTCAGCCATGTGCCCGGCCAGGTACCGGGCCCGCACTCCGACGCCGATACAGGCCGACCGCCATCGTGAGAACGCCACCCAGTACGGCAGGTTCGACACGTCCCGGCCGGATAGCCGGGCGTAACGCTGCACGAGCTGGGCCCGGGCGGGGAAGCCTGGCACAGTACTCGGCCCGGGCGTGGTTGGCGGCAGCCGATCACCCGGGTCCTGCCAGTTCGAGGCCAGGTACCCGAGGTCGGCCATCGGGTCACCGGAGGTCGCGAGCTCCCAGTCGAAGACCGCCCTGACGGCACCGTCCGGGCCGAACGCCAGGTTTCCCGCCCGGTAGTCGCCGTGCACGATGCCGTCGGCCTGTTCGGGTATGCGGCGCGCTAGCAGGTCGTGCACCTCATCGAGCAACGCGAGTTCCGATGCGCCGGTCGCGTGTATCTGCGCATGCCAGCGACGCAGCTGCCGCTCGACGTAGCCGGTCTTGCGCACCATGTCGCCTAGGCCGACCGCAACGGGGTCGAGCGCGTGCAGCATGACGAGCACATCAACGAGGTGCTCGGCCGCCGGAAGCCGGGCCTGGTGCGCAAGCGCCATCCCCGCCTCGGTGTCCGCGAGTACCAGGCCCTCGACGAACCCCATCACGTAGAACTCGGCGCCGGTGACCGCGGCGTCGGCGCAGTACGCCACCGGCGACGCGACGGGGACCGCCGTCGGGGCCAGCGCGGAGATGAACCGCCATTCCCGGCTCACGTCGTGAGCGGTGCTCAGCACTCCCCCGGTGGGCGGGCGGCGCAACGCGTATGCGGCGCCCGCGACGTCGGTGACCCGGAAGGTCAGGTTCGAGCGCCCGCCCGGAACGAGCTCGAACTCCACCGGACCGACCAGGCCATCGACGTGCTCGGCGAGCCAGTGCCCTACTCGGTCGGCTTCGATGCCCGGCAGCGCCGATCCGGCGACCGACATGCGCCCTCCATGAACGTGGATCTGCTTCCCGGCGAGTGCCCCTATCCAATCGCGAATCGGGCGGCTACGTGAGGTAGCCCGGCCGCTCGGGCCATTGCGGTCCGAGGTCGGGCAAGTCGGTGCCTACCCGCATCGGGAAACGGGGCCGCCGCTTTTCCAGGAACGCGGTAACCCCTTCGACGACATCGGGTGCCTGGCCAAGCAGGTACATGCCCCTGGAGTCGAGGCGGTGCGCTTCCCAGGGAGAATCGGCGCCGAGCATGCGCCACATCAGCTGACGCGAGGTCGCAACCGCAACGGCCGAGGTGTTATCGGCGATCTCCCTGGCGAGTGCGTACGCGGCCGGGAGCAACTCGTCGGCCGAGTAGGTACGGGCGACCAGACCGCCGCGTACCGCCTCGGCGGCATCGAAGACCCGGCCGGTCGCCACCCATTCCATGGCCTGGCTGATGCCGACGACGCGCGGGAGAAACCAGCTGGAGGCCGCTTCCATCACCACGCCACGCCGGGAGAACACGAAGCCGAACTTCGCGGTATCGGCGGCGAGCCTGATGTCCATCGGGAGCGTCATCGTGATGCCGACCCCGACCGCAGGCCCGTTGATGGCAGCGATCACCGGCTTGAGCGAGCCCGCGACACGCAGGCTTACCCTTCCGCCGCCGTCCCGCGGCACGCCGTCGATGGTCTCGGGCGCCGTCTCCGATTGGCGGCGCCGGTCGGCGTTGAATGTGTCGCCGCCGCCGGAAAGGTCGGCGCCCGCGCAGAACGCTCTCCCCCGGCCGGTGACGACCACTGCCCTTACATCGTCGTCGGAGTCGGCCCGGTCGAAGGCGTCGATCAGCTCATCGCGCATCACCTGGGTGAATGCGTTGAGCTTGTCCGGACGGCTCAGGATGATCGTCGCTACGCGGTCATCGACGAGGTAGTCGATCTGCGAGTACGACCGGATTGCATCTGTCACGGGTTGCCTCCTACCGGCCATCGGCTATCTCACGTAACTCACGCGGTTCGGCGGGCGGGAAGAAATCCCTGAGCGCCTGCGCGATCTCGGCGCGTACCGGGCCCCCGGAGATGACCAGGCCGACCTCGGTCAACGAGATGTGGGTGTGTCCGCGGGCCCGTACGAGGCGGACCTGTACCCCGGCGGCCTCTAGGTCGCGCGCGTAGGCAATCCCCTCGTCGCGCAGCGGGTCGAAGTCGGCAGCGACGATGCAAGCGGGGGGCAGGCCTTCCGGGTGGCCGCGCAGCGGGGCGGCCTGGGGGTCGCTGCGATCGGCCGGATCGGCATAGTGATCCCAGAACCACCGCATCAGCGCCGTAGTGAGGATGTACCCGTCGCCATTTTCCTCATAGGAAGGCCGGGTCATGTCCGAGTCCACGACCGGGCATATCAGCATCTGCCCTGAGATGTGCGGACCTCCGGCGTCGCGGGCCAGCTGGCACGCGACGGCGGCGATGTTGGCCCCCGCGCTCCAGCCGGCGACGGCGACCTGACCGGGGGTGCCTCCCAGTTCGATGGCGTTGGCGTCCACCCACTGCAGGGCCGCGAAGGCGTCCAGCGCAGCGGCGGGATAGCGAGCCTCGGGGGCGTGGCGGTAATTCACCGACACGACGACCGCGCCCGAGCGCGCGCAAAGGTCCCGGCATAGCGGGTCGTCGGAGTCCAGGTTGCCGAGTACCCATCCGCCGCCGTGGAAGTACACCACCAGGGGGCGCGGGCCCCCGGGTGGTCCCGCCGGGCGGTACAGCCGGTACGGCAGGTCCCCGGCCGGACCGGGGATTACCCCGTCGGTGACCTCGCCCACCTCGGGACCCGGCGGGCGGATGGCCGCGCTGGCCGCCAGCAGGGCCCGCGCGTCGGCGGCCGACAGGGTATCCATGGGCGGCATGCCCATCGCGGCCACCAACTCCAGGACCATGGCGACATCGGGCTGCATGCGGCGGATTACTCCGTCCCGGCACCGGACCCCGGCGGGGCCGGTCATCCTGAATCCGAGGTAGCCGTGCCCGACCACGTCGTCACACGCTTGCCGGTACGCGTTCACCCCGCCGATGTAGGGCAGGAATACGCGCGGCTTGCCTGGAACGTTGGCGCCCATGTACCAGGAGTTGGCGGTGGGATGCAAGGTAATGGCGGCGCAGTCCTGGACGTGCTGGTCCCAACCGGATTCGGCGAGCGAGGTCGGCTCGATCGTCTCGAATCCCTCTTCGCGCAGGTCATCGAGACACTCGGCCACCCAGTCGACGTGCTGCTCGATCGACACGGTCATGTTCGACAGGACGGAAGGACTGCCGGGCCCGGTGAGCATGAAGAAGTTCGGGAACCCGACCGTCATGAGCCCCAGGTACGTAGACGGCCCGGCCTCCCACTTCTCCTTGAGGGACAAGCCATTCCGCCCAGCGACGTCCGCAGCCACCAGGGCGCCGGTCATGGCGTCAAAGCCGGTGGCGTACACGATGGCGTCGAAACCGAACGACTCACCAGCCGTGTCGATGCCTTCCTCGGTGATGCTGACGATCGGCTGCTTACGCAGGTCGACGAGCCGGACGTGCGGCAGATTGTAGGTCTCGAAGTAACCGGTGTCGAGGCACGGCCGTTTGGTACCGAAGTAGTGATCCTTCGGGGAGAGCGCCTCGGCGGTGGCGGGATCTTCCACGATCGAGCCGATCTTCTCGCGGATCATTTCGGCCACGATGTCGTTGGACGCCGGGTTCACGCCCTGGTCAGCGAAGACGTTGAGGATGCCGAACAACTCGCCCTGCGCCCAGGCCGCCTCGAAGCGCTCCCGGCGGACCACCTCGCTGGCGGTGACACCGAGGACGTCGGTCGGCTCAAGGGGAATCCCGCCCCGGGACCACCGGGCGGCATCCCGGTACCCGTCGCGATCCTCATCCAGCCCCTTCAGCCGCTCGGCCGAGGCGGGACCGTTGTGCGCCGGGATGGAGAAGTTCGCGGTGCGCTGGAAGACCGTGAGCTGGCCGGCCTGGCGGGCGATAAGTGGGATGCACTGGATGCCTGACGAGCCGGTGCCGATGACCGCGACCCGCTGGCCCGTGAAGTCGACGCCCTCGTGGGGCCAGCGGCTGGTGAAGTAGACCTGGCCGGCGAAACGGCCGGCGCCCTCGATGTCGGCTGCCTTGGGCATCGAAAGGCAGCCGGTGGCCATGATGTAGTACCGGCAGCAGATCTCCTTCCCCCGGCCGGTCGTGACCCTCCACCGTTTCTCCTGGTCGTCCCAGCGGGCTGAGGTGACGGTGGCGGAAAACTCGATATCAGGACGCAGCCCGTGGAGGTCGGCCACGAACCGGAGGTACTCCAGGATCTCCGGCTGCGTGGCGTACTTCTCCGACCAGGTCCACTCCTTCTCCAGTTCCGGATCGAAGCTGTAGGCGTAGTCCGTGGTGGGGATGTCACAGCGAGCTCCCGGATAGCGGTTCCAGTACCACGTCCCCCCGACATCGCCCGCCGAGTCGAAGACCTTCACCGACAGCCCGAGCTGGCGTAGGCGGTAGAGCATGTAAAGGCCGGAGAAGCCGGCGCCCACCACCACCGCGTCGAACTGCTCGGGAACCGAAGTCGACTTGTTCACGAGACGCTCCCTGGTATGACAGCAATCGGGGAAAGCCAGGTTCGACGGCGCCGGAAGGCGGCGCTCGACCGCGCAGCGTGACAGATCTCCGCCCGCCACGTGCCGGAGTGGCGCCTAGCCGTCTCGAGTGCGGTCATCAACCACTTCCGCGCAGATCACATGCCCCCGTGGGGCCTGCTGGACTCTGCCGATAACGCTAACTCAGTTACATAAGCGTGCAAGTTCCGGTGGATCGGATTTCTCTGTCGAAGACGCCTGCGGCTGATGCCGCTCGCGGCGACCTACCAGCCGCCAGGGGATCACCTCGATACGCCTTACATACCAGGTTGCCGGTTTCCGTGCACACTTGCAGTGCTTGCTCGGAGAAGTACCGTGCTTGCTCTAGATCTCCAAGCTGAAGCAGCTCCCAGCCCATCATGTTGAGCGCCACGGCCTGGCCGGGCCGGTGACCCGTGGCCTGAAACAAACGCAACGCCTGGCCAGCATGGCGCACTGCTTGGCGAGGACGGTTCTGGAGGGTCGCGAGCATGGCAAAGGAGCAGTGCGTTTGCGCCTGCCTGGTTTGGTCTGCGAGGCGGCGGTGCATGGCAAGAGCCTGCCGCAGGTGGGCGTTTGATTCCTGGTCTTGGCACAGCCGGGCGAGGGCATGGCCGAGGCAGCAGTGCACCCGCGCTTGCGCCCGATGGTCACCAAGCCGGCACGCCGCGGCCAGGGCGGTGTGCTGGGTCGCTGCCCAGTCATGCCAGCGGCCGATACGGTTCAAATATGCGGCTATGGCGGTTGGCAGCATCCAGGCGTGGCGGTCGAACCCGGCCCGCGCTGCCTCGGCTGGCAACGAGAGCAGGATGTCCTACTCGGCGGTGAACCAGGTCACCGCCTGGGTATGTGTGCGCAGCCGTTCCGGCCGGACACCGGGAACCGGCGAGGGTAGCGGGAGAGGGTCGGCGGCCGGGTCTATCAGCTGCATGGCCGTGTGTGCGGTGTGCAGGAAATGATCCAGCATCCGGTCGCGAGCCGCCCGCCGGTCAGCGCGGGTGTCGCAACTGCGGCCTTGCCCGGTGGCGTACGCACGCAGGAGGTCATGGCAGCCGAACCGGCCAGGAGCAGGCTCGCTGACCAGACCGGTGGCATGCAGTTCGGC
Source organism: Streptosporangiaceae bacterium (assembly GCA_050698755.1). Taxonomy (GTDB): domain Bacteria; phylum Actinomycetota; class Actinomycetes; order Streptosporangiales; family Streptosporangiaceae; genus Palsa-504. The sequence goes on along the minus strand of JBOHCK010000144.1, from coordinate 3,957 downwards.
CAAGGTCTGGCGTGCCTCGCGAACGGTGCTGCCCCGCCTGGACCCGCCCACGGCGCACCAGCCCACCAAGGTCGTCACGACCGTCTGTCACGGCGCTCACGATGCCTACCCATATGTGGACATGTCACCAGTAACCCTGCCGTCGAGTCTCCCACCTACGGCACCTGACCGGGCCGGATCTGACGGTCCAGGGAAACCTGTGTTGTGGCACACTGCGACCATGCGTAGCGTGCACTGGCCGGGGCTGCGTCAGGTATCGGCCGCGGCGGCGGGATGCCTGATTCTGGCCGCCTGCGGGGGTGGCGGGAGCAGCCATCAATCCTCGGCGCAGCCGACCGCGACTGCCACCGCGGCGGCCGAACCAACCGGCGGCCCGGCGGCCGTGGCCGCGATCACGGCCAACTGGAAGACGGTCTTCAACGGCAAGGCGCCCATCCCGAGGCGGCTCGCCCTGGTGCAAGACGGGCCGCAGGTAACCGCGTTCGTCCAGGCCCAGGCCAAGACGACGTTCGGAGAGGCCGCGGCGGGGTCGACCGCGACGATCAGTTCGGTGACGGTTACGTCACCGACGCAGGCCACGGTGCACTACCAGGTTCTGCTGCTCGGCACGCCGTTGCTGAAGGACCAGGTGGGCACCGCGGTCTACCTGGACGGCGTCTGGAAGGTCGCCATCGCGAGCTTCTGCGGGCTGGCCTACCTGGAGTACCCCAAGGGGAGTCCCAAGCTGCCTGCTGTCTGCCGGAGCTAGCGGGTGGCCGGCACGCTCGCGCACGCCAGGATTGGCATGCTCGAGCCGCGGCGCCGCCCCCTGGCCCTCGCTTCCCTGTGCACACTGCTGTTCTTGACCTTCCTCGACAACACGGTCGTCAGCGTCGCGCTGGCCAGCATTCAGCAGGACCTGCACGGCGGAGTCTCCGCACTGCAGTGGGTGGTCGGGTCATATGCCCTGACGTTCGCCAGCTTCATGCTGGTCTTCGGGGTGCTGGGTGATAAGTTCGGCCGCAAGAAGATCATGCTGGCCGGTGCGGGCGTCTACTGCGTCGGCGCGGGGCTGGCCGCGGTCGCTCCCAGCATCGGGATCTTGATCGCCGCACGGTCGGTCATGGGGCTGGGGGCGGCCGCCAGTGAACCCGGCACCTTGTCGATGATCCGGCAGCTATATCCAGACGAACGCAGCCGCAACCGCGCGCTCGGGGTCTGGGCCGCGGTATCGGGGTTCTCGCTCGCGCTCGGCCCGGTCCTGGGCGGAGCGTTGGTCGGGGTGTGGAGCTGGCGCGCGATTTTCTGGTTCGACGTGACGTTCGGCCTGGCCGCGCTGGCCGTAGCGGCCATGGTCCTGCCCGAGAGCGCCGACCCGGGAGCTGGCCGGGTCGATGTGCCTGGCACCGTGCTCGGCGGCGGCGCGCTCGCCGCCCTGATCTTCGGCATCATCAACGGCGAGAGCGCCGGCTACGCCGCGCCCAGCGTGCTGGCGCTGTTCGCCGTGTCCGTGGCAGCGGGCACGGCCTTCGTGCTGTGGGAGCGTCGCGCCCTGTTCCCGCTGCTCGACCTGAGCTACCTGAGGGTCCCCCGGTTCACCACACCCAACGTGGTCGCGTACTGCACGTACTTCGCTACCTTTGCGATCTTCTTCTTCACCGCGCTCTACCTGGGCGTGATCGCCGGCTACTCCGCATACCGCATCGCGGGCCTGTTCCTGCCGATGACCGCGATGATGATCATCGCGGCACTGCTGGCGGGCCGATGGACGACCGTGGTCGGCGCCCGCTGGCTGCTGGTCGTCGGCTGCCTGCTGTTCGCCGCCGGCCTGCTGCTGACCAACGTGGTGATCAACCCGAACCCCGCCTACCTGCCGCTCACCGCGGCACTAGGACTGGCCGGCGCCGGCATCGGCACCTGCGTCGTGCCGGTCACCTCGTCAGTGCTCGGGGCGGTACCCGCCGCCCGGTCGGGGATGGCCGCCTCGGCCACGAACACCAGCCGGGAGTTCGGCGCGGTCACCGGCATCGCTATCCTCGGCGCCGTCGTCAATGCCGAGCTCCGGTCGGGGCTGGTCAGTCGCATGACGCATCTGGGCGCCTCGGCTGCGCTTCAGCAATATGTGCTCCAGGTGATCGAGACGGGTTCGGTATCCCTCGGCCATGGCAGCCCGACCGGGAACAGCCCGCTGGACCAGATCGTCCGGGCGGGGTACGCGGCCTTCACCAGCGCACTGCACGACGCACTGTATCTGTCGGCCGCGCTGCTCGCAGGCGCCGCGCTGCTCTCCGCTGTCACCTTGCGCCAGCGCCGTCACGCTACTTAAGCAGCTCCTGCCAGCGCGAACGGTGTCGCATGTCGCCAACCCGGCGCTGACTAGCCGGAAGCTACCTCCGCGAAGACGAGACCTGGTGTCTGAAGCGTGTGTCCCTGGCTTGAGCTGCGCGTCAGGTTTGGCGCTTCGGCGGCCTGCGGGTTGGCCTGACAGGGCCGCCGGGTGACCCCGCTGGACCCACGAAAAACCCGATGGTTGTCACGCAACCGGCAGCCTAGGGTGTGGAACGTGACGGACGCGACGCAGCTGGAGCCCCTCGACGAAGACTCCTACTACCAGGACCCGCTGGGGTTCTTCGCGCGGCTGCGCGCGTCCCGTCCGGTCGCGCCGGTGCGCATGCCGGGCTATGGACGGGCATGGATCATCACCCGCTACGCGGACGTGCGGACGGTCCTGACCGACCCCCGGCTGGCGAGGGACGTCCGCCGGTGGCCGGGCGGTGGCCGGTCCCGGCCGGGCGGTGGCCGGTCCCGGCCGGGCGGTGGCCGGTCCCGGCCGAGCGAGGCGACGGGTGTCTACGCGCACATGCTCCACGCGGACCCGCCTGACCACACCCGGTTGCACCGCCTGGTGCAGAAGGTTCACGCCGCGCCGCGCGGCGCTGCGACCGCGGGCTGAGGAGATCGCCTCGAGCCTGCTGGATGAAATGGCCGCGGCACGCGGCGATGTCATCGACCTGCTCGGCGCATACGCCCGCCCCCTGCCGATCGCGGTGCTCTGCGAGCTGCTCGGCATCCCGGCGGCGGACCGCGCGTGGATCGCGGTCACCGTGGCCGCCTACGACGAGCACGCGGAGCACCAGCGCGTGGAGCGAGAGCTGGCCGCCTACTTTAGAAAGCTGATCGCCGCCAAGCGCGCGGAGCCCGGCGACGATCTGACGTCGGCGCTTGTCCTGGCCAGTGACAGCGCCGCCACCGACGGCACCGAGGACACGCTCGCCGGCACCGAGCTGCTTTCCACGCTCTTCCTGCTGGTCATGGCGGGCTTCGACACCACCGTCAACCTGATCGCCTCCGGCACCCTGGCGCTGCTGACCCGCCCCGAGGAAAAGGCCCGGCTGCGGCAGGACCCCGTCGCTGCTCCCGGCGGCCGTCGAGGAACTGCTCCGGTTCACCAGCCCGGTGAACCACGCAAACGACCGGTTCACCGCCGAGGACGTGCCCGTCGGCGACGTAGTGATCCCGGCGGGCGAGTGGGTTTTCCCCGCGACCAGTTCCGCCAACCGGGATCCCGCCCAGTTCCCCGACCCGGACCGCCTCGACCTCGGCCGCGACACCAGCGGCCACGTCGCCTTCGGCCACGGCGTTCACTACTGCCTGGGCGCTCCCCTGGCCCGCATGGAGGCCGAGGTCGCCCTCGGCGCCCTGCTCTCCCGCTTCCCGCGAATCTCGCTCGCCGTCACCCCGGAGGAACTCCGCTGGCGACCCGTCAGCCTGATGAACGGCCTGGAATCCCTCCCCGTCCGCCTCGCCTGACCGGACAACAGAACTTCCCTGGAAGGTGCAGCTTTTACGGAAACTCTCGGGTATTGCATCAGCCGGGCGAGAAACCGCAGGTCACCAGGTCGCGGCAGTGTCGGGATACTGTTCTGGACCTGCGTGTAGCGACCGCCTGACCAGGCTCGTCTCCAGAGCCATCCCATT
>JBOHCK010000143.1:0-14565 GCA_050698755.1 Streptosporangiaceae bacterium | reverse complement strand
GTGATCGCGGTGACGGCGAGCTCCGCGTAGCGGGCCCCGACCACCTCGTCCAGCCCGGTGCTAGCTTCTGGTGTGCCCGCGGGGATCCCGCGCCTGCCCGCCAGCAGCGCTGGGTCACCCCCTCGGGCCGCCTCACCCTCGAAGGACAAGACGGACTCCGGGATCAGGGCCCCGAGTCCCCGGCCTAGACCTCGCCTTTGCTGAGCCACCACGTCTCCCCGGTCTAGCCGCGCTACTGAGTTCCCGCCGTCTGCATCGCCAGTTCGCGGGCCGCCTCCATGTAGGCGATGGCACCGCTCGAGGCGGGGTCGTAGGCGATCACCGATTGCCCCCGGCTCGGTGCCTCCGAAACCCGGACGCTCCTCGGGATGATCGTGCGCAGTACCGAGGCGCCGAAGTGCGCGCGCACGTCATCGGCCACGTCCGACGCGAGCCTGGTGCGACCGTCGTACATCGTCAGCAGGACAGTCGATACGTGCAGGCCGGGGTTGAAGTTGACCCGGACCAGCTCCGCGGTGTTCAGCAGCTGCTGAACCCCCTCGAGGGCGTAGTACTCGCACTGGATGGGGAGCAGCACCTCCTCGGCCGCGACCAGGGCGTTCACGGTCAGCAGCCCGAGCGACGGAGGGCAGTCTACGAACACGTAGTCCAGGTTCGACATGTCAAAGGCCCTGAACGCCCGGGCCAGCCGCAGTTCCCTGGCCACGACCGGGACCAGCTCGATCTCGGCCCCCGCGAGGTCGATGGTGGCCGGCACGCAGTAAAGGCCAGGCGTGTCCCCGGCCGGCCGCACGACCTCGGCCAGCGGGCGGTCGTCGACCAGCACGTCATAGACCGAGGGCACCCCCGCGTGGTGTTCCACGTCGAGCGCGGTCGAGGCGTTGCCCTGCGGATCCAGGTCCAGGACGAGGACGCGCGAGCCGTGCTGCGCCAGGGCGGCCGCCAGGTTGACCGCGGTGGTGGTCTTCCCGACCCCGCCCTTCTGGTTAGCGATCGTCATAACGCGGCAGCGGAACGGGCGCGGCCACGGCTGGTGGTCGCTCATGCCGCGGACGACCACCGCGGCTTCGGCCGCCCGGCCGATCGGGGTGTCCGCCGGGTCGGACGGTACCTCCGGGATGACCACCGACCTGGTTCCAGGCGAAGCCGGCGCGGCAGCCGCCGGGTCCTCGCGCCGGTCACTGACCCCGCGGCCCCCCTGCGCCCGGCCGCCCGCACCGCCGGCTTCCGGCCTGTCTCCGTTCACCTGAACGCCTTTCGATTCTCGGTCTGCGTGCGGCTGACCCGAACCGGGCCCGCCGTTGGCCGCCGGCCAGCCCAACCCCCCGATCGCGGCCACTCCGCCAGGCAGCATCATGTCTTCCCGTGCCCGTCCCGGCGACTCGTCCGGCCAGCCCAGCCCCGCTGTGTCCTGCTGGTGATAGCTGAGCCTCACCTATGTCCTGCCTTTTTGAGCGAAGAACCGCACGACGGTAGTCGCAGGAACGACCTTACCTTGCCCCGCCCGCACAACCTCGGCACTGTGAGCACCAATTCGGCGCAGCACTGGGTCGGCGTTCTTCAGCTCCTCCGGCGCGGTGATCCCCTTGATCGCCAGAATCATTCCTCCCGGGCGTACCAGGCCCACGGCCAGCTCGGCCAGCCGGGGCAGCGGGGCCACCGCACGTGCCGTCGCGACATCTGCCCGCAGCAGACCCTGCCTCGCGACGTCCTCCGCGCGCCCGCGCAGCACGCTGGCGTTGGCGAGGCCCAGCTCGGTCACGCACCCGGCGAGAAACCGGCAGCGCCGTTCCATGGGCTCCAGCAGGGTGATCGTGATCTCGGGCCGCAGCATGGCCAGGACCAGGCCGGGCAGCCCGGCGCCGGAGCCGATGTCCACCAGCGTCCGGCACTGCCCGTCGATCAGCTCGGCCACCACCGCGCAGTTGAGCAGGTGCCTGTCCCACAGCCTCGGCAGCTCACGCGGGCCGATCAGGCCCTGCTCCACGCCGCGCGTGGCGAGGACGTCCGCGAAGGCCTCGGCGGTGGCCAGGGCGGGCCCGAACACACTCGCCGCGCTCACGGGGAGCGGGGGCATCACCCGACAGGGAAGACGATCACCCTCCGGTTCGGTTCCTCACCCTCCGATTCACTGCGCTGGCCTGCCGCGGCCACCGCGTCGTGAACGATCTTCCGCTCGAACGGTGACATGGCCTCCAGCGTCTTCGGCTCGCCCGTCCGCGCGACCTCCTCGGCGACGGTGCGCCCGTAGTCAGCCAGTTCCGTGCGGCGCTGCGCCCGGTAGCCCCCGATGTCGAGCATCAGCCTGGCCCGTGCGCCCGTCTGCCGGTGCACCGCCAGGCGGGTCAGCTCCTGCAGCGCCTCCAGGACCTCGCCGTCGTCGCCGACCAGCTCTTCTAGAGTCGCCCCGACAACGGACACGATGGCACGATCACCCTCGACGTCCATGTCGATATCGCCGTCCAGATCGGCGATGTCCAGCAGGCCCTCTACGTAGTCCGCGGCGATATCGCCCTCGAGCTCAAGATCGCTGAGCCGAGGGCCGGCCTCGTCGCCGTCGAGTTCCTCCGCATCCGAGATCTCCTCGGAGATCTCGTCCGAGACCTCTACGTCCTGCTGGCTCACGACCGGACCTCCGCTGCTCTGGGCATCACCGCTTGCCCGACCGTTTGCTCTTCGCCTGCCGGGTCGGCTGCTGCCGCACCACCTTAGCGGAGGGAACTTCCGGCTCGGGTTCGGGTTCCGGCTTCGGCTTGCCGAGGCGGAGCAGCCCGCGTTTCTCGGTACCGTTCTGCCCGGTCGACCCCACGGACGCGGCGGCGCCCTGGCTGCGGGGCGACGGCTGTGTTCGTGCGCCGCTGCCCCCCGAACCCCTCGGCCGCGGTGCAGTCCCGCCTGTCCGCCCGTTGCTCGCCGCGGTACGCGGTCCGCCCGACGGCGCCTTCGCGCTGCCGCCCGCGGACGGCCTGGCGGCGCCGGAGGTCGGCCGGGGCGAGCTGCCCGTCGTCCGGACCGTGGTCCCCGCCGCGCCCGCCGTCGCCGGCACCGGGGGCTCCCAGTTTCGGAACATGAAGTACTGCTGGCCCAGCGTCCACAGGTTCGTGGTCACCCAATACAGCACCAGTCCGTACTGCCAGTAGAGGCCGGTCAGCGAGAAGAACGGGATGACGTACATCATGTACTTCTGCGACTGGGCCATCGGGTTGTCCGGGTCCATGGTGGTATTTCCCATGAGACCGCGCTTGGAGCTCTGCCGGACGGTCATGAACGTCGTCGACGCGCTCACGACCACGGTCAGCGCAATCACGATCGCTATGTGCACCGGCGGCGACGGGTGCGCGAACAGCAGCTTGTCGCCCAGGTGCACGCCGAAGATCGTCGCCTTCTGCGCGCTCTCCTCGATGGGGACCGTCAGCCCGTACGCCGGCTTGACCCCCGGTTTCCACTCGGCGATGGCCCGCAGCACGTAGAACAGCGAGAAGAACACGATCATCTGCGGGATCATCGGCAGGCAGCCCGCCAGCGGGTTGACCCCGTTTTCCTTGTAGAACTTCATCGTCTCTTCGTTGAGACGCTGCTTGTCGTTCTTGTACTTCTTTTTGAGCTCGGCGATCTGGGGTGCGTGCTGGGCCATCTTCCGCTGGGCATGGACCTGCTTGACGAACAGCGGGACGAGCAGCAGCCGGATGATGATGACCAGGACGGCGATGGACAGGCCCCAGGCCAGGCCGGTATTCGGGCCGAACAGCGCGCCCAGCGCGATATGGATGTGGATGATCGCCCATGCCACCAGGTCAGCCAGCGGGTTGAGAATGCTCACCGGTCAGCTCCTCGCGGGCTTGGCGGGATTACACGAGACGGCACCGGGTCGTAACCGCCGGGATGAAACGGATGGCATCGGGCGATGCGCTTGACCGCGAGCCACAGCCCGCGCGCCGCGCCGTACTCGGCCAGCGCGGTGAGCGCGTACTCGCTGCACGAGGGCGCGAACCTGCACCGCGGGGGCAGCAGAGGACTAACGAACCGCCGGTAACCCGCGATCGGGACCATGAGCAGCCGTGCCGGCACCGTGGCGGTGCGGCCCGGGCTAATCCGGATTTCTGTCTGTGGCATTACCGACGCGTGTCCCAACCTGCCGCCGCAGCAACCTGCCGATCACCAGATCCAGATCCGCGGCGAGATCCGGCTGGCTCGCGTGCGCGGCCGCAGCGTTTGCGCGCACCACAAGAAGGCTACCGCCAGGAAGCGACTGAAGGTACCCGCGCATAAGCTCACGAAGCCGCCGCTTGACGCGGTTCCTTATTACTGCCGACCCTACGGCCCGGCTGACCACGAATCCTACCCGGGCCGGCTCCAGGTCCTGGGCACCGTCGGCCCGCACCAGCAGGTGGCCTACGACCAGCGGCCGGCCCGCACGAGCCCCGGTGCGCACGGTGAGCGCGAACTCCGCGCCCCGGCGCATCCGGGACTGGGACGGCAGGATCAGGCACTCAGCTTTTCGCGGCCCTTGTGCCTGCGGGCCGCGAGGACGGCACGGCCGGCCCGGGTGCGCATGCGCAGCCGGAAACCATGCGTCCTGGCGCGGCGCCGATTGTTCGGCTGGAACGTGCGCTTACTCACTGGGGGCTCCAGGTGAAGGGATCGTGACAACGCGTGGGCGTACGATGTACGGCCCGCGGATTCATCACAGGCTACCATCTGGAAGACCGCCGTTTGCCAGGCGTCCCCCGCCGCCGCGGCTTAGGCTGTGGAAAGTTATTCTCCCCGAGCTGTCGCGGTCACCGTGTGCAGCCGGGATGCCACGTGCACAACATGTGGATAGTTCTGTGGATCGTGGGCCCTGGCTCGCGGCGTGGGGATGCGAGGGGAGCGCACAGGTGACAAATTCAGACCTGGCCGAAGTGTGGGCTCGATCTCTCGATGGACTGGCCGACCTGCAGATCCAGCCACACCAGCGGGCCTGGCTGAAACTGACCCGCCCGCTCGGGCTGGTGGAGAACACCGCCCTCATCGCGACCCCCAACGAATTCGTCAAGGAGCAGCTGGAAACCCGCCTGCGACCCCTGCTCACCCAGGCCCTTTCCCAGCAACTCGGCCGCGACATCCAGCTCGCGGTCACCGTCGATCCCACGCCACCGCTGGCGATGGCCGCCGGGGCGGGCGTCACCGACCTCGTCGCCGAGCCCTCCGGGCCGCGAGTCCAGGGGCTCGGCGGGCCTCTCGACACCGATGACGGCACACGGCACACGACGCAGCTCCCCGAGCCCCAGGACGCGGGGATGCACGAGCCCACCCACCAGGACCCCGGCCGGACCGGGGCGATCCCGCCGGGCCCTTCCGGTCCCCGCCCGGGCGGCACCAGGCTCAACTCCAAGTACACCTTCGAGACGTTCGTGATCGGATCCAGCAACAGGTTCGCGCACGCGGCGGCCGTCGCGGTCGCCGAGGCGCCCGCCAAGGCGTACAACCCTCTGTTCGTCTACGGCGACTCGGGCCTGGGCAAGACGCACCTGCTGCACGCGATCGGGCATTACGCGCAGACCCTCTACTCCGGCCTGAAGGTCAGGTACGTCAGCTCGGAGGAGTTCACCAACGATTTCATCAACATGATCAGGGACGGCAAGCAGGACGGCTTCCGGCGCCGCTACCGCGACGTGGACGTGCTGCTGGTCGACGACATCCAGTTCCTGGAGAACAAGGAAGGCACGCAGGAAGAGTTCTTCCACACCTTTAACACCCTGCACAACGCCAGCAAGCAGATCGTGATCTCCAGCGACCGCGCGCCCAAGCGCCTGGTCACGCTGGAGGACAGACTGCGCAGCAGGTTCGAGTGGGGCCTGCTCACCGACGTGCAGCCGCCCGAGCTCGAGACCAGGATCGCCATCCTGCGCCGCAAGGCGATCCAGGAAGGGCTCAACGCGCCGCCCGAGGTGCTCGAGTACATCGCCAGCCGGATCTCCACCAACATCAGGGAACTCGAGGGCGCGCTGATCCGGGTGACCGCGTTCGCCAGCCTCAACCGGCAGTCCGTCGACCTCCAGCTGGCCGAGATCGTCCTGAAGGACCTCATCCCCGAGGCTCAGGGACCGCAGATCACGGCCGCGACGATCATGGGCCAGACCGCGTCCTACTTCGGCCTGTCCATCGAAGACCTGTGCGGGACCTCCAGGTCCCGGGTGCTCGTCACCGCCCGGCACATCGCCATGTACCTGTGCCGCGAGCTCACCGACCTGTCGCTGCCGAAGATCGGCCAGCAGTTCGGCGGGCGGGATCACACCACGGTCATCAACGCCGACAGGAAGATCCGCTCCCTGATGGCCGAGCGGCGGTCGATCTACACTCAGGTCACCGAGCTCACCAACCGCATTAAGCAGCAGGCCCGGGCGGGCTGACCGGCCGCGGCGAGTTATGCGCACAGTTTGTGGACAACATTGTGGAAGACATTCGGATAACCGGGGGACAACCAGTGGCAAGCCCGTGCCGCCGCCGCCGCTGGCCACAGCGAGACCGCTGCCGTCCCCCGGCCGGACGCACCGCCTGTGCGCAGCAAAGGCCAGCTGACCAGCGCAAACACCGGTTCTCCCCATATCCACCGCACCTATGACTATGACGCTTATCTAAATAGGAAAAGAACAACACCGAAGTAGACCCTGTGGGCCAGGACGGCGCAGAACCACTGCTAACCCCCATCCTGCGCACACTGATACGTAGGAGGCAGTTCTCGTGAAGCTCCAGGTTGAGCGCGATCAATTGGCGGAAGCCGTGGCCTGGACCGCCCGGGCGCTGCCGACCCGCCCGACCGCCCCGGTGCTCGCCGGGATGCGCCTGCGCGCGGGAGCGGAACTCACCTTGTCGACCTTCGACTACGAGGTCTCGGCGCAGGCCTCGGTGCCGGTCACTACCGATGAGGAGGGGACGATCCTGGTATCCGGCCGCCTGCTGGCCGAGATCACCAGGTCACTGCCCGCCAAGCCGGTCAGCCTGGTCACCGACGGCACCCGCGCCACGCTCAAGTGCAGCAGCGCTACCTTCACCCTCGTCCTGCTGCCTGAGGAGGAATACCCGACGCTGCCCGAGATGCCGCCGCTAGCAGGCACCGTGGGCAGTGACGCGCTGGCCTCCGCCATCAGCCAGGTGGCCATCGCGGCCGGCCGCGACGACACCCTGCCCGTGCTGACCGGCGTCAGGATCGAGATCGCGGGAGACACGCTGACCCTGATCGCCACCGACAGGTACCGGCTGGCCATCCGCGAGCTGCGCTGGAACCCGGCCCGGCCGGACTTCGACACCGCCGTGCTCGTCCCCGCCCGCGTGCTCGGCGAGACCGCCCGCGCCCTCACCTCAGGGGCCGAGGTGTCGATATCGCTCGGCGGCGACAGCCTCATCGGCTTCGCGGGCGCAGGCCGGCAGACCACTACCAGGCTGCTGTCCGGCGAGTACCCCAAGACCCAGTCGCTCCTGCCCGCCGAGTTCAACGCCACCGCGGAACTGGCGGCCAGCCCATTCGCCGAGGCGGTCAAGCGGGTTGCGCTGGTCGCCGAGCGGAACACCCCCGTGCGCCTGGCCTTCAGCCCCGGCCAGCTCGTGCTCGAGGCGGGCGCATCGGAGGAGGCACAGGCGGTGGAAGTCATCGAGGCGGCCTTCGAGGGCGATGACCTGCAGATCGCCTTCAACCCGCAGTACCTCCTCGACGGGATCGGGGCGATCGACACCGACATCGCCAGGATCTCCTTCACCTCGCCGACCAAGCCCGCGGTCCTCTCGGGCAAGAGCGAGCGGGATCCCGAGTACCGGTACGTGCTCATGCCGATCCGGTCGGCCGGGTAACGGGCGAACGCCTCTAGTCTCAATCTGTGTACCTCACCCGGCTCGCCCTGACGGACTTCAGGTCCTATGCGGACACCTCCGTCGAGCTGGACCCGGGCGTGACGACCTTCACCGGGCTGAACGGGGAGGGCAAGACCAACCTGGTCGAGGCGGTCGGCTACCTGGCCACGCTGGGCAGCCACCGGGTCGCCACCGACGCGCCGCTGGTCAGGCACGGGGCGGAGCGTGCGATCGTCAGGGCGGCCGTCACCGGGATCGGTGGCAGCGCGCTGGTCGAAGTCGAGCTCAACCCGGGCCGTGCCAACCGGGTCAGGCTCAATCGCGCGCCGCTCCCGCGGCCGCGCGACATCCTGGGCACCGTGCGGATGGTGCTGTTCGCGCCGGAGGACCTGGCCCTGGTCAAGGGCGACCCCGGCGACCGCCGCAGGTTCCTCGACGATCTGCTCGTCGCTACCGCGCCTCGGTACGCGGGCGTGCGCGCCGACTACGAACGGGTGCTGCGGCAGCGCACGGCCCTGCTGAAGTCGGCAGGCGCCAGGGGTCACCTGCGCGGTGCGGCGCGCGAATCCGTGACGGCCACGCTCGACGCGTGGGATGCGCAGCTCGCCCGGGCGGCCGCACCGCTGCTGGCCGGGCGGATGCGCCTGGTCGCCGCGCTGCGGCCACACGTGTCCACCGCGTACGACGCGGTATCCGGCAGCCACTCCGGCGACGCGTCCGCCATCTCCTACCGCGCCTGCGTCGACGCGATCGGCCCCGACGACCAGCCGCCGGCGATCGAGGCCGCCATCCTCAAGGGGCTGGCCGGGGTCCGGGCCAGCGAACTCGACCGCGGCGTCTGCCTGGTCGGGCCGCACCGCGATGAACTCGAGCTATGCATCGGCGGGCTGCCCGCCCGCGGCTACGCGAGTCACGGTGAATCGTGGTCGCTCGCACTCGCCCTGCGCCTGGCCAGCTTCGCGCTGCTCAGGGAGGGTGGCGAAGATCCGGTGCTCATCTTGGACGACGTGTTCGCGGAGCTGGATGCGGGGCGGAGGGAACGGCTGGCCGCCCTGGTCGCAGGCGCCGAGCAGGTCCTGATCACCGCCGCGGTCCCGGCCGATATCCCCGCCCTGCTGGCCGGCGCGCGGTTCCACGTCGAGGCCGGCGTGATCAGCCGTGCCGCCTGACCCCACGACCCCGGACCGGGCTCGCCTGGCGGCCGAGGCGCTCGCCGAAGCCAAGGCGGACGCGCGTGCCAGGGGCGACTTTGCTAGTCCCCGGGGGGGCGACCCTCCCGCGCACGGGGGGCGGGGGAGCACCCCCATGCCTCCCCGAAGGGCCCGCCGGGACGATCCGCAGCGACTGGCCGGCGCGATCGACGGCCTGCTCGACACGCACGGCTGGCAGCAGCAGGCGGCGATGGGCTCGGTCTTCGGCCGCTGGGCGGAGATCGTCGGCCATGACCTGGCGGCGCACACCCGCCCGGATACCTTCGCCGACGGGGAACTCGCGGTAACCGCCGACTCGACGGCCTGGGCGACCCAGGTCCGGCTGCTTGCGTCGGTCCTGGTGGCCCGGCTCAACACCGAGCTCGGCCAGGGCACGGTGCGCAGAGTGAAGGTCCGCGGCCCGGCGCCGCCGCGCCAGCGCGGCGCCTGGCGCGTCCCCGGCAGCAAGGGCCCGGGCGACACCTACGGCTAGTAGGGCTTGGCGAATCTCATAGCGCAGGTCAGGGGTGCCTTATTGCTGGCCTGCGCGTGCGCGTACCCCACTTTCGGGCCGCGCTTACCCCACCCACCCGGTACGTTCTGCCGCCGGTAGGCTGCCGTCCGTGCGAGAGCGCATCAGGTTCTGGCTGCGGGCGCTGGCGGCGGGGTTGGACCCGGTGGACATGCTGAGCCGCCTAATCGCCGCTGCCGTCCTGCTCCTTGGTATCGCCGGGTTCACTGTCAAGCTGGTGTTCCACCTGCCATGGCTGGTTGTCGTAGTCATCCTGATGGGCATCGTGCTGGCGGTGTTCGCTGAGGGTGCCTACCGGGTGAACCATCGCCTTGCGGACGATCGCACAGCCAAGCTGGCTGAACAGCAATCGCAGCATCAGCTCGCCCTTGATGCACAGCGGCAGGATTACGAGAAGAAGCTAGCCAAGGCCCAAGCCGATAGTGTGTCGGCCAAGCAGGAACCACCGCCGTTCGAGTTGCGCCACTACGCGCGCAAAGCACCCTTGGCCGGCGGTCGCGTGACCTCGCACTACATCCGTGTCACGAACCGGGCCGGGCAGCCTGAGCGCCGGGCGCACGTGACCGCAGAGTTCATGGCCCCTTATCCGCGTAAGAAGTCGGCGGTCGGTGTCGATCCTGCGTTCCCGCACGCCGTGCCGCCGGAGAGCGGGGGCACGGCCGCCGCCGGGCTCGTCATCGGACCCGGACAGGAGCAGTCCTGGTTCATCGGGTACACGTGGACGCGGCCCGACGGGAAGATCAGCGTCTATGAGTTCTTCAGCGACACGGGCGCGGACTGGGAACTCGGCCCCGGCGAGCACTGGCGCATCTCCTACCTGATCACGTGCGACGGGGTGACCGCCAAGCCGTTCAGCATCGTGATTGAGGAAGAGAAGGGCGAAGCCGCAGTCAGCCTGCAGGGTTAGCGGAACGCTAAACCCGCTTCGCCTACGGCTAGAGGGTGCTCACCTGACCTGGGGATATGCCAGGATTCCATGATCGTTACCCCAACGATGCCCCGGCCTGGCACGCTCAGTCCGGGGAGGGGTCATGAACAAGCTGTACTACGGCGATAACCTGGACATCCTGCCGGGGCTGGCGGACGGTTCGGTGGACCTGGTGTACCTGGACCCGCCGTTCAACTCCAGCCGCAGCTACAACGTCATCTTCGCCCGGCATCCGGGCGATGCCCATTACCAGGATGCCTCCGCGCAGATCAAGGCGTTCAACGACACGTGGCACTGGACGCCGGCGACCCATGGCCAGTACGAGCGGTACGCGTTCGCCGGCGAACTGCCTGAGCAGGCAGGGGAAGCCCTGACCGCGTTCCGGACGCTGGTCGGGGACAACGACGCCATGGCCTACCTGGTCAACATGGCCCCCCGGCTGGTGCAGCTTCACCGGGTGCTCAAGCCCACGGGGTCGCTGTACCTGCACTGCGACCCTGTGATGAGCCACTACCTGAAGGTGATGCTCGACGCTATCTTCGGTGCCGAGAACTTCCGCAATGAGATTATCTGGCAGCGCACCGGGTCCAAGGGGCTCATGACCCGTCGGCTGCCCTCAAACCATGACGTGCTGCTGTCTTACCAGCGGACGCCGGCCGCGACGTGGAATGAATCGGCCGTGTTCACGCCGTATGACGAGGCGGCTCTCGATCCGAAGACTGCCTCGAAATACTCCTACCGGGATGCCGACGGCCGTCTTTACCGGCTTGACAACCTGATCAACCCGAATGCTGACCGGCCGAACCTGACCTATGAGTTCATGGGGGTCACGAAAGTCTGGCGGTGGACTCGGGAGCGCATGGAGAAGGCGCTCCAGGATGGTCTCATAGTCCAGACCGCACCCGGACGCGTCCCGGCCTACAAGCGTTACCTTGATGAACAGCGAGGGCACCCGCTGAGCGATGTCTGGCCCGATATCGCGCCGCTGAATTCCCAGGCTGCCGAACGCCTGGGATACCCGACGCAGAAGCCGATCGCGCTACTGGAGCGGGTCATTTCGATAAGCAGCAACCCCGGCGATGTCATCCTTGACCCGTTCTGCGGCTGCGGCACCACCGTTGACGCGGCCCAGCGTCTCGGTCGGCAGTGGATCGGGATCGACATCACGTTCATCGCGGTCGACCTGATCGAGAAGCGGCTCCAGGACAGGTATCCGGGGGATCGCGGGCACCTATGAGACGTTCGGGAAGCCGCGCGACATGGCAGGAGCCAGGGCCTTGATGAAGCGGTCCCCGTTCGACTTCGAGCGGTGGGCCGTGACCCGGATCAACGCACGGCCGAACGAGAACCAGCGCGGCGACAAGGGCGTGGACGGCGTGGCCCGCTTCCACCTGGACAGGAAGACCGCCGGCAGGGTGCTGGTGTCCGTCAAGGGCGGCGGCAACATCGGCCCGGAACACGTGCGCGAACTGGTCGGCACCGTGGAGACGCAGAGAGCGCAGATAGGCGTCCTGATCACCATGGAGGACCCTACTCGCGGCATGATCGACGCAGTGAACCACGGCGGCACTTACACCTGGCCCGTCAACGGCCAGACGTTCCCCCGTGTGCAGGTGATCACCGTTGCCGAGATCCTGGCGGGAAAGCGTCCGCAGACGCCCACGCTGATGACGCGCTACCAGACCGCCGTGAGGACTCCCGAGGAACCGGCGCAACTGGGCTTCGCCGATCTGGCTGCCGGGAGCATGTAGCCGTCCCGGACAGCACGACGCCGGGCGAGTTCTCAGACTCGCCCGGCGTGGCGTGCTACGGCCCTCGCGTACCGGTGGGAAAATACCGGTTGGAAACACACGGGGCGTAGCAAGGCTTTTTGGCGCCTTCATTCGCTACGTTAGCGCTTCCGCGCTGCCGTCGGTAGCAGGCGCGCCCGTGTGTTGCCCCACAACACACGAAGGAGTTTCCGTGAACGCCTACCAGATAACCTGCGTAACCATGAGCCCGCTCACCGGCAGCGGGCACCATCACATCATCGGGGTCGGGATCGCGGCCGTCGGTCAGACCATCAGCGTCCCGGAGGCGTATCAGCTGATGAACGCCGGGCACCGGCTCTACACGGTGAGCCCGTCGACCGGGGCGATCGCCGGGGTACGCCGCTACCAGTGCTGCGGCATCGACACGCTCATCTCGCATGCCGATGCCGTCAGGGACAACAACCTGGACAACCTAGCTCCGTGCCGGTGACCCGTCACCCGCAGCCCCGAGCAGGTCAACGCACGTGGCCGGCGGGAACGGAGTTGAGCGCACCGGTTCCATCCCGTGGCGAGGGTGGCAGGTATAGCCCAGCCCCACGGCGATGCAATCGGCGATGAACGAGATGATCCGGTCCGCGTCGGCGACGGGGACATCAAGGGCGTAACGCTGATCCAGCGTGAGCCGGATGATGCCCCCGTTCGCCGGCTCGGCTTCGAGGAAGGGCACCTGCCGGCCGTCCACGACAACCCAGTGAGACGTAAACGGCCCGACGATCTCAAGCTCGCTCATACTGGCAGTTTCCCCGGCTTTCCGCTTCGGTAAGCATCCGCCCCGAGCGTCCCGCATATATACCCGCACATGTTTTCAGTGGAACCCAGAAAGTGATAATTCCCGCTCGTCCGGGGGCTTCTCAGTACCCCGGAAATGTCATACCCCAGCGCTATTGTGAAAGTGAAAAGAGAACAAAGGGCGACCCCCGCGAGGCGGGAACCTCCGGGGGTCCGGACCAGGGAGATGGGACTCCATGGCCACTTCGACAATAGCACTGCCGCACGACGCGGCACAGGTCGCCGCACTGCTGGACCTGCCCGAGATCAAGCACCTGATCGCTGATCTTGACGAGACCCGGTGGACGGGACGCCCCGGCTTCCCTGTCCGCGTGATGGTGGGCGCGTTCCTGATCAAGTCGGTCTACTGCCTGCCGACCTGGACCAGGACCGCACGGCTGATCGCCGAGCACGCCGCGCTGCGCGAGGCCATCGGCGGCGCTCCCTCGCACTGGGCCTGCTACCGCTTCGCGGCCAAGCTCCGCGAGCACGGGGACATGCTGACCGCCTGCATTGACCGGGTGCTCGCCACCCTGCGCGAGGCGCACCCGGACATGGGCCAGACCGTCGCTATTGACGGGTCGGACATGCCCGCCTATGCCAATGGGCACAAGCACGTCGGCAACTCAAATGGCCCGCTGCGGACCCGCTTTGCCGACCCTGACGCCGGGTGGGGACACCGGTCGTCAATTTCCACCCGGAAGGGCGGCGCGTTTTACGGGTACAAATTGCACATGGCCGTCTGCACGCAGACGGAATTGCCGCTCGCGTGGACGATCAGGGCGGCCAACGAGCCCGAGCAGGCGGAAGTGGCCGGGCTGCTCGACTCGGTGCTGGAGCGCGGGTTCGCTGCGCAGGTCGCCGTCCTGGACAAGGGCTATGACGGCCAGCCGATGCATGACGTGTGCGAGTCGCGGGGCATCCGGCCCGTCATCGCGCTCGTGCAGACTCCCGCCGTCAAGGCGGGCAAGCACAAGCCCCCGGCCTGTGACCACGGCGAGTGGACGTTCGCCGGCGCCGACGCCAAGCGCGGCGCGTCGAAGTGGCGGTGCCCCACGGGTGAGTGCCAGCCCGCGTCTAAGTGGATCAAGGCGTCACGGCTGCACCCGCTGATCCCCCACGGCACCGACCGGTGGAAGTCCCTCTACAGGCGGCGCACCGCCGTAGAGCGCGGGTACGGCCGGCTCAAGAACGACTACGGGCTGCTGCCGCTGCGGCTGCGGCGGCTCGCGCGGGTCACGCTGCACGCCAGCCTGACGATCCTGGCGCAACTCGCCTCCGCGCTCCTGATCACGCGGGACACGTAGGGAACACCCGATCCGCAACCCGCCGATGGCGGGGACTTCGCCATGCCCGCACCCTGAAATCCGGCCCCGGAGAAGCATATCCGCGCTATCCGAGGCCGTTTCACGCCCGCTGGAGGGCAGATTCGCAAGGCCGGTAGGCTGAACGCGCAGGCGGGGGCCGGGAGCATCGGGTTTCGCCACTCGAAGCGTCAAGCCCTACTAG
>JBOHCK010000142.1:0-14643 GCA_050698755.1 Streptosporangiaceae bacterium | reverse complement strand
CATTGGGTAACGGACCGGTCAGCCTTCCTGCCACGGATCGATGACGTCGATTCCGGTTTCCCGGAACTCTTTGGCGTTGCGCGTGGCCAGCGCCGCGCCGCGTGTCCGGCAGATGGCGGCTATCTGCGCATCGAAGCCGTCTATCGGGAGGCCGAGGCGATCGCGTCGGGCCACGATCGTGGCGTACCAGACCGCTCAGTAGGTCCCGCGGTCGGGGCGCAGCTCAAAGACTCCGGTCACGGGTGTTGGAGACAAGCCGATCATGGTGTCTCACCATCGGTGCTCTCGCCGTCGTGCCATACACGTGCCACACCGTTCGTATCTGCTTTGTCCGGCTTGCCTAGTTCCGACTGCACCCGGGCAGCCACAGTCTCGGCTCGCTCACGTTGCCGGTCGCTGGTCGAATGCAGGTAGCTGAGCGCCGCCCGGCTGCTGGAATGTCGACACGTCTGGTCCTGGTCCGGCTGGCGCCAGCGCCGCCAGTACCAGGCCCGGCAATGCCACTACCGGCAGTGCGGCTACCCATTCACCTAACGACCGCGCCGTCGGCGGTGACGGCGCGGAACCTGATGTAGCGTGTTGCCGAGCGAGCCTGGTCGCGAGGTGGTGCAGCATGGCCGAATCTGCCCGGTCGGCCTCGGGCACGACACCGGGTCAGGACCCGAACGCCGTCTACGCGCTGGGCAGCAGCACAGGCGAGGGCGCCCGGCTGCAGCGCCAGGCTGACGAGCTGGCCCTTGACAGCCGGGACCTGCTGGACCGGGTTGGCCTACGGCCAGGACACACCGTGATCGATCTGGGCTGCGGCCCGCGCGGCATCCTCGACCTGCTGGCCGAGCGGGTCGCACCGGCAGGCCGGGTTGTCGGCCTGGACGCAGACCCGGCACATACCGCCATGGCCGCCGAGTTCGCCGCCAGGCGGGACCTAAGCGGCGTGCAGACAATGACCGCGGACGCCAGGCGAACCGGGCTGCCGTCGGACTCCTTCGACCTGGTGCATGCCCGCACCCTGCTGGTCAACCTCCCCGACCCCGCTGACGTAGCAGCCGAGATGGTACGGCTGGCCCGGCCCGGTGGCTGGGTGGCGTCCATGGAACCCGACACCGAGCACGGCCGGTGCTACCCGCCGCACCCAGCCTTCGACCGGCTCTGCGACATCTTCACGATGGCCTTCCGCCGCAACGGCGCCGACCCGTGGATCGGCCGACGGGTACCGGAGCTCTTCCGCCAGGCGGGACTGGACGATGTCCAGGCGGAGGCCAGGGTGCAGATGTACCCGCCGGGCAATTCCCGGCGGACCATCCGCCCTGACCTGGTCCGCGCCATGCGGCCACAGGTGCTCGACATGGGCCTGGCCAGCGCCGCCGAACTCGACGAGCTGGACACCGCAGTCCGGTCCCATCTCCAGGACCCTCACACGCGCGTGATATCGGGCTTGCTCTTCCTGACCTGGGGCCGCAAACCGGACCAGATCGACCTGTCGGCGGATTGACCGAGCGCTTCGAGATAGGTCCGGCGGTAGGGGTCGGTTAGCGCCTCGCTGAGAGTGCCGGGCCGGTAGGGCACAATGGCGGGTCGTGTCCGGCATAGTCCGCGGGGCTGGGGGTCGGCACTTCTGTGCTGTTTACCGGGAACTCGAACCTGGGTAAGCCGGTGGAGGATTAGGCCTGGGCCGCATGAGCGCCGCCGGGGCCGGATGGGCACCCCGCGCACGGCTGGCAGATACCAGGAAGTCTGCCCGCTGACCGTCCGTTCGGGCGGCTCAGTCGATGAGGGGAGGCGTCGCGGATGGCTGGTAAGGGCGCCGCACTCGCCGGGCTGGATCTCAGCCTGAAGCTCACCCCGGAGCAGGAAGAGGCCCGCCTCGCCACGGCTCAATCCCGGCTGCTGCACCTTCGGCTGGTCCTGGGCGGCCAGATCGGGGACGACGCGCAACTCGGGCCGCCGGTCTGCGTGGTCTTCGAGGGGTGGGACGCCTCCGGCAAGGGTGGCGCGATCAAACGGCTCGTCGCGCCGCTGGACCCGAGGCATGTCCGGGTCGCCCAGTTCGGCGCGCCGACCTATGACGAGAAACGCCACCATTTCCTGTGGCGGTTCTGGCCTGTGCTGCCTGGCTGGGGCGGCATGGCGGTGCTTGACCGGTCCTGGTACGGCCGCGTCCTAGTCGAGCGAGTCGAGAGATTCGCCACCGAGGAGCAGTGGCGACGCGCCTACCGGGAGATCGTCGACTTCGAGCGGACGCTGACCGACGAGGGCATGATCATGGTCAAGTTCTGGCTGCACCTGTCGCCGGGGGAGCAGCTCAAGCGGTTCAGGGCGCGAGAGCGCGAGCCGCTGAAGGCCTGGAAGCTGACCGAGGAGGACTGGCGGAATCGGGGGAAGCGGTTGGAGTACGAGGCGGCCGTGGAAGAGATGCTGGACCGGACCGACCACGCCGCCGCGCCGTGGGTGCTGGTCGAGGCCGAGGACAAGCGGTGGGCCCGGGTGAAGGTGGTCGAGTCGGTAGTCGGAGCGATCGAGTTTGGCCTGGCCGGACGGAACCGTCCGGTTCCGCCGGCACCCCTTTATAGCTCCAGACGCATTTGATAGAGGAATCTGGGTCTCGATCGTCCGAGCATTAGCGTTGCCAACCAGATCTCCCGGGCGGGCGGTGATGCGGTGCTGTGTGCCAGGCTTCGGCGGCAGTGACAGCGGCGACGATCAGAGCAGCGACCCGGTCGCCCCACCACCAGCCCAGTGTGATGTTCAGCGCGAGAGCAGCAAGCGCCAATAGGCTCGTGGCTGCTCCGATGCCGCTGAGCGCTAGTATCGCCCTATGTCCGGACAGCCCGGAGGGCGGCCGGAGGGGTCCATGGCCCGGGATGAAGCGCTGGGGCTGGATACCCGTCACGCCCATTCCGCCCGGGTGTACAACTACTGGCTGGGCGGCAGGGACAATTTCGCTGCTGACCGGGAAGCAGCCGAGCAGGCGATCGCCGCCAATCCGGGGATCGTGGCGGACGTGCGCGCGAACCGGGCGTTCCTGGCCCGCGCGGTGCACTATCTGGCGGCCCAGTGCGGCATCCGCCAGTTCCTCGACATCGGCACCGGATTGCCCACAGCGGGCAACACCCATGAGGTGGCACAGGCCGCCGCCCCGGACGCGCGGGTCGTCTACGTGGACAATGACCCGGTGGTGCTGTTGCATGCCCGGGCTCTGCTCACCAGCGCCCCCGATGGGGCGACCGCTTACCTCCAGGCTGATCTGCGCGAGACCGCCGCCATCGTGTCGGAGGCGGCGCAGACCCTGGACTTCGGCGAGCCGGTCGCGCTGATGCTGCTGATCATCCTGCACCTGATCCCGGATAGCGATGACCCGTACGGCATCGTGGCTGCTTTGGTGCGGGCGCTGCCGCCGGGCAGCTATCTTGTGCTCTCGCACCCGGCCAGCGACATCCGGGCGGCGCAGATGGCGGAAATGACCAGACGGGTGAACGAGCGCATGAGCGGGCCGAAGGCCACCATGCGAGACCATTGGGCGGTCACACGGTTCTTCGACGGGCTGGAACTGCTTGATCCGGGCCTGGTGCAGCCCCAGCAGTGGCGGCCTGAGCCGGGCGTGGTCAGCCCGGCTCAGGTGACAGCCTGGTGCGGGGTCGCCCGCAAGCGCTAGCCCACCAGCGGGTCATGCCACCGGCCCCGGCCAGCAGCACCACACCACCGCTTCCCGTGCGGCGAAGTTGACCGCGGCTGTCGTTGTGGCGGGATGCCGTCTGGGCTGGCGCGACGGGTTGGCTAGCCTGGAACCGTGAGCGGTGACCTGGCGGATCTGGCGCGGCGGCTTTCTCCGGGTGCTGTTGTGACCGATGCCGGGGTCATCGAGGGTTACCGGCGTGACCGTGCGGCCACTGTTCCCGCGGGTCGGCCGCGGGCCGTCGTCCGGCCAGGTACCGTCGCGGAGGTGAGCAGCACGCTGCGGTGGGCGGCCGGGAACGCGGTTCCCGTGGTGCCTCGGGGCGCGGGTACCGGGCTTTCCGGCGGTGCGAACGCGATCGACGGGTGTCTCATGCTCAGCCTGGAGCGGTTCACCGCCATCAGCGAGATCAATACGAGGCATCAGTACGCCGTCGTCGAGGCCGGGGTCCTCAACGCAGACCTGGGCCGGGCGGCCGCGGCCGCCGGGATGTTCTACCCGCCCGATCCTGGCAGCTTCGAGATCTGCACGATCGGCGGCAACCTCGCCACCAACGCTGGCGGCATGCGGTGCGTCAAGTACGGCGTGACCCGGGATTCCGCGCTCGGCCTTGAAGTCGTCCTAGCCGACGGCACCGTGCTGCGCACCGGCAGCGGCGCCCGCAAGGACGTCGCCGGATACGACCTCACCTCGCTGTTCATCGGGTCGGAAGGGACCCTCGGCGTGATCACGTCGGCCACCTTGCGGATCCGCCCGCGCCCGCCGCGCGACCCGGTGACGTTCGTCGCGTCGTTTCCCGCGCTGTCCGCAATCGGCCACGCGGTGGACGCCATCCAGGCCAGCGGGGTCGTGCCCAGCATGCTCGAGCTCATCGACCAGGCCACGGTCAACGCGATCGAGGACTACCGCCGGATGGACCTGGACCGCTGCGCCGCCGGGTTGCTCATCGGCCAGGCCGACGGTACTGCCGCGGATGATGAGGTCCGGCTGATGACGCAATGCTGCGAGGAGGCGGGTGCCGACCTCGTGATCCAGGCGACGACTGCCGAGGAATCGGACCTGCTCCTTGAGGCGCGCCGACTCGCAGGCACGGCCGTCATGGCCGCAGGGCCCACGGTCATCGAAGACGTCTGCGTCCGGCCGGGGCAGCTGGCGGAGATGCTCGCGGCCATCCAGGAGGTGAGCGCGGGCAGCGGCATCCCGATCGCGACCGTCGCGCACGCGGGCGACGGCAACCTGCATCCGGTGCTGATGCTGCCCGACCTGGGCGCCGACACCGTGGCCCGCGCCATGGCGGCCGGTGAACGGCTCTGCGATCACGCGCGCCTGCTCGGCGGGACCATCACGGGTGAGCATGGCGTCGGGGTCCTCAAGCAAACCTGGCTGCGGCAGCAGCTCGGGCCCGTGTCGCTGGCCGTGCACCAGGCGATCAAAACAGCGCTCGACCCGGCCGGCATCCTCAACCCTGGCCGGTCCTTCTGACGCCACGCGAAGCCCGAGCGGCCTGAGGCTGCCAAGGCGGCCGGCCGTCATCGGCCCCGGCTGGCAACGTCACGGACCGATGTCGGATTGGTCATCTTTGTGCGGGTTTGTGGTTTCGGTCTTTACCGTGGGGGGTCGGCATTCGGCGTGACCTGGTGCCGTGTGGCGGAAGGCGGCAATGCGGTGCCCGGGATGAGCGGCGCCCAGGCTGAGGCGGCTGACGGGCGGGGCGGAATGATGCGGCGGCTTGCCCTGGGCGGGTGGCTGAGGCGGGGGCTGCGCTGGGTGCGGTCGTCGTGGGTGGACGTCGTCTGGGCGGTGTTCGTCGGGGTGAACCTGCTCGGCATGCGCGAGATGGGGGCCTGGTCGACGGTTCCCTTCCTGGTCATCTGGGTGAGCCTGACGCTCATTTACGGATTGCGGATGTGGCGGCTGCAGCCCGCCATCCTCACGGTGGCCGCGGTGACGCTGGCGACCGGGGGGATCATCGTGGCGCAGGTGCTGGACGGTCAGCAGGAAGCGGACTACCTGGTCGAGGTTCCGCTGGTCGCGCTGATGTTCCTGGCCATGGTCTGGCACGGGCGGCGTCGGCAGGCGGCGCTGCTGGAGCAGCTCGCGGCGATGGGAGAAGTGCAGCGCGTGTCGCGGGAGAACCTGCGACTGCTGGAGCAGCAGCAGATGTTCCTGGTCGATGCCTCGCACGAGCTGGGCACGCCGATCACCGTGGCGCTCGGCCACGCAGAGCTCATAGAACTGTCGGTGACTGACGAGACGGTCGCCGAGGACGCTCGCGTGGTCATCGGGGAGCTGGCGAGGCTGCGCAGGCTGTCGGGCCGCCTGCTGCTGCTTGCCGCGGCCGGCAGCCCCGGCTTTCTTCAGCTGGCGCCGGCGGGGCCGGCGGCGGTGAACGGGAACACCGGAGCCAGCCTGGCACCAAGTGCAGGCGTATCAGGCTAGTAACGGGATTGCAGCCCCGTCTTCGCTGCGGCCACGAGGGTCCGGCCGCACCGAGCCAGGTATTCCTGACCCGCAGAACCGGCGCGCCTCAGATCAGGAGTGGCTAAGGATCATGGGCTCGCCAGTGGTGCCGTCGGTGCCGAACAGCCAGACGTGGCTGGGGCTGCTGGCCGCCGAGCCGATCGAGACCGAGCTAATAGTCGCGGTCTGAACGCAGCGAAGTGGTCGCACCGGTGGCCGGGTCAGCTTCCGGCGGGCCGGGCTGGCGACAGGCCGGTCATCTTTTCGCTGAGCTCCCACAATTCCCGCGCGGCCGTGTCGTCGCGCGCGGCTGCCGATGGTTCGCGCCGCTGGCGCTTGATGTAGTACCCCCCGGCCTGGCCCGCTACATCGGGCGAGGTGGCGAGGTACACGATGGTGTCCGCGCCGCGCTTGGGTGACAGCATGAACGGCCGGGCGATCGTGATGCCGAGCTTCAGCAGCGGCTTGGACTCCCGCCCGAAGCCCGTCCGTACCACGCCCGGGTGTGCGCAGTTGGCCGTCACCCCGGTGCCGTCCAGCCTGCGGGCAAGCTCGCGCGTGAACAAGATGTTGGCCAGCTTGCTGTTGGCGTAGGACCGCCAGCTGTCCCATCCGTGCTCCAGGTTCGGGTCGCTGAGGTCGAGACGGGCGGCAGAGTGCGCATCGGAGGTCACGGTTACGACCCGCGCGGGCGCGGACGCCGTCAGCTTCGGCAGGAGCAGGTTGGTCAGCAGGAAGGGCGCCAGGTGGTTGAGCGCGAACACGTGCTCAAGGCCATCCGGGGTGATCCGTCGTTCACCGAGCACCAGGCCGGCGTTGTTGATGAGCACGTCGATGCGCTCCAGCCCAGCCAGCCGGTCGGCCAGTCCGCGCACCTGTTCAAGCGAGGCGAGGTCAGCGATCTCCGCCCGCGGCGGCGACGCGCTCACCGCAGCGATCTGGGCCGCGGCCGCCTCGGTCCGGCCACGGTCGCGGCCGACCATCACGACCGTGGCGCCCAGCCTGGCCAGCGCGGTCGCCGCCGCCTTGCCGATCCCGGATGTCGCGCCCGTAACCACGCAAACGGTGCCCTTTCATGCCCGCATGCTAGCCCAGCGGGCCTGGCTCAGTCCCGCGGCGTGGGCAGGTCATAAGTGGCCGGACGACCACCACGCGATACTCAGGACAGGGCGAGGTCCAGCGCGGGGTTCCAGATGACCTCCCAGAGGTGGCCGTCGGGATCTTGGAAGTAACCCGAGTAGATACCCCACGGCCGGTCGTGAGGTGAGTCGGTGACGGCTGCTCCGGCTGCCTTGGCCTGTCCGATGACTTCATCGACCTCAGCCCGGCTGGCCACCGCGTGCCCGATGCTGAACTCGCCGGGCTTCGCCGCGATCAGCGGGACGAGGGCGTCTTTGGCGAGCTCGGAGCGCGGATATATCGACAGCATGAGCCCGCCGTCGAGGTGGAACACCGCCGTGGTCCCGTCGGGAGTGTTCTGGTCCCCTTTGAACTCGGTACCGATCAGGCCTTCGGTCCGGAAGCCCAGCCCGTCGCGGTAGAACGCCAGGGCCCGATCGAGGTCAGCTACCGCAAGGGTGATGACGTGGATGCGCGGCTTCATGGTCGAGCTCCTCATGTTCTGGTCGCAGTGCTGCAGATCATGATCGGTGCGCGAGACCAGCGAGGTCTTGAATGAAACGGACATGCACCAGGAACGGGCGCCTGCCCATCAGTGCCCTCGCCGCGTGCGGGGCGGCGCGCCTTAGTGGCTGGGGATGATGAGGTATTTCGACCCGGTTGCCTGCCGGGCGTAGGCAGTTATCGCCTCGAGCTGGAGGGCGCCGGCCAGCGATACCCGGTCGGTGTAGCTGCTCGCGAAAGTGGTGGTCAGCTCGGCAGCGACTCGGTCGCGCAGTCGCTGGATGCCCTCCAGGCCGATCTTCTGCAGGAACGGGGTGAGCAGCCAGCCCCCGATGCCCCAGGCCATGCCGTAGTTGCGCGTCAGCTCCGTTGGCCCCCGGTCCAGCGATCCGTAGATGTAGACCTGCTTGTGGACGGTGGATCCGTAGCGGCTGTAGCTTCCTGCGGCGGCGCTGGCTGCCGCTTCCATGCCGGTCAGTATCTGGCTGGCTAGCCTGCCGCCGCCGGTGGCGTCGAAGGCCAGTGTGGCGGCTGTTTCCTTCAAGGCAGCGGTCAGCTCATCCATGAATGCTGGGGACGTGGAGTTGCACACGTAGGTAGCGCCCGCCGATCTCAGCAGTTCCTCTTGCTCGTTCCTGCGCACGATGTTTACGAGCGGGATCTGCTCCTGGATGCACAGGCGGTTGAGCATCTGGCCCAGGTTGGAGGCGGCAGCCGTGTGCACCAGGGCTACGTGGTTCTCTCGCCGCATGGTCTCCACCATGCCAAGCGCCGTCATGGGGTTGACAAACGAGGACGCCCCGTCGACCGCCCGGGTGCCTTCGGGCAGCTCCAGGCACAGCGACACGTCCACGCAGCGGTACTGCGCGTACATGGCGCCCCCCGCCGCGGCCACCGTCTTACCTAGCAGAGCCGTGGCCGCGGCCGACGCGCCGGCGGCGACGACCGTTCCGGCGCCCTCATTGCCTGCCGGCATCGGTATGCCTACCCGTGCTGCCGCGGCGCGCATGGCAGCGTCTGGCAACGGTGCCGTGACGACGGGCCGGTCGGCAGAGCCGCCCGAGACAGCAGCGGTCACGTCGGCGCCTGCTAGCAGCAGGCCGAGATCCGAGGGATTGATCGGCGATGCCTCGACCCGGACAACCACCTCGTTGGGACCTGGCTCCGGTACCTCGACCGTATCCAGGAACAGCTCGACCGTCTGGTCGGCCTTGACCAGCGACCGCAGTTGCAAGGTCGTGGCCGGGATATCTGCTGGCATCGGATAAGCCCCTTTGGTCTGGCGCGAGTGGCCCTGAGGCGATGCTAGCCGGGATGCTCATCAGCGCCGATGACGGGCCCATGAGCAGGCTGCCCGCGGTATCGGTTGCCCGTCCGGCGGAGTTGCGCCCGCGCTCAGGCCAGGAGCCACCTGGCGGCCAGGTCCAGGACGTCTGCGTGGCTGCGCGCGCCGTGGTCGGCGGCCATGAAGTGGTGTCCGATGGCGAACGAGAAGGCGAGCGTGCTGCGGGCCTCGACCTCTTCCTCGTCGTGGCAGATCGGGCGGAACAGCCGCCGCAGGTAGTCCATGCGCCGGTTATCGACACGCCGTAGGCGCTCGGCGACCGCCGGGTCATGCCGGGCCCAGGCGCGGATGGCCAGGTCGACCGGAAGTATGTCGCCGGAGAAGGTGAGCGCGCCCGCCAGGCGTATCCGGTCCCTGACGTCGCCGCCGCGCCGTTCGGCGCGTTCGATCACCTCATCGGTGCTCATCTGCTCCCAGGCGTCGAGCATTTCGGCGAGCAGGGCGGGCCGGCCAGAGAAGTGCCCGTAGAAGCCGCCTTTGGTCACGCCGAGCGCCTGCGCGAGCACCTCCACGCGGACAGCGTCCGGCCCGCCTGCGGCCAGGGCCCGCAGGCCCTCCTCGATCCAGCTGCGGCGGGGCGTACGGGTGACGGCGACCATGGCTTCTCACTATCACCTCTGGCGGGGTTGACGGTGTCAGTCAGCGCCCTGGGCGCGCCGGGACTCGCGAGCGGCCCAGCGGAATACGCCCTGGGCCATCAGCGACGGTTCGGCGGCGGCCCTGGCCTCGTTGACCTCCGCGCGCACGTGATGCACCGCCGCGTCGTCCGGCGCAGCAAGCGCGGCCAGTTCGGCCAGGTCGCCGGCCAGCCGCAGGTCACCGGCCGCCGCTGCCGCCTGCGCCCGGTCAGCCAGGGCTGCGGCGCCGCCGGCCAGTTCGGCGAGCGCGGTCGCGAGCACCGCGTCCGGTGCGGGCTTGAGGTGGGCGGGATTGCCGTCGTACCAGCCGCCGTAGAGCCGCCACACGTTGCGGACGATGAACTCGGGCTCGTCGTAGACCGGCTGGAGGTACGGTTTGGCGGCCAGGTCGGCGGGCGGCCGGACAGCGTGGATGATCTCGTCGAGCCGCGCGCCGGCGTTCATCAGCGCCAGCGTCTGCTCGACCAGCGACTCCAGGTAAGCAGCGGTGCAGGTCAGCGCCTCACGGACGCGCTCGGCGCCGATGATGGGCGGGCCGTGGCTGGGCAGGAGCTGATCCGCCTGAGCCGAAGCCATCTCCCGCAGCGCGGCCGCCCATTCGGCGGGGTAACGCTGCACCTTCTGCGGATTCCCTGCGTTGGGGGACACCCACACGAACAGGTCGCCGGGGCACAGCACCCGGCGTTCGGGGACGAACACCCAGGTGTGGTCGTCGGTCTCGCCGAGCGCGTGCCGCAACTCGAACGTCAGGCCGCCGCAGCTGAAACCGTCCAGGTCGCGGTAGACGCGGTCCGGATACCGGAAGTCCACGGGCCATTCCAGGTCGTCGAGGCCGAACTGCCGCCGGTTGATCACCGCGTTGTACCCGGCGGTCCTGGCGTACCGCCCGAACCTGGCGCCCACCGCCTCGTGCGCCACCACGACCGGTGCCTGCCACCCTTTGGCCGCTGCCTCCTGGTCGTACGGCGCCATGCCGAACACGTGGTCAACGTGACCATGGGTGAAGACCGCGTACCGGACCGGATCGGCGGACCAGGCGCGGACGGCGCGAAACATCGCCCGCGCGGTCTGCTGCAGGCCGGTGTCGACGAGCACCAGCCCGTCCGCCGTCTGGAACACGATTACGTTGGCGAATCCTGGCACCACCGCGACCCCGTCCGCGACGGGCGCGGCCACGCCCATCGGGGCGCCGTCCGCGAGCAGCCCGCGCATCTTGGCCTCGCCTCGCCACATCCGTTCGGCGTATTCGGTGAGTGTGTCCACGAGACACAACGGTAAGCCGTGCCGCTGCCTTGAGCATTCTTCGCGGCGGCCGGTACCGGGGACATTGTGCTGGTCACCGGGGTTCCGACTTCCAGATATCTGGAAGTCGGGGCTGATTCGTTGACCGACGGCGGCGCTGGCCGCATCCTCGGACTCGAGGACGTCCGGATCAAGGCGATCGAAGCACGAAGGAATACGTCAAGGACGGTGCTCGATGACGGGAGGCAGGAAAGGGACGCGCGCTCCGCTGGGGCCGCGGAACCGCCGGCGCTGGGCGGTTGCGGCCGCAGTCGCGGCGTGCTGGCTGTTCCTGGAGCTCGTGACGGGTTCGATCGTCTCGGCCACCCTGGTGCTGATGGTGATCGCGGTCCTGGCCGCCGCGGGCGTGGGCGGCCTGCGGACCATGGGCATCACCCGGGATCATCCGTGGCTGCGGCGGATGGCCTCCCGGCCGTGGCGCGACGGACAGGATGTGCTGAGGGTCGCCATGCGCCATCTGTCCGACGTGTTCCTGGTCACGCCCAGCGGGGCGCTGCTCGCGCCGAACCTCGTTGAACTTCAGCTGCACCCCGATGATCTCGACTCACTGTGCGAGCGGATGGAACTCGGCGTGGTCAGCGCGAGCGTGAGCGAGGTCTACCGGGAGCAGGTAGCCAAGTACGGCGCCCGCCTTGCCGGGGCAGGCGGGGCCGAGGTTTACGTCATCGCGGCCGGATCGGTCCCGCCGGGTCGCTACCGCCTGCGGCAGGGTGATCCCGTCGGCATCGACGGTCAACCTCATCATGACCCGAACGCCGCGCCGGAATGGGCCTACTCCACCCCCCAGCACGCCTACGCCGAGTCGGGCGGCTACGGATGGGGGCAACCTGAGCTGGACCTGACGGTCGGCGGGGGCATGGTCACGATCATGGAACCGAGCCTCGCGCCTGTCCCGGTGCTGCGGCTGGTCACCGGCTCCTCGGTAGTGGAAACCCGGATGTCCGGCGCCCGCGCCGGGCGCGGGCCCGTTGAGCTGCGGCTCCCCGACGTACTCACGGTCTCCAGGGAGCACGCGACGTTCACGTTCTCCGACCGGCGCTGGTGGATCACGAACCAGGGCAGGAACGGGCTCACCCTCAACGGTGCCCCGGTCGCGGGGGAGCAACCGCTCAGCGACGGCGACACGATCCGCTGGGGAGCGAGTTCCGACGCGCCGCTGTCCCGCGTCGAGATCGGCTGACCCGGATAGTGCGACAATTGTCATTCCAGACACGGCTAGACCGAACGGCCGCACCAGGGGCGGCCGTCGTCCGGGAGTGGCGACGCAGTGGTGAGGGGTCGGCTTTTCGTGTGGTCGGCGGCGCCCGGCCAGTGGGTGAGCTGTCGGCCCGATGAGATCACCTGGCTGGACCGGCGCCTGCTCAGCGGCGACGAGGATCTCACCCTGCACCGTGCCCCGCGTTGCGCGGGCCTGCGCTACGTCCACCACCGCTGGGAACTGTTCAGCCGTGACACGACCTACCGGGTTTACCTGGCGCCGCAATCACCGGGGACACCGGTGCGCGCCGAAGCCGTGCGGCAGACGGCATGCCACGTCCTGCCGGTCGCACCGGTGCGCTACGAGGCGCTGCCGGTAACCCTCACGGAGGGCTCGTGGCTGGTCAGCGTGGGGGCGTGGGTGGTTCGACTGCGACTCGACGTCTCGGCGCGCACCCGCGCCGGCCCGGCGGCCCAGGACGGCGATAAGAGCCCCACCACCCAGGCCGGGACGATCGTACGGCGAACCATTGAGCCCGGGGCGGACGCGGTCGCCCGGGTGCGCGGTTACTTCGAGCGCAACGCGACGGCGCGCCTGGCCATGGCTTTTTACTATCAGGAGTTCATCCTCGGCCTAGCCGCCCCGCAGTCGGTGCCGATGATGAACGTGGTCATCGCCCTGGATCTGAGTGGAGAGGGCGCGGTATCGGACTATAAGAAGCTGCTCCAGGGCTTCATCTGGAAAGAACGGGGTCACGCTCGTGACCTCGCCGACTTCCTGCTCTCCAACGGCCTGCTGACCTCGGCCGACCTTGACGAGGCCAGGCAGGCTGCGGCGGAAAACGAACGAAGTGGCGTCTGCGAAAGGGCGCGGCAGCGGCTGCAGTATCGCCAGAAGGACAATTAACTCCTTGGTCGAGGAGCCGCGCGCGCTCCCGCGGATCGGCGATCTCACCGAACGGCGCCACATCGATAGCACGTTTCACCCGGTCAACCATAGCCACGAGCCGGGCTGAGCGACTCGGCGAGGAACGCGAGCTCGTGCCGCAGCAGCTGGCTGAAGGTGTCCTCGTCGGCCGGGGTGTAGTGGGTCGTGCTGGACAGCGGCAGGACCTGGTGGGGGCGGCCGGCCGCGAGCAGCGCCGCCGACATCCGGAGCATGTGCGCCACCACCACGTTGTCGTCGGCCAGCCCGTGGATCAGCAGCAGCGGCCTGGTCAGGCTGGCGGCCCCGGTTATGGTGGAGGACCGGTCGTATCCTTCCGGGTTCTGTTGTGGCAGGCCGAGGAATCGCTCCCGCCAGTGCGTGTCGTAGAGCCGCTGATCGTGGGGGGCGGCCCCGGAAACGGCCGCGTGGAATACGTCGGGGCGGCGGATCACGGCGATGGCCGCGAGCGCCCCGCCGTAGGACCAGCCGCGGATCCCGACCCGCCCCCGGTCCAGGTCGGGGAACTGGGCACAGATCGCGTCGAGCGCGTCCACCTGATCCTCGAGCGGCGCGGAGAGGGTATCGCCGAACACGGTCTTCGACCATTGCGGCCCGCGGCCGGGCGTGCCGCGCCCGTCCGTGACCAGGACGGCAAAGCCTTGCTCGGCGAACCACTGGTCTTCGCAGAACGCTGCGTCACGTACGTGGACCACCCGCTGCATGGCCGGCCCGCCGTACGGGCTCAGCAGCACGGGGAGCCGCGTTCCAGGCCGGTACCACGACGGCAGCAGCAGGGCAGCGCGCAGCTTGCGTGCGCCGAGAGTCAGCCACGTGATCCGCGGCTTGAGCACGGGTTCGGCGTCGAGGCTGGCGATGGCCGTACGGGTCCCGTCGCGCCAGGCGACGGCGGCACCGCCGCCCTCTTCGGTGTGCGAGAGCACGACGACTGTGCCGCCCGCCGCCGCGCCGTCGTGCACGCCAGGGTGCGTACTGCACCGCGACAGGCCCTGCCCCGGTTCGTACCGCCACAGGTGCCGCTCGGTGGGGTCGCGTTCATCGGTGGCGGTGAAGTAGACGGTCTCGCCGTCGGTTCCGCTGACCGAGTCGATGTGCAGTCCGTCCGGCGTGACGGCGGCGCCGCCGGCCACCAGACGCCGGGAGCCGTCCCGGTCGGACACGGTAACCAGGTCCCCGGCGCTGGTCCGCACCGGGGTGCCGGGCGCTAGCTCGACCCAGGCGTCGTCCCGCTCCGTGTGCAGGAGCGTTGCCTGTCCCGTGACGGCGTCGGCCGCCAGCACCATGACGGTCCTCTGGTCCCGGCTCTGCACGCTGAGCAGCGGCCCCTGGGAGTGGCTCTGCCGCGAATTTTGTGATCGTGGTTACGCAGGGTGCAAGATGACGCGCTTGCGGAGCAGGGCGAAGCCGGCGCGGCCGTACATCTGGCGTTTGATCATCTTGATCTTGTTCACGGTGCCCT
>JBOHCK010000141.1:0-14990 GCA_050698755.1 Streptosporangiaceae bacterium | reverse complement strand
TCGTCGAAGTCGAGGGCGCGCCAGGCGGGAGCCGCCTGCTTGGCCGCGTAGATCGCGGCCGCCACGTCCACGCTCGTCGCGTTGCCGAGCTGGCCGAGGACGTGGTGGCGGTTGTGCGGCTGCACCACCTCGATCGGCTCGCCCGCGGCCATCTGCTGGCGGCCGCCGATCGTCATAGTCAGCTCGGCCCGCTGGCCGGTGAGTTCCTTGATCTTGCTTTCCAGCACGGCGCGCTCGTGGCTGCCCGGCTGGTACTGCCTGACCGGCTCGTTGACCGGCACTGGGGTCCTGGTGACCGCGTCCATCACGATCGCTCCTGGCGTTTGGGTGTGTGCGGTGATGCCCTTATCGTCGCACGACCACGCCCGGGCTCTTGTTTCGAGGTTTCGCGGGTTTCGCTGGTTTCGCGGTCAGTCGGCCAGGTGGGCCAGCTCCTGCGTGGCGTACCAGCCCAGCTCGTGGCCTTCGGCCCCGTCGACGGTGAACCTGGCGTCCTCGTCGCCCGCGTCGGCGGCGGCTAGCGCGTCGGCCGCACGGCGCACGTCCATCCCGGCCTCGGGGTCGTCGACGTGCCCCGAGGCCAGCAGATCCACGGCCACGGGCTCGCTGATGGCCACCCGACCCGGCTCGTGGTCCTGGGCGTCCCAGCTGAGGAGTTCGGTCGGGATGTCGCCGGCCAGCACGACCCGGCGCGCCGGGGCGGCTGGATCTTCCGCGAGCATCCGCAGCGAAGCACGCGCCGCCTCGTTCAGCGCGGCGTACTCGAGTTCCTCTTCGTCTCCGCTGGCGTACGCCTCGCGCAACGCGGGCGTGACCGCGAACCCTGGTACGGGGCTGGGGCCGAGGTGCCCGGCCTGCAGGGCCCGCGCCAGGGCGGGCAGGGTCGAGGGCAAGAAGACGCGCATGGTGCCCCAGAGTCTGCCACACCGCCTGCCGCACCGGGCGTGGGCACATCAGCCAACCGGGTCGTCGCCTGCCGTCCGGGTTTCCTGGGGTACGGGGCTTTCGGGTGTCCGGGGTTTCCCGGTTATCGGAGGTTTCCGGGGTTTCCGGGTTATCCGGGTTATCCGGGTTTCGGCGGCGAGAGTGGTGACCACGGTCGCGACGGCCTCCTCGAGCGACAGGTGCTCCCAGAGGCGGACCACCGTCCAGCCCGCCGTGGTCAGCGCGGCGTCGTTCACCCGGTCACGCTCGACATTCCGCGTCAGTTTCGGGCCCCAGTACCACTCGTTCGCCCGCGGCTTGGATCCGTGCTCGGGGCAGGCATGCCAGAAGCAGCCGTCGACGAAGACGGCCACCTTGCGCGCGGTGAACGCGATGTCGGGCCGGACCCGCCTGCCGCCGTCCAGGTCCAGGCGGTAATCCTTGCGATAGCGGTAGCCGAGCCCGTGCAAGGCACGGCGCAGCGCCAGTTCTGGCTTGGTGTCGGTCCGCCGGTTAGCGCGCATGTTGGCCGACCGGCCCGCGCTGGACGGGTGCGGATAGTCGGCCACGACGACCAAGGCTAGTCCCGTGCGAGCCGCAGCGCCCGCGGGTCTACGAGGCCTTTTCGGCCTTCTCGCTCCCGTTGAGCGGGACGCCGAGCAGGTCCCCGAGCGCCGCCACCGTCACCGCCGCTTCGGTGTGGAGCAGGGCGGTCATGCCGCAGTCGGTGGCCGCGGCCACGTTGGCCTCCATGTCGTCGATGAAGACGCACTCCGCTGGGGCTAGGCCGAGCGCCTCGGCCGCGTGCAGGAAGATCCCTTCCTCGGGCTTGCGCATGCCGACCTCGCCGGAGATGACCACGACGTCGAACAACCCGGGGAAGTCTTCGAGCGGGTAGTCGCCTGCGCCCCAGGAGTTGGACAGCAGGGCGGTGCGCAGGCCGGCGCCGCGGACCGAGCGGATCGCGCCGTACATGGCCGGCACCCGCTGGCTGGCCGCGAACATGCGCTGGAGCAGGCCCTCAGCGACGACCGCGCCGCCGTCGGTCCGGAACAGGCGGGCCGCGAGGATCCGCTCGAACTCGTCGGTCGCGCACTCGCCGCGTTCCAGGGCGTGGATGGGGTTCGTGCCGCCCTCGATGTCGTACGCCTGGGAGACCCACCGCCGCATGACGGTCCGATAGGAATCCCAGTCGATCCCGTCGGCCTCGACCCACGCCCGCACCGTCGTCAGGATGGGGGTGGTCAGCACGCCGCCCCAATCCGTGATCACGCCTAGAAATTCGGTACCAATCCCCACAATGGTGATTCTAAACAACTCTTTGGCCAGCGGGCGAACCGTGTCTGGCCGCTTCGTGAAGGCTTGATGACCAGGCGCGATCCGGGCGGGGGGGCTGGGTCGGCCCGATGGGGCGCCGGAATGTCGGTGGCGAGCGATACAACAGGGGCCAGCCGGACCCTGGGGCGAACACGGCGCGAAGGGCGTGCTCGGCCGTTCTCCCCGTACCCCAGACCGGAAGGCGGGAACCATGCCGCCCACCATGTGGCGTCCCGTGCAGCTGATCTCGATCCCCGACGCCGCACCGCCCTACGACTGCGAGACCCACGGGGCCGCGTGCCCTGTGGCGCGCGACACCGTGGGTGGGGTCGGGTCGGCGGACGGGGCGGCGGAACCTCAACCCCGGCCGGCGAGACCAGCGGCGGCAACAGCACCGGGCCTGGCGGGTACGACGGCAGCGTGGCCGCGGCAGTTCGCCCAGGTGATGGTGGAGATCCTGGCTGGCGTTCGGCCGCAGCGGCAGGTCGACCTCGTGACCACCGACCGGGTCCGGGCGCAGATCCGCCACCTCGGCCCGGTCCTCGCCGCGGAGCGGCGGCCCAGGATCCAGCGCGTCGTGACGTCGCGGCCCACGGCCAGCGTCGTAGAGATGACGGTCGTGGTCAGCTTCGGGCTGCGCTCACGCGCCCTGGCCATGCGCCTGGAGTATGTGGCCGCGCGGGAGGCGATGCCAGGGCGTCTGGCCCGCCCGGCCCGCTGGCTGTGCACCGAACTCGAAACAGGCTAGGCGCTACGGGCACGCCGGGCCGTACTCATGATCATGGCCAGTTCGGACCATATGGCGACCATTTCTGGCCACGATCATGGTCGTGGCCAGAAAGGCTAAGAGTCGGAGCGCAGCGCCGGGTCGCCGTGGCAGCGCTTGAACTTCCGGCCAGAGCCGCACGGGCACGGATCGTTGCGGCCCGCGCGGGCGAACTTGTCGCCTCCGGCCGGACCCCGGCTGGTGTCGAGGCGCGCGCTGCCGTCTTCGGACGGCGCCGAATAGCTCAGCCGCTGGGGCCGGCGTGGCGCGAGCCCGGCCGGCAGGCCGTCCTGCTGGCCGGCCTGAGCCGGCTGGTTTCCCTGCGGACGGCTTCCTTGCTGGCGGGGCCCGGCTGACCGGGACGTCTCCGACCTGGCGCTGCCGCGGGCGTGGGTACCGCGCGCGGCCGCGCTGCCACCGGAGGGAGCACTGCCGCGGGCGGGTGCACCGCCGGGCGCGGAACCGCCGGGCGCAGAGCCGCCTGTGGCAGAGCCGCCTGTGGCGGGGCCGCCTGCGGCAGGGCCGCCCGGCGTGGAGCCGCCGGGGGTTAGTCCGGTGGTCCGCGGGGCGGGAATCGCCGGGCTGGGCGCTTCGGGAACCTCCAGCGAGGTGGATAGGCCGCCCTCGACGGCGGTTTCCTCGACGATGGGGTTCTCCTGGACCTGGACCTGGAGGTTGAACAGGCTGCCGACCGACTCTTCCTTGATTCCGTCCATCATGGCGGTGAACATGTCGTAGCCCTCGCGCTGGTACTCCACCAGCGGGTCGCGCTGGCCGTAGCCGCGCAGGCCGATGCCCTCGCGCAGGTAGTCCATCTCGTACAGGTGCTCTCGCCACTTCCGGTCGAGGACCGACAGCACGACGCGGCGCTCGAGCTCGCGCATCACCTCCGAGCCGAACTCCTCCTCGCGACGCTCGTAGGCCTTCTGGGCGTCCTCGCGTATGACCTCGGTGATGAAGTCACCGGAGAGCCCGGCCCGGTCACCGCCCGCTTCCTCGACGACCTCGTCGATAGTCACGGTGACGGGGTACAGCTGCTGGAACGCGCGCCACAGCTTGTCCAGATCCCATTCCTCTGGATACCCGTCGCTGGTCGCGGCCTTGGCGTAGTCGGCCACGACCTCGTCGACCATCCGGACAATCTGCTCGTGCATGTCGGCGCCCTCGAGTACCTCGCGCCGCTCGCCGTAGATCACGACGCGCTGCCGGTTCATGACGTCGTCGTACTTGAGGACGTCCTTGCGGATCTCGAAGTTCTGCTGCTCGACCTGGGTCTGCGCGGACCTGATCGCACGGGTGACGACCTTGGACTCCACCGGCGTCTCCGGCGGGATGCTCAGCCGCTCCATGATCGCCCCGACGCGGTCGGAGTTGAACAGCCGCATCAGGTCGTCCTCGAGGGACAGGTAGAACCGGCTCTCGCCCGGGTCGCCCTGACGGCCGGAGCGGCCGCGGAGCTGGTTATCGATGCGGCGGGACTCGTGCCGCTCGGTGGCGAGCACGTACAGGCCGCCCAGCCCGACGACCTCCTCGTGTTCCTCGGCCACCGCGCGCTTGGCCTTCGCCACCGC
The DNA here is from genome assembly GCA_050698755.1 of Streptosporangiaceae bacterium. GTDB lineage: Bacteria > Actinomycetota > Actinomycetes > Streptosporangiales > Streptosporangiaceae > Palsa-504. The sequence continues at coordinate 10,412 of JBOHCK010000141.1, read as the reverse complement.
CTCCGGCCACGCCGCCTCGTAGTCTTCCGGCGTCTCGACCGGCGACAGGCCGCGCTGGTGCAGTTCCTGGTCGGCGATGAACTCGGGGTTGCCGCCGAGCATGATGTCGGTGCCGCGGCCGGCCATGTTGGTGGCCACCGTCACGGCGCCGCGCCGCCCGGCCTGGGCGATGACCATAGCCTCGCGCTCGTGGTACTTCGCGTTCAGCACCTCGTGCGGGATCCCGCGCCGCTTGAGCAGCTTCGCCACGATCTCGGACTTCTCCACGCTGGTAGTGCCCACCAGTACCGGCTGGCCCGCCTCGTGCCGTTCCGCGATGTCGTCTACGCAGGCCTCGAACTTGGACTTGGCGGTCTGGTAGATGACGTCGGCCTGGTCCGCGCGGATCATCGGCATGTTGGTCGGGATCGGGACCACGCCGAGCTTGTAGATCTGGTGGAACTCGTTGGCCTCGGTCACGGCCGTGCCGGTCATGCCTGACAGCTTGTCGTACAGCCGGAAGTAGTTCTGCAGGGTGATCGTGGCCAGCGTCTGGTTCTCGTCCTTGATCGCCACGTTCTCCTTGGCCTCGATGGCCTGGTGCATGCCCTCGTTGTAGCGCCTGCCGTGCAAGATGCGCCCGGTGAACTCGTCCACGATCAGGACCTCGCCGTTCATCACGACGTAGTCCTTGTCCCGCTTGTAAAGCTCCTTGGCCTTGATCGCGTTGTTGAGGAAGCTGACCAGCGGCGTGTTCACCGGATCGTAGAGGTTGTCGATGCCGAGCCAGTCCTCGACCTTCTCGACGCCCGATTCCATGATGCCGATGGTCTTCTTCTTCTCGTCGACCTCGTAGTCGCCCTCGCCGTCCTCGCCGCGGCGCAGCCTGGGTGCGATCTTGGCGAACTCCTGGTACCAGCGCGCGCTCTGCTCGGCGGGCCCGCTGATGATCAGTGGCGTCCTCGCCTCGTCGACGAGGATCGAGTCGACCTCGTCGACGATCGCGTAGTGATGACCGCGCTGCACGCATTCCTCGATTGACCAGGCCATGTTGTCGCGCAGGTAGTCGAAGCCGAACTCGTTGTTGGTGCCGTAGGTGATGTCGGCCGCGTACTGGATCTTGCGCTCCGGCGGGGTCATCTGCGCCAGGATCACGCCGACCTCGAGCCCCAGGAAGCGGTGCACCCGCCCCATCCACTCGGAGTCGCGCTTGGCCAGGTAGTCGTTGACCGTCACGACGTGAACCCCTTCGCCGGCCAGGGCGTTGAGGTAGGCGGGCAGGACCGAGGTGAGGGTCTTGCCCTCGCCGGTCTTCATCTCGGCGATGTTGCCCAGGTGCAGCGCCGCGCCGCCCATCAGCTGGACGTCGAAGTGACGCTGCCCGAGGGTGCGCTTGGCCGCCTCGCGCACGGTGGCGAAGGCCTCCGGGAGCAGGTCGTCGAGTTCCTCACCGTCCGCAAGGCGCTGCCGGAATTCGGCGGTCATGCCGCGCAGCTCGGCATCGCTCATGGCGATGAAGTCTTCTTCGATGGAGTTGACTTGCTCGCTGATCCGCTTGAGCTTGCGCAGGATCCTGCCTTCGCCCGCCTTAAGGACGGTATCGATGATGGGTGGCACTTCTCGTCGCGCTCCTCGCGGATCGTCTAACCTCATAGCGGCCGGTGACCGGACTTTGGTTCCGGTTCGCCGCCTCGCATGTCATCGTAGGCGAGATGGGGCACCAAGCCGAGTCGCCCGCGGAGCCGAAGGCTCAGGGGGCCGGCTGGTCATCAGTCTCGCACTTCGCAGTGAATAATAGGACCCGTTAGTACAGGAGAGGGGAGCAGCAAGTGGCCGACCAAGCGGCATCGGGCACCATGGCGGAGGCCGCGGGCAACACCGGAGCGCACGGGCTTGACGTGCAGACCGGCCTGTCGCACATCCACGAGTCGCACCACGGCCGACCCGCGTCCTGGGTGGCGGTATCCATCGTCGTCGTCGGCTTCATCATCGGCGGAATCGCGCTGCCCGTCGGACCGACCTGGTGGCTGTTCTGGGTCGGCACCGGGATCGTGGTGATCGGGGCCATCTTCGCTGCCTCGATCCGGATTTTCGACGACTGGTACTGACGCTGGCCTGACCGTGGGGCTGGGGTTAGGCCGGACCAAGCGAGCGCAGGAGCGCGAGCGCTTCGGTCTCGGAGAGCGCGCGCCCGGCGGCCAGTTCGGCGTCCCACTGCTGGGGCGGCACGGTATCGCGCGCCGGGGCCAGGAGCTCCTCCATCATGGCCGCCTCCGGCGGCGAGAGGAGCATGCCCGACTCGTGCCGGAGGGCTTCGGCCGCCCCGACCAGGCGGGCCGCCCGCATGGGTTCACCAAGGCCCGCGGCGATCACAGCGGCCAGTTCCAGGGTGTTAAGCAGGAACGCCGTGTTGCCTGAGCTTGCGGCGTAGTCGTACACGGCGGCGAGCAGGTCGTAGGCTTCGCGCGGGCGGCCCGCGCGCAGGCTGACCAGCGCGAGCGTGTGCCGGTCGATGGCCACGTTGAGGGGGTTTCCGTTCGCGGCGTCAAGCGCGAGCGCCTCCCGCAGCACGTCGACGGCGCGGTCCAGGCGGCCCGCAGCGCTTTCCAGCTGGCCCAGGTTGGCCAGCGCGGTAGCCAGCTGGAACGTGTGGCCGGTTTCGCGGTTGATGGCGATGGCTTCCTCGAAGAAAGCTCGCCCTGTATCCACGTGGCCGAGGTGACGGTGGACGATGCCGAGGCTGTTCAATTCCCGCGCCTGCTGCTCCCGGTCGCCGAGCTCGCGCCAGATCGCCAAGGCGCGCTCGAACAGCCGCAGTGCCGCGTCCGGCTCGCCCTGCTGGTCCATCAGGATCCCGAGCCCGTGCGCCAGCCGGGCCAGCGGCGCGCCGCCGGCGGCGGAGGCCAGGTCCATGGCTCGCTGCAGCCACCGCCGCCCCTCGGTCGCGTGGCCGTGCTGGTACCAGAACCCGGTCAGCGCCTGGACCAGACGCAGGCCGAGCACAGCCCGTCCGCCCTGTGCGGCCGGGTCCGCGGCCGGGGTGGCCAGCGACCAGGCCAGCGCGGCGCGCAGGTTGTCGTTGTCGGCCTCGAGCCGGTCCAGGGCCGCCAGCTGCGCCGGGCCGTCCAGCTGCTCGCTGGCCTGTTCGGCGAACGCCGCGTAGTACTCACCGTGCCGGCGCCGCGCGCCTTCCAGGTCATCGTCCTGCGTGAGGCGCTCAAGGGCGTACTCGCGGATCGTCTCTAGCATGCCCACCCGCGGCTCGCCGTCGGTGCCTTCGGTGACCCTGATCAGGCTGACGTCGGCCAGCTCGGCGACTATCTCAAGCGGATCGGGTCCGGCCCCATCGCCGTCCCCGGTTACGGCCACCGCGGCCAGCGCGTCCAGGTCGCACCCTCCGGCGAACACGCTCGTCCGGCGGAACACCTGCGCCCGATCGGCGGGCAGCAGGTCATAGCTCCAGGCCACGACGTTCCGCATGGTCTGCTGCCGCAGCGGCCGCCCGGCTTCGGCCGCGGCTAGGCCGAGGCCGTGCCCGAGGCGGGCGAGCATCGCCTTGGGGGTCAGCAGCTTAGCCCGGGAGGCGGCTAGCTCGATGGCCAGCGGCAGTCCGTCGAGCCGACTGCAGATCGCCGCCACGTCGGCGGCATTGTCGGCGGTGATGGCGAAGCCGGGCCGGACCAGGCCCGCCTGCTGGGCGAACAGCCGCGCCGAGGCGCTGGCGGCCACCGCCTCGACCTCAGCGCCGCCGGGAACCGCAAGCGATGGCACCGGGAACTCCTGCTCGCCCTGTACATGCAGCGGTCCCCGCGACGACGCCAGCACCAGCACGCCCGGAGCCGCCGCCAGCAGCGCCGCTACCACCTCGCCCGCGCCGTCCAACTGCTCCAGATTGTCGAGCACCAGCACCATCCGGCGGTCCCGCAGGTGCTCCAGCACCGAGGCCGGCCCGTCCCCGTCTGCGTCCAGGTCGCTGGCCAGGGTCTTCCACATCACGTCGGGGTCGCGCACGGCGGCCAGCGCGACGAAGTACACGCCGTGGGGGAACGCGCCATCCAGGCTGGCCGCGGCCGCGAGCGACAGGCGGGTCTTGCCGACCCCGCCGGGGCCGGTCAGCGTCACCAGGCGCACCCCGGGCCCGGCGATGGCCGCGCGCAGCCGCTCCAGGTCTGCCTCCCGGCCGACCAGCGGCGTGGCCGGCACCGGCAGGCGCGTCTGTGCCCCCAGGCTCTTGAGCGGCGGGAAGTCCTCCAGGAGACCCGGCGCGGCCAGCTGCCAGATCCGCTCCGCCTCCGCGATGTCCTTCAGCCGATGAAATCCCAGGTCCCGGACCGAGACCCCGGCCGGAAGCGGTTCGGCCAGCGACCGCGTCGCCTCGGAGAGCACCACCTGACCACCGTGCGCCGTCGCGGCGATCCGGGCCGCTCGGTGCACGTCGAGGCCGATGTAGTTGTCCTCGTGCGGGGTTGGATGCCCCGAATGCAGGCCCATCCGGACCCGTATCGCATCTCCGCCCGGCCAGTCGTAGCCAGCCAGCGCGCGCTGCGCCGCCAGGGAGCAGGCCACGGCGTCGCCCGCCGACGCGAAGACCACGAAGAAGCTGTCACCCTCGGTGGACATCTCCCGGCCGTGCCACGTCGCGAATTCCCCGCGCAGCAGTGCGCGGTGGGCCGACAGCGCGTCCCCGTAGCGATCACCCAAACGAGTGACCAGCGCGGTCGAACCCTCGATGTCACTGAACAGCATCGTGACGGCACCCGGGGGCAAGCCCCCCACCTGTCGAATATCAGCAGTCATCGGTTCAGGCCGCGAACCGTTCTGGCAGCCCGGACTTGGCCAGGGCCTCGGCCGCGTACCGATAGCCGGCGTCGATCAGCGCGATCCCGCCCTTAAAGTCCAGAGCGCCGAGTCCGGCCACGGGCGGGCGGAGCAGCAGGTCGACGCGGTCGTCGTCCAGCGTCGCGCGGCGGTGCCTGACCTGGGATAGTCCGGTCGAGCGGGTCAGGATGCTGGCGATGTCCGGGACTGGCTGCGCAGGCACGAACGGGTTGAGGCGGCGCCCGAGCACCCGCCAGCCAGACAGGCCGGGCCCGAATGGCGCGACCGTGAGCGGCTCTACTTCGGGGGACACGTCGACCGTGACGATGCTGCCACTGCCGATGCGGCTGCGCATGACGTCCACGGGCACGTTGTCTATCGCCCCGCCATCGATGAGCAGCTCGCCAGCGGCGTAGATCGGCGGCCAGATTCCGGGCAGGGCCAGGCTGGCGCGTACCGCAGTCCACAGCGGCCCGCGCTCGTGGATGACCTCTTCGGCCCGGGTCAAGCTGGTGGAGACGCAGAAGAAGCGCAGGGGCAGGTCCTCGATGGGCACGGCGGTGAGGTGCTCGGCGAGGATGCGGTCCATGTAGCGACCGGCCGACAGGGCGACCAGCGGCAGCGTCGGCGTGATCAGCCTGCGGCCATGCCGGGCGATGGTCGTGACCGCCCGCACCCGCTCGGAGTCCGCCAGGCCCCGGGCACACAGCCCCGCCATGATCGCGCCCATGCTGGTGCCGCCGACCACGTCGATAGGCACCCCGGCCTCCTCGAGCGCCCGGATCACGCCTAGATGGGCGAGCCCCCGGGCGCCGCCGCCGCCGAGCACCAGCCCACAGCCGGTGCCGGTGATCATCCGCGCCAGCCGCGCGACGTCACCCGGCCGGTCAGCGCGCAGGTGATGGTGGTCGGCCACCGGCCGGCGCTCCAGCCATCTGACCGTGGCCGACGACTGGGCGGGATCGCCTTCGTGCAGCAGAGCGAGTTCACAGCGCAGCGCGCCCGTGGCCAGCGCACGTGCTTCGACGGCGCCGAGCGACGCGTCTTCCCCGGCCGAGGCGACCAGCAGCACCAGGTCAGCCTGGCTCAGGCAGAGCCTGCTCCACGCTGTGTCGTCCGCGTCGGGCTGGTAGATCACGTGATCATGGTCGCGTTCCACCGCGTGCAGCCACCCAGTCAGCTCGGCCCGGCCGGGGTCGCCTGGGCTGCGCTGTGCTGCCTCGGGGCCTAGATGGCGCGCGACGACGTCCGCGTCCACACCGAACACCGAACCGATCCGGGCCAGCTGCGCCGCCAGCCGCCCGGCGACCAGCGTGGCCGCACGGGAGTTCTGGCCGGCGCAGACCACGGCGATGGTGCGGCCCGGAGGGGGTAGCTGCGTCCGCTCCACGGTCAGCAGCCTGTCCACGGCGAGCACCCGATCCACGAGCAGCCGCATCATCCCGGTTACCAGCGCCGGGCTGCGTTCGAGCAGGGAGGTAAACGAGGACACCCGCAACAGGAGCAGGTCGCTATCCCGGACCGCTTGCACGGTAGCCGACCTGGGCCGGTCGGTGAGCGCGGCCATCTCCCCGATGATCGCGCCCCGGCCCACGTCGTACAGCATGCGCTCGGCCCCTTCGGCGGCCACTGACAGCCGGAGCCTGCCGCTGACCACCAGGAACAGGCCCGTGCCTGGGTCGCCCTCCCTGAAGACCACTTCACCGGCGGCCACGTGCACCGGTTCCAGCTGCTCGGCGAGCTCCAGGCGGGTGGTCTCATCGAGCGAGGCGAAGAAGGGGATGTCGGCCAGGAAAGCGTGCAGCTCGGCCCGCTCCCGTTGATCGGTCACTGAGGGCTGCCTGCCAGGTCTTCGGTCGGCGCCGGTGCGGCGGCCATCAGGAAGCCATGACGTAATGACGGTCGGCGAGCACGCGCGCCAGGCCGAACAGGATCTCGGCGGCGCAGGCCGGATCGTTCTTCATCAGCTCGTCGACGAAACGGCGGCGCAGGGCTAGCACCTGCCCGTCGGACGCCGCGGTCACCGACGCCATCCGGCGTCCCGCGGTGCCGAAGAATCCGACCTCCCCGATCACGCCACCCGGCCCGAGCAGGGCTATCCCAGCGCGCTCAAGGCCCGCGGGTGCATGGCGAGCGCCGCAGCGCGCGCCACGGCGGGCGGCGTGAAGAACAACTCCAAGTCGAGGCCGTCACGGTGCCGGGCGGCGCCTCCGGCGGTGTAACGCGTCAGTGAGTACAGCTCGGCCGCAGTAGGCCCGTGCATCAGCTTCATTACGCCGGCTCGGGCGGCGACTGAGGCCATCCGGTCGATCCCGGACCGGTCGATGAGCATCGCGAGGGTGAATCCGAGCCGGTTCGCAGTCGCCTGCAGGCCCTCGACGACTGAGCCCGGGACGGGATCCGACCGGTACAGCGAGCGGTTCATCGCGCGGCGGCGCAGCGCGCCCAGCCGGGCCTCGGCCGCCCCGTCGGGTGAGGCAGCCGCGGGGGCCAGGATCACCTCGGCCGAGGCTCCGTCACCCGGCCGCCAGCGGACCTCCGCGTCGAAGCCGAGCGCCCGGGCGCCCACGCACAGGTTGGTGACCACCGCGCCGCAGGCCAGGTCGCTTTCCCGGCCCTCAGGGTCGAACTCGCGCAAAACCTGATGGCCGGGATCCCGCAGGACACGAAAGGCCTGGTCGTTGGCCTCGATGCGCCAGCCCTGCGCGTTGTGCGGAGACGGCGCGCGGGAGGCGTAGTAGAGCAGGCGGTCACGCAGTTCCGGACTCAGCTCGCTCGGTATTTCATACATTTAAATGATCCCTCCCGGGCAGAATCCTAAGGCAGGCTAATCGGCCCCGCAGCCTCTGGGCGTGATGGTCACCAGGCGTCGGGGAAATGTCGCAGGGCCCGGTTACGCTGTCGGGATGCCCCTGGATGCTCCCGCGGCCGAGCTGACGATAACGCCCGATGAGGCCCGCATGCTGACGCTGCGCGCACAGGGGTTCCTGGGCGCCACCCCCTGGCGGCCGACCCGGGCCGGAGTCGGGGCGATGCTGCGCCAGGTAGGTGCCGTGCAGCTCGACACGATCAGCGTGCTGGCGCGCTCACACGAGCTCGTGGCCTACGCGCGACTGGGTCCCGTACCCCGGGCGCAGATCGAGCAGGCGTACTGGGGCACCCGCCAGCCGACCGCGTTCGAGTACTGGGCGCACGCGGCCTGCGTGCTGCCGATCGAGCAGTGGCCGTACTTCGCCTTCCGCCGCCGCGCGCTCCGGGACAGGGGGGTCCGGTGGCACCAGAGCGTCCGGGAGACCTGCGACAAGGTGCTGGCCAGGCTGCGGGCCGAGGGCCCGCTGACCGCGACCCAGCTGGGCGGGGCCAAGGGCGGCGGGCAGTGGTGGGACTGGTCCGACGTCAAGATCGCGGTGGAGTGGCTCCTGGACACGGGCGAGGCCATCTGCGTGCGGCGGACCGGCTGGCGGCGCGTCTACGACCTGCCTGAACGGGTCCTACCTGGCGACCTGCTCGACGCCGAGCCGTCCGACCTGGAGTGCCTCACCTACCTGACCGGGGTGACGGCCCGCGCGCTCGGTGTGGCCAGCTACGCCGACCTGCTCGACTTCCACAGGCTCAACTCCCTCACGAACGAAAGGGGCGAGCACACGCGGCTGGTGGCCGACGCGGCGCTGGCCGCGGGGCTGATCCCGGTCACCATCGCCGGGGCCGGGCCGACCGGGCCCGCGCGGGGCGGTAACGGAGCGGGCCGAGCCGCGGCGGGGAAACCGGTCGCGGCCTGGGCTGATCCGGCCGCGCTGGCGGCGCTGGCGGCGTCGGCCCAAGGCGCGAGCCGCGGGCGGTATAGGCACCGCGTGACGCTGCTCTCACCCTTCGACTCGCTGATCTGGGATCGCAAGCGGACGGTGCGGATGTTCGGCTTCGAGCACAGCCTCGAGGCGTACGTGCCGAAGCACAAGCGGATCCATGGGTACTACACGATGCCGCTGCTCGCGGGCGGGCGCCTGGCGGGACGAGTGGATCCGGCCCGGGAGGGCACGACGCTCATCGCGCGCAAGGTCTCGCTGGAGCGGGGGTCCGCTGCCGAGCCGATGGCTAGAGCCCTGCGCGAGGCGGCGCGCTGGGTAGGCTGCGACGACGTGCGCCTAGAGCACGTTGAGCCGACAAAGTACGCCCCGCGCCTGGTAGCCGCCCTCGCTCAGGCGACCTGATCCGGGGCCCCGTGAGCCAAAGGGCCGCGGCGCCGCCTGGACTCTGCTTTCTCCCCCAAGCCCACCCCAGGTGCGACGTAGGAGCGACGAGGGAAGGAGGCGCCTTAAAGCGGCCCGGAGGCGAGCGGGGGGATCACGAGAACTCGATTAGCTTCTGGCGGACGGCGATCATCACCGCTTCCATGCGCGAGTGGATCTGGAGCTTCTCCAGGATGTTCCTGACGTGGTTCTTCACGGTGTTTTCCGAGATGAACAGCTCCTTGGCGATGTCGCGGTTGTTCATGCCGCGCGCGACGAGCTTGAGGACCTCCATCTCCCGGTCCGTGAGCTTGGGCGCGGCGACGTGCTGAGCGCGGTCCTCCGAGGAATCGCGCTTGGCCAGCGTGGCGAACTCGCTGAGCAGCTTGCCCGCCATCGACGGGTTGATCAGCGACTGGCCGCCGTGGACGGCCCGGACCGCCTCGGCGACCTCGTCCAGCGGTATGTCCTTCAGCAGGTAGCCGCTGGCCCCGGCCCTGATCGCCTCGAACAGGTCCTCTTCCTCGTCGCTGATCGTCAGCATCACGATCTTCGCGCTGGGGGCGACCTCCTTGGTTGCCCGGCAGGCCTCGATCCCGCTGGTCTTCGGCATCCGGATGTCCATGAGCACCACGTCGGGGAGCGACTCACCGGCGACGGCCACGGCCTCGGTCCCGTCGCTGGCCTGCCCGACGATGTCGATGTCGTCCTCGGAGTCGAGGACCATCTCCAGGCCGCGCCTGAACAGCGCGTGATCGTCGGCGATCAGCACGCGGATCGGCTCGGGGCGTCCGGAGCCGTCACTCGGCCGAGCAGCAGCCACCGCTTTGTCGCCCATGGCGCTCAATCATCGCCTCCCTCGGGACCGTCACCCGCATCCGCCCCCCACCGGGCCGCCGGGCTGACCTTGATCGGCACGAACGTCATGTCATCAGAGGATTGCCGACCAGGAACCATGATGCAAGGCCGGGCGGCACGGTGCCAAATTGCGCCACGGATTTGCGCCACGGAATTCCGCTCCGTACGGCTCCGGAACAGCTACTCCTCGACGAGCCTGATGACCCCGTAGTCGTAGCCGCGACGACGGTAAACCACGCTAAAGCGGTCGCACTCGCTGTCGTGAAACAGGTAGAAATCGTGCCCCACAAGTTCCATCTCCAACAGCGCCTGGTCGATCGTCATCGGCGTCGCCGCGTGCACTTTCTCCCGCACGATCAGCGGGCCGTCGCCCTCCATCTGGATGGGAACCAGGCGGCTTTCCCCGTCCTGCCCGCCGGTGCGCGGCCGGACCGGGCTGCTGCCGTTGGCGCCAGCGGGCGCCGGGACGGCGGCCGCGTCGGCGGCGTGGTCGGGAGTCGGCGCCTGCGGGGCGGGAGCCACGGAAGCGGC
>JBOHCK010000140.1:0-15003 GCA_050698755.1 Streptosporangiaceae bacterium | reverse complement strand
GGCCAGGTCCAGCAGGGCGGGCAGGGTCCGCCGGGAGCCGTACAGCCGCCGGGCGAGGTCGATGACCTCGCCGACCGTGGCCCGCTCGGGAAGGCTGCCGCTCTGCAGCATCGCCCCCACCCGGCCGACGGCGGTCGCGCGCTGCGGTGCCATGCCCAGGACCTGGACGGCGCCGCTGTCGGGCCGGCGCAGGCCGAGCATGATGTCGACGGTAGTGGACTTCCCGGCGCCATTGGGGCCGAGCATCGCCACCATCTCCCCTGGCCAGACCTCAAAGCTCACGCCGTTGACCGCGCGCACGGTGCCGTAGCTCTTGGTCACCGCGTCAAAGACGATGGCCGGGCTCATGTCGTCTCCTTCGGGCCGCGGGCCGGGTCCGGGGCGGCTAGGCGGGCGGTCTGCTCGCGGAGGAGGGCGGTCCGTTTGACCCGCCGATCGTGACCATCGGCGAAGAACCTGATCAGTACGTCCACCTCGTGGTCGGAGAACTGTTCCAGCTGAACCGCGGCCTCCTCGACGACGGGACCGAAGATCTCCGCGGTCAGCGCGGCGAACTCCGCGGTGAGCTGGACGAAGACCTGCCGCCGGTTCTCCTGGTCGCGGACTCGCCGCACATACCCGGCTCGCTCGAGCCGGTCCAGGACACTGGTGATCGTGGACGGGGTGAGGCCGCTGGCCTCGACCAACCGCCCGGGCGTCGTCCCGCGCCCGGCCAGGGCCAGCTCGAACAGGAGGTCCAGGCACCGCAGGTCGGTCCGGTTGATGCCGGCCCGCTCGGCGACCGCCTGGTCGAAGGCGTCGGTGTCCCGCTGGTACTGGCGGATCAGCGCGGCCAGCTGCGCGCGCCGCCCGGTCAGGCCGTTCACCGGCGGCGCAGCAGCCGACTGCGCAGAATCCGCAGCGGGACGTACACCGCGGCCAGGACGAAGCCGATCACGGCACCGTCGGTGTGGTGAGCGTGTAGCTCGAAGGTCCCGAGGGCCAGGAAGACCAGCAGGATAAGGGTTGATGTGCCGCTCCAGTTGCGAGGAGCGGCCGGCGACGGGTCGTCCGTTGTTCGCATCATACGATAATCGTATAATACGAACTTCGTAAGTCAAGCTGACGCTGGTGCCAACTATCGTGAAGAGTCACATCGGTGCGAATCTCTCCCGCCGGCGCGCCGCGCCGGCGTCGCAACTGAGAGGGATTGTCCGGCGTCCCTACCCCCGAACGCTCACACTGGGGAGTGTCCAGAGCAGGGCCTGACGAACGGAAGGCGCGCCGCGATGCCCCAGGCCGCAGGCCAAGGCCAAGACCCCGGGCGCACGGGACCGACCCGGCGGGCCGCAGCCCCAGAGCGGCGTGCCTTCCTGCGGTTCGCCGCGGCGGCGGGCGGCGCCACGCTGCTCTCGTCCTGCACCGGGAGCGGCAGCCCGAACACCACGGGCGGTAACGCGGCTGGGACCACCACCACGGGCGCCGCGAACGGTGCCACCCACGGGGCCGCGCCCTCGGCGGGCGCCTCAGCCGCCGGCGGCGGTACCGGGTTCTCGGGCCCCGCCAAGGCCGCCGACTGGGCGGCGGTGGCCCGGGACCTGGCCGGGCCGCTGGTCCGGCCGGGGGAGGCCGACTACGCCACGGCCAAGCTCCTGTTCGACCCGCGCTTTGACGGGTTGCACCCGGCCGGGATCGCGTACTGCGCCAGCCCGCACGACGTGGCGACCAGCCTGGCGTTCGCGCGCAGGCACGGCATCCCGGTGGCGGCCAGGTGCGGCGGCCACAGCTACGCGGGCTGGTCGTCGACGTCCGGCCTGATCGTGGACGTGACCAGGATGGCGGGCGTGAGCGTCAGCGGCGGCACCGCGGTCGTCGGGGCGGGCACGCGCCTGATCGACTTCTACAACGGGCTGGCCGCCAGCGGCCGCGGGGTCCCGGGCGGGTCCTGCCCGACGGTCGGCATCGCCGGGCTCACCCTGGGCGGCGGCGTCGGCGTGGTCTCGCGTGCCTACGGGCTGACCAGCGACAACGTGCTCTCGCTGGAGATCGTCACCGCCGACGGCCAGGTCAGGACGGCCAGCCCGAGTCGCAACCCCGACCTGTACTGGGCCTGCCGCGGGGGAGGGGGCGGCAACTTCGGCGTGGTGACCTCGTTCACCTTCCGCACGCACCCGGTCGGCGAGATCATCCTGTTCTTCCTGTCCTGGCCGTGGTCGCAGGCCGACCAGGTGATCGCGGGCTGGCAGTCGTGGGCGCCGCACGCCCCGGACGCGCTGTGGTCCAACCTGCACCTGGCGGCCGCGCCGGGCGGTGGCACCCCGTCCGTCGAGGTGGGCGGGACGTACCTGGGCAGCGTGGGCGGCGCCTACGCCGAGCTGGACAAGCTCTACGCCGCCGTCGGCTCGGAACCGCCGTCGCCCTACCTGGAGAGCACCACGTGGCTGCACGCGATGCTGGTCGAGGCGGGCTGCGCGCCGTGGACCGTGGCCGAGTGCCACCTGCCGACCCAGAACCCGGCGGGGCGATTCATGCGCGCTTCGGAGTACGCCAAGTCCGACTTCTTCACCAGGCCGCTGAGCAGCGGCGGGATCGGCACCCTGCTGTCCGGCGTGGAGAACCTGCAGCTGGTGGCCGGCGCGCCCGGTGGGGTAGGCGGGATCGCGTTCGACGCGATGGGCGGCGCGGTCAACCGCGTCGCGCCGGGCGCGACCGCGTACGTCCACCGCAACGCGCTCTTCCAGGCCCAGTACACCACCGGCTGGACACCGGGCGCGGCGTCCGCCGGGGTGGCCAATCAGCACGCCTGGCAGCGGTCGTTCTGGCGGTCGATGCGCCCGTACGCCAGCGGCCAGGCGTACCAGAACTACATCGACCCCGACCTGACCAACTGGCGGCAGGCCTACTACGGCGCCAACTACGCCAGGCTCACCCGGGTCAAGGCCGCGTACGACCCCGACCGCGTGTTCACGTTCCCGCAGGCCGTCTAGCCCACGGGATGCCCGCGACGTCAACGGCCGCGCGCAGCCCCCTGGTCGCGCCGGGCGGGACGGGCGGCAGGATCAGGCAGTGGCAGCCGACGCAGATCGACCCGGAGTCGGCCAGCCGGTTGTTGCCGACCATGAGCGTCCGCTCGGGCGGGACCCCCAGCCGCTCGCACGCGATCAGGAACGGCTCGGGGTCCGGCTTGGCGATGCCCAGGTCGCAGGACAGCACGAACGTCGCGATGAACGCGTCCAGGCCGGTGGCCGCGTACCCGGCGTCGATGCTCCAGCCGGTGTTGCTGACGATCGCGATCGGGAGTCCGGCCCCGCTGAAGGACTTAAGCGTGGCCGGGGCGTCGGGGTAGGGGACCATCGTCAGCGGGTTGGTCTTCCACTCGTCGTACATCAGCTCGGCCAGCCCCGGGGCGATCCCGTCGAAGGGCGCGTACCCCGCTACGTAGGCCTCGCGGTGATCGGCCCGGGACAGGTTCCTGCGCTCCCGCTTCTCGCTCATCAGCGCGCGGCTGTGCTCCTTGGAGCGGCGCCAGTACCTCGCGGCGTCCTCTTCGGAGACGTCGACGCCCGAGCGGGCGGCGAGCGCCCGGACCGTGGCGACCGGGGAGGTGCGGTGGGTCAGCGTCCCGCCGTTGTCGAACAGGACCGCGTCGAAGCGCATCGGGCCTCCTCGCCGGTAACCCGTAGTAACGGGCGCCGATGTTCAGGTGGTTCAGGACCAGGGCGCCCACCACGAGCGCGATCAGGATCGCGTACCCCCAGACGTCGACGGCCGTCGTCTGGTGCACGCGCAGCGAGCCGCGCCGCTTGGTGGCGCCGAACGCACGCGCGTCCGCGACCATGGCCATCGTGGTCGTGCCGCGCAGGGTGCCGATCAGGAGCGGCACGGTGACCAGGACCACGCACCGCGACAGCCGCTTGGCGTAGTTCGGCCACCGGCTGAACTGGTACCACCGCGGCCGGGACATGTCGTAGCCGCGGAGCTCGACGGCGCGCAGGACCAGGTTGGTCCTGGCGATCATCTCGGGCAGGAACCGCAGCGCGGCGGTCAGCGCGAACCCGACCTGGGGCGGCGCGCGGAACCGCTCGAAGGCCCACGTGAAATCCGAGACGTCGGTGGAGACCAGGATCAGCATCGAGGTGGACACGGTCACCAGGACCCGGGCCGTCTGCTCGAGGCCGAAGATCATCCCGAACGTCGTGATGCCGGGCGAGCCGAGCCACTCCAGGGTCCACGGGAACTTGAACAGGTAGTGGATGGGCGGGTTGGGGAGGTAGAACATGCCCTGGCCCCAGAACCCGGCCAGCCCCGGCCCGATGATCATCCCCAGCAGGACCCGGATCTTCTGCCGGGACGGGCGCAGCCAGAGCCACGGCAGCACGGTCAGGCCGAACACGACGAGCATGGCCTTCCAGCTGAGCAGGATGGACAGGACCCCCATGCCGACCGGGTACAGGACCTTGAGCCGGGGATCCAGCCGGTGGATGGGACTGTCCCTGGCCTCGTAGGTGACCAGCGTGCGCAGCCCGCCGAGCCCGACCAGCTTGATGAAGGCGAAGGGCAGCAGCATCGGGACGGCAAAGATCAGCAGGTAGCCGATGAGCGTCTGGACGAACAGCGAGTGGATCACGGCGCGGCCCCCACCCCAGATGTCCCGGAGACCCCGGACGCCGCGGCGCACTCCCGATGCGAAAGCGCCGCCGCGGCCACCTCCTCCACTTCCAGGAGCACGTCGCCGGTCGGCCCGAGCAACTCGGCCTGGAGCCGGGCCAGCGGCGGCGCCAGCACGCCCCACCGGGCCAGCTCCTCGGTGCGGGCGAACACTGGCCGGTCGGCCCGTCCAGCCGCACCTGCCCCTCGCCGAGCAGCACGATCCGGGCCGCGCGGCTGGCCAGGCCGCCGATGTCGTGGGTGACGGTGAGGATGGTGATCCCGGTCCGGGCGCGGACCCGGTCGAGCAGGCGCAGGAACGCCCGCATGTGATCGGCGTCCTGGCCGGTGGTCGGCTCGTCGAGGACCAGGCATCCCGGCGCGCCGACCAGCAGGGCGGCGAGCGCGAGGCGCTGCCTGCCGCCCTGGCTCAGCTCCCACGGGCTGTCCTCCTCCCGCCCGGCGAAGCCGAAGAACTCGATCGCCTCCCGCACGTCGAGCACGGGGTGCTCGGGCCGGGCGCGGAACCGGAAGCCGAACTCGAGCTCCCGCAGCACGGTGGTCTCGAACAGCATGTCGTCGGCCGCCTGCAGCAGCAGCGCCACGTGCGCCGCGTGGTCGAAGACCCGGCCGGGGCGCACGGGCCGGCCGCGGAACCGGACTACCCCGCTGCTCGGCGTGCCCAGCCCGACCAACAGGCCGGTCAGCGTGGACTTGCCGGACCCGTTGGCGCCGATCATCGCCACCCACTCGCCCTCGTCGACGGCCAGCGTGACGTCGTCCACCGCCCGGGTGCCGCCGAACTCGACGCTGACGCCCTCCCAGGACAGCAGCGGCGGCGCCCCGGCCGCCGCGCGCGCGGGCGGCGCCGGGCGGTCGGGCGCGGGCTGTGCTACGGCGCCCTCGCGCTCCTGCGCCGCCGCGGCGAGCGC
Source organism: Streptosporangiaceae bacterium (assembly GCA_050698755.1). Taxonomy (GTDB): domain Bacteria; phylum Actinomycetota; class Actinomycetes; order Streptosporangiales; family Streptosporangiaceae; genus Palsa-504. The sequence continues at coordinate 9,445 of JBOHCK010000140.1, read as the reverse complement.
CGCGTGGAACCAGGTGTTCCGCAGCGCGGCGACCGCCTCGTCCACCGAGAGCGGGAGCGCACCAGGGAAGAGCTCGGGCAGGGCGTGCGCCAGCCGGACGGTGTCGGGCACGCCGACCCCGGCGGCGAGCCACGGGCCCTGGTCCGACCAGGCGACGCGCGGCGGCTGGTCGAGCACCACCCGGCCGTCGTTCATCAGCACCACCCGGTCGGCCCACGGCGCGACCTCGTCGACGCGGTGCTCGATGATGATCACGCCGGTGCCCTGGTCACGCGCCAGCCGGCGCAGCGTCCCGAGCACCTCCTGCGCCCCGACCGGATCCAGGTCCGACAGCGGCTCGTCAAGCACCAGGATCCTGGGCCGCATGGCCAGCGTCGCGGCGATCGCCGTCCGCTGCTTCTGGCCGCCGGACAGCGTCACCACCGAGGCCTTGCGCATCCCGGACATCCCGGTGACGTCCAGGCACCACTCCACGCGCGCCGCGATCTCCGGCTGGGGTAGCGCGAGGTTCTCCGGCCCGAACGCCACCTCGGACACCACGGTCTGGTTGATCAGCTGGAGGTTCGGGTTCTGGAACACCATCCCGACCAGCTGGGCCGCCTCGTGCGGCTTGAGCCCGGTCAGCGGCCTGCCGCCGTACGTGACCAGGCCCCGCAGCTCGCCGTGCACGCGCGACGGGATGAGCCCGCACAGCGCCAGCGCCAGCGTCGACTTGCCGCAGCCGGAGGGCCCGGTGATCAGCACGACCTCACCCGCGGCGACGCCGAGGTCCACGTGACGCAGGGCCGCGCGGGCCGCGCCGACGTAGGCGAACGACACGTCCTCGGCGCGCAGCTGGCCGGCCGGAGCCGGGGAGCGAACCTCCCCGCTCGTCACGTCCGCGACGCGGTACGGCGGCCCGGGTCCTCCGCTGATCGCGGTTCCGGCCCGCCTGCGCGCGAGGCTGCCCCGCGCCGGAGCCCGAAGAACCAGATCAAGGCGGTGGCCAGGGCGAAGAGACCGGCCGAGATCAAGACCACATCGCCGTCGGACAAGATCAGGTTCTGGTTGCCGAAGAACGGGTTCTGATCACCGGGGTGGTAGTTGATGAGCTCGAGGACCACCCCGTCGATGAGCAGGAGCACCGAGACAACGGCACAGGTCAGCGTGAGCCGCTTCATGACGACCCTCCATCCGTGGAGTCAACCGGGCCGGACCCCAGGGCCCCGCCGTCCGCCGTGGCCAGGGCTACGCTGCCGGGCGGCGCGGGCCGGCCGGGCGGAGGTTCCGCGAACGGGTCGCCCTTGGCCGCGGGCCGCCGGCGCCCGGCGCCGAGCGACGGGATCACGGACACCGCCACGCGCTGGGCCAGCAGCGCGCTCACGGCGGCCTCGATCCCGTTGAACACGCCGTTCGACCACGTGTCCTGCCAGATGGCCAGCCAGGTGTAGTAGGTGGCGTTCAGGTACGGGTCGAAGGTCCAGTCGGTGAGGAACGCGTTGGGGCCGCCGCGCAGGACGCCGATCATGAACGAGTCGACGATCATCGACACCTTGCTCGCGCCCGTGCCGAATACCCCGCCTCCGCGCGCGACGATGTACAGGTCGCAGAAGATCCCCTGAGTCTCAGTCCGTCGGTCCAGTCCAGCGCCCCGTGGCCGCTGCCGAACAGCAGCTGGGCCAGCAGGTAGTTGACGAAGACCATGGCCGTGACGCAGCCCGGTTTGCGCACGAGCGCGACGCCGACGATGAGCAGGAACATGTAAGGCAGATCGTGGATCTGCGAGAAGTCGGCCCCGGGGATGGGGTTGATCAGCGGCGAGATGAACTGGTCGCCGATGATGTTGTCGTAGACCTCGAGCAGGACCCCGAGCGCCGCGACGATCAGGATGTCCTGAGTGGTCCACCGGGCCCAGCGCTTCGATTTAAGCGCCGCCCACAGGACGATCCCGATCCCGATGATGCAGATGGCCCAGACGCCCCAGTAGTAAAAGGTATTCCACCCGGGCGACAGCCTGACTGTTGAAGTAACACCTATTGCGGTGCCCATCGATCTCCTCCAGACAATCACGTCTTAGTGGGTCAGACCGAGTTCTGTGGCCGCAGGAAGAGCCGCCAGGCAGCACTCCGGGCGGGAAGAACTCCGTACGGACGACATGGGCACCATGGCCGCAATCACCATTCAAGTTGCGCCGTGAGCAGGGCGGCAATACCGCCCGGCGCTTCTTCATTGAATGTTCACTCCGCGTCCCACGCAGGCCTACTGTGGCGGATTATGGGTATCCGACGCGCGTACAGTAGTTACCCTCGCGTAGGTTCCGATGGCACCCCACGCTGGGCTGGACGGAGCGGCTATCGATGACGGGCAACGAACAGGTGCGGGTCCTGCTCGTCGAAGACGACGACGGCGATGCCCTGCTGACCAGCGAGCTGCTGGACGAGGCGGGTGCCGCCGTCGCCCTGCAGCGCGCCCGGTCGCTCGCCGAGGCCGAGCTCCTGGTGTCCGGCGCGGCCTGCGTGCTCCTGGATCTCGGCCTGCCCGACTCGGCGGGCCTGTACGGTCTGGGCCGGCTGCTGGCCCGGGAGCCCGAGGCGGCCATCGTCGTGCTCACCGGGATAGCCGACGAGCACCTCGGCCGGCAGGCGGTCCGGGCGGGGGCCCAGGACTACCTGGTCAAGGGCGAAGTCGCCGGGGACATGCTGTACCGGGTGATCCGGTACGCCATCGAGCGCCGGCACGCGGAGGAGGCGCAGCGCCAGCTCCAGGCGGCGCGGATCCACGCGGAGGAGAACACCAGGCTCGAGCGGGGCCTGCTGCCCACGCCGCTGCTGACCGATCCGCGGCTGGCGGTAACGGCCCGCTGCCTGCCCGGCGGGCAGCAACGCCTGCTCGGCGGCGACTTCTACGACGTGGTCGAGTCCGCCGACGGCTGGGTGCACGCGCTGATCGGCGACGTCTGCGGGCACGGGCCGACCGAGGCGGCGCTCGGCGTCTGCCTGCGCGTGGCCTGGCGGGCGCTGGTCCTGGCGGGACTGCCGGCGGGGGAGATCCTGTCCATCGTCCAGCAGGTGCTCGAGCACGAGCGGCAGGACGACACGATGTTCGCCACGCTCTGCATGCTCTCGGTCGAGCCCGGCCGCACTTCCGGGTGGGTCAGGCTGGCCGGCCACCTACCGCCGCTGCTGGTCACCCGCACCGGGGTCCAGGAACTCGAGGCCCCCTCGCTCCCGCCGCCCGGCCTCGGCGGCGAGGCCGAGGACTGGCCGGGCACCCAGGTCAAGCTGGGCGAGGCCTGGTCCGTCCTGCTCTACACCGACGGACTGATCGAGGGCCGGATCGGCCACGGGTCCGAGCGGCTCGGCAGCGAGGGCCTGATCGACCTGATCGCCAGGGCCGTCGACGACCAGGACCCAAGTTCCGGCCACCCGGACGACGATGAGCTGCTGGACCGGCTGGTCGAGCAGGTGCGCCAGCTCAACGGCGGGGACCTGGACGATGACCTGGCCATCCTCGCGCTGGGCTGCGCGCTGCCGGGTGAGCCATGAGCGGGATACTCACCGCGGTGCTGGGCGGCCTGGCAGGCGTCCTGCTCGTCGTCGTGGTGGTGCTCGGCGTCCGGCTGCGCCATGTGCGGCAGGACATCAGGCGCGACCTGCTGGTGGTCCGGGACGAGCAGACCAAGCTGCAGGCCAGCGCCGAGGACCTGCGGCGGTCGAACTACGAGCTCGAGCAGTTCGCCTACCTCGCCTCGCACGACCTGCAGGAGCCGCTCAGGAAGGTGGCCAGCTTCTGCCAGCTCCTCCAGCGCCGGTACGCGGCGCAACTCGACGCGCGGGCCAACCAGTACATCGACTTCGCCGTGGACGGCGCCCAGCGCATGCAGGCGCTGATCAACGACCTGCTGGCCTTCAGCCGGGTCGGGCAGGCCGCGCCCGAGCCCATGCTGGTCTCCAGCGACAGCGCGTTGACCCACGCCCGGGCCAACCTGGCGGACGAACTGGAGAAGTCGGGCGCGACGATCGAGGCCGGGCACCTGCCGCTGGTCCTGGCGGAGATGTCGCTGCTCACCGCGGTGTTCCAGAACCTGCTCAGCAACGCGCTGAAGTTCGCGGGCGAGGGGCACCCGCGCATCGTCGTCACCGCCCGCCGGCAGGAGCAGTTCTGGCTGTTCTCGTTCACCGACTACGGCATGGGAGTCGACCCTCAGTACGCGGAGCGCATCTTCGTGCTCTTCCAGCGCCTCAACGACCGCAGCTACGCGGGCACCGGGATCGGCCTGGCCATGTGCCGGAAGATCATCGAGAACTTCGGCGGCCGGATCTGGCTGGATACGACGGTCGCCGAGGGGACCAGGTTCTGCTTCACCCTGCTCACGCCGGCCGAGACGGACGAGGAGCTGCCCCCCGGACCGTTCGTGGCGATGCTTCCCGAGCGTAAGGACACCGATGCCTGACCTCGACGACCTCAACGCGATCAACGTGCTGCTCGTGGAGGACGACGAGGGGGACGCGCTCATCATCAGGGAGGCCTTCGAGTACTACAGGATCCGCAACCGGCTGACCGTCGTGACGGACGGCGACCAGGCGCTGCAGTTCCTCCGCCAGGCCGGCCCCTACGCGGGCGCGCCCCGCCCCGGGCTGATCCTGCTCGACGTCAACCTGCCGCGGCGCAACGGCCTGGAGGTGCTCGCCGAGCTGAAGCAGGACGCGGACCTGCTCGTCATCCCCGTCGTGATGCTGACCACCTCGCGGGCCGAGGAGGACATCTTGCGCAGCTACGCGCTGCACGCGAACGCGTTCGTCACCAAGCCGGTCGACTTCGAGCACTTCATCGACGCGATCCGGCAGATCGACGACTTCTTCCTGACCCTGGTCCGGTTGCCCCGCTGACCCGTCGGCCATCGCCAGCTCCCCGCCCCGCCCCGCCCCCGCCCCCGCCCCCGCCGCCCGGCCGCCCCCAGGCCACGGTTGTAGGATCTGAGCGCCCCAACGGACTCGGAGGGAACCTGATGTACGACGCGATGCTGGCCGAGACCGTCACGATCAGCGGTGACGGCGGCGACGAGATCGAGGCTTACCTGGCCCGGCCGATGCGCCAGGGACCGTCCGGCGGCGTGGTGGTGATCCACCACATGCCCGGCTACGACGAGCCGACCAAGGAGATCGCGCGCAACTTCGCGGTGCACGGCTACAACGCGCTCATGCCGAACCTGTACCACCGCGACGCGCCGGGGGCCAGCCCGGACGACGCCGCCGCGGCCGCCCGCGCCCAGGGCGGCGTCCCGGATGCCCGCCTGCTCGGTGACGTGGCCGGGGCCGCGGCCCACCTGCGCGGGCTGTCCTCGTCCAACGGCAAGGTCGGCGTGATCGGGTACTGCTCGGGCGGGCGCCAGTCGGTCCTGGCCGCGTGCAGCCTGCCGCTCGACGCCGCGGTCGACTGCTACGGCGCGTTCGTCGTGGGCACCCCGCCGGAGGGCATGCCGCTGAAGGTCGGGCCCATCAAGCACCTCATCAAGGACCTGACCTGCCCGCTGCTCGGCCTGTTCGGCGCGGACGACCAGTACCCCTCACCGGACCAGGTCGCCGAGCTGGAGCAGGAGCTGAAGGACCAGGGCAAGACCCACGAGTTCCACTCCTACGAGGGCGCCGGTCACGCGTTCTTCTCGGTGAACCGCACCGCCTACCGCCCCGAGGCGGCCATGGACGGCTGGGCGCGGATCTGGACCTGGTTCGGCCGCTACCTGTCCTGAACCACCCACGCACGATCGAAGAACGTCAAGACTTCCGGATCGTCACATGACTCGGTACAGCACCCCGTCAGGAACCCCTCTGGGCCCCCTGGTTGGCGCGGAAGTACCCCCAGGTCAGCGCCCCGCCTCCCCAGCAATGTCCGATTTGCCGCAATCCACGCCGCGCCCGCGAACCGGTTGGCGCAATCCCCCGCAAAGCCGCAGCTCACGGGCACCTTCCGAACGCATCCGTCCGTCCCAAAGCCCCGCCCGATATCGAGGGCATAGAAACCCGATCGAGGCGAGCCCGACGAACATGCACACGTAGACGTCCCAAAGCCCCGCCCGATATCGAGGGCATAAGACGATGCCGTACATGGAGGACCAGAGAAGACTCACGGGATCCACTCCTGCCGGGGTGCGCGTCATGCGTCCTTGTCGGGCCTATCGGCCGGAAGCCACCATGGACGGCTGGGACCAGACCTGGGCATGGCCGTCACCCGTCCTGAACCTGCGCGGCGAGGATCGCAACTAGTGACGAAAGGGTGTCGCTGAGGACACATTTTCGGGCAACCGGAGACATGCGGCCCGACGGCGCCTAAGGTATTGCCCGGGCGTCGGGAGGGCGGATTGGGCGGCCGGGGGATAAGTGGCGACCTCGTGATAGTCGCGCTGCCCGGGGTACAGCGGTTCATCGCTGAGGCGCGATCTACCTCCGACGTCTCGGCGGCCAGCGGCATCTACGCGGCTCTCGCGGGACGTGTCGTCGAAACGCTTGAAGCCGAACCCGGCGGGACGCTTGTTCTCCCGGTGCGCGACGATCCATCGCCGGGAGCAGCTACCCCGAACATGGTCTTGCCTGCCGAGGACAGCGGACGGGGCCTGCCAAACCGGATAGTGGCGCTGCTGCCAGCCGAAGCCGGTGTTGCAGCGGCCCGGCGGGCCAGCGAGGCCGCGCACGACGCCTGGCGAAGCTGGCTGCGGCAGGTCATGCGACTGGCTGAAGGGGATCCCCCGCCTCAGACCCCGGCATTCCCGCGCATCCAATGGGTCTGCGTACCCGAACTTCCGAGCGGATATGAGGCGCAGTGGCAACTAGCGCAGCGGCTGCTCGCGGCCCGGCGCCGCATCGGGGATTTCACGGCCGTTCCCGAAGAGGACTGGCGGCAACGCGATCTGTGTTCGCTGGCGCCGCGGTGGCCCGCCGAACGCAAGGCGCCGCCGGACGTTCCGCCTTACGAGCAGCGCACTCCGCTGAGTGCGGTCGGCTGGGTCAAGCGCCGCTGGCGCCACGTGAATGAAGTCAGCGGATTTCCCTCTACGGCCTCGATCGCATCCGCCCCCTACCGCCGTGGCGTCCTGCGGCACCTCACTGACCCGGAGGTCGCGGCTGCGGTCCGAGCTCTGGATGGCGCCCGCCAGGCCGTCGAGCGCGCCCTAGGAACGTCGGGCCGGGAGACGCCGCTGCCCGGCCTTGAGCCGCTGGTCCCGGACGGCGGGCCCGGGGCGTGGCTCGCCCGGTCCGGCGGCCCATGGGTGTACGCGGAACGCTGGCGTCCGGAGACGCTGGTCCGCGAGGCCGCCACCGGCCCCGCGCACGACGTGCGGCCAAAGGTCCGTGACATCGAGCAGGCCGTCCGCGACGGGTACCGCGCTGCCCGCCGGCTCGGGGAACTGATGGAGCAGCCCGGCCGCCAGGCGCCGCCGCTGGCCAGCTACCTGGCGGTAGTCGTCCAGGATCTCGACAGCATGGGCCGGTTCCTCGGCGGCGGGTCCGCCTCTGCTTCCGGCCAGAAAATCCCCATCATGCCGAACGAACATGCGCGCGTCTCCCGGGAACTGCTGCTCCTGGCCGAAGCGCAGACCGACGCGCTGAAGGCCGAGAAGCTGCTGGCGGTACCCGTTTACGCCGGCGGTGATGACCTGCTGGCCTTCTGCCCGGCCTCGACCGCGATCGACGCAGCGCAGTCGTGCCATGACGAGATCCCGCGGTCGCTGCCGCACGCTAGCACGGCGGTGCTCTTCTTTCACTACCACGCGAGCATCCAGCAGGCCATGCGCGCGGCCAGTGACCTGCTGAAGGACGCCAAGCTGAGGGTGCGCGGAAAGCACGCGCTCGCCGTAGGCTACCTGCGGCGCTCGGGGGTGGGCGCGCAATCTATCCAGCCCTGGACCGGCCAGGACGGCGCCAGCAGCGCGGTGCTGTTCGGGTTGTTCGCGCGCGAGCGAGAGCCTAAGCTCTCGCCGCGGCTGGTAGCCGACCTCGAGCATGACGCGGGTGAGCTGGCTGCCCTGGCGGAGGTCTCTCAGCGCCTGCACCGGCCGCTGTATACCGCGGAATTGGCTCGGCTGGTCCGGCGGCACGCCGGAACGGACGCCAGCGGGCACCGCGAGACGATCGATCGGGTTGCCGCCGCCCTGGACTGGCTGGGCCGGAACGAGCACGCCGGCGAATCGCCGGGCCCGGAACTCGCCGCCCGGGTCGGCGTGTTCCTCCGCCAGGAGGCCCGGTGAGCCGCACATCCTGGCTGGCGTTCCGGCCACGGGACACGGTCTTCGTCCGCGACGGGCGCTCCTTCAACGCTGCCGCTGACGCGCTGGCGGAGACCGTCCGGCCCGGCCCGACCACGATCGCAGGCGCGGTGGGCGAAGCGTTCGGCAAAAATAATCCGGCCGAGGTGCGCGGGCCGGTGCTGGCCCGGGAGGGTGCGCGGGGCTGGGAACCCTACTTCCCGGCGCCCGCCGACCTGGTCGTGACCACCGACGCGGCGCACCGGGTGTTCCGGCTTGAACTCGCCGAACTCGCCGGGCAGACCGACCTGGGCGGGCCTGCAGACGGCGGAGTCCAGCGCTGGCTGACGCCGCCTGCGCGCCTGGACGCCTTCAAGGCGCTCGACGGGTGGATCCCCGGCTCGGTGCTGGCTGATTACCTGGCCCGGAGGCTCCCGGCCTCGAATGGCACCGTGAAGTCCGAGCTGAGAGTGGCCCAACCGCTCTGCCGCGAACCACGCGTCGGGCTCGCCCGTGACGACCGCAGCGCCCGGACCGGTTTCCTCTACCAGACGACGCACCTGCGCCTTGAGGAAAACTGGGCCTTCCTGGCCGAGATCACCACCGGGGAGGAATGGGCTGCCCGGCTGTCGAGCCACGTCCCGTTCGGCGGAAGAGGGCGCCTGGCCGACGTCAGCGCAGCGGTTATGAGCTGGCCGGACGTGCCTGCGGAGATCGGGAAGCAGGTTCTGGTCTACCTGGCGACCCCGGCGATCTGGCCGGACAGCTGGCGGCTTCCTGTTCCTGATGGTGCCGAGCTGGTCGCCGCGGCGACGGGGGACCCGGAGCCCTCGGCGACTGTCAAACCAGGCCGGGAATGGGCCAGGAGCCGGGCGCTCCGGTGGGCAGTTCCTGCGGGTGCGGTGTACCTACTGGAGTTCCGCGACGCCGGCGCGGGCGCCGAGTGGGCGCGGAGGTGGCACGGTCGCGCCTACGGGCGGCCCGAGGAGGATCTACTGCGCACCGCCGGGTTCGGCGTGGTGCTGATGGGAGCGTGGGCGTGACGCACTACCTGCTGTACCTGTACGCCGAATCCCCGGTGCATACCGGCGCAGCCGACAGCTGTCACGCGCCGTTGAGGGTGGCTGTGGGGCGGGTGCGTGGTGCCGTTGACGGTGCCGATCTGGTGTAGTCCGGCGGGTTCGCGATGCGCGGGGTGGTGGGCGGCGTCACTGTGGCCATGTAGGT
>JBOHCK010000139.1:7728-15188 GCA_050698755.1 Streptosporangiaceae bacterium | reverse complement strand
ACCTACATGGCCACAGTGACGCCGCCCACCACCCCGCGCATCGCGAACCCGCCGGACTACACCAGATCGGCACCGTCAACGGCACCACGCACCCGCCCCACAGCCACCCTCAACGGCGCGTGACACCAAGGGGTTCGGCAGCGCCGCGGCGAACCTGCTGGAGGCGGAGGTCGTCACCGCGGACGGGGCCGTGCGCGTCGTCAACGCGTTCCAGGACCCAGACCTGTTCTGGGCGCTGAAGGGCGGCGGGGGCGGGACCTTCGGCGTCGTCACCCGGTTCACGCTGCGCACCCATGAGCTGCCGGAATACTTCGGCGCGGCGGAAGCGACGATCAGCGCCTCATCGGACGCCGCCTACCAGGTGCTGGTCGAGCAGATGATCTCGTTCTACCGGCAGAGCCTGTTCAACTCGCACTGGGGAGAGCAGATCCATTTCGGGCAAGGGAACCAGATCGCCATCGGCATGGCGTTCCAGGGGCTCACTCAGGCCCAGGCCGAGCAGACCTGGGCGCCGTTCTTCGACTGGGTCAGGGCCCGCCCGGCCGACTACACGCTCACCGGCCGGCTATTGGGAGCGATCCCGGCACAGGACTACTGGAATGCGGCTTTCTTCGAGCGGTACGCCCCCGAAGTCATCGTGCGCGACCCTCTCCCGGGGGTGCCGAAGGACTATTACTACAATGCGGGCAACGCCGGTGAGGTGGCGGCGTTCTGGTCCGCCTACCAGTCGACCTGGCTGTCGCAGCAGCTTCTCGACCCGGAACACCAGCCTGCCCTGGCCGATGCGCTCGTGCAAGCCAGCCAGTTCGCGCAGATAGCGCTGCACTGCAACAAGGGCCTGGCCGGGGGAGCCGCGGACGCCGTGGGCTGGACCGCGGACACCGCGATGAACCCGGCGGTCCTGGACGCCTTCGCGCTGGTGATCGCCGCTGCCGGCCAGCAGGCGGTCTATCCCGGCATCCTCGGCCACGAACCGGATGCCGCGCAGGGACAGCAGCATGGCGGCGGCCGTGACCGCCGCCATGGCGCCGGTCAAAGCCCTCCGCGAGCAGCCCGCCTCCTACTTCAACGAAACCGACTACTTCCAAGCCGACTGGCAGACAGCGTTCTGGGGCGAGCACTACGCCCGCCTCATGCAGGTGAAGAACCGATACGATCCAGGCGGCCTGTTCTTCGTCCACCATGGCGTCGGCACCGAAACCTGAAGCGCCGACGACTTCACCAAACGCCGCTAAGGCATGCTGACACCCACTTGATCTGCCCTCCCGCAGCGCGGTCGCCAGCGCTTCAGCCGACGGCCGGGAACCCGGTCCACGCAAACCTGGGCAGCCCGCAACCCCGGACAAGCTCCGGTCCTGGACCACAGACCGACGCGCGCCTCCGAGCCAGGCACACAACGGGAAAATCGGAACGGCGCGACTTACCTGCCCGGCGGGAACGCATCCCGCGCCGAATCGATAGGAAACACAGCGGGTCGCTGTTCTGCTTACTCAGTGTGATCTCGGCGCCACACACTCCCGCCGATCTATACCTGGGCAGGGCCATGACCTTGGGCTGGTTGCCGCGTACATAGCGGTGTCCTGTGACAGGCGTCTCGGCCCGGTGCGAGTCTGGCCTGGGGTGCGTCAGATTCAGTGAAATACCAGGCGGCTGTCTGTCTCACTGAATCTGACGCAGGTCAGCCACTGCGTCTGTTTGGTTCGCCGGGTCGATGGCTCACTCAGCCTTGCTCGTCGCGTTCCTCGTCCTGCCCGCCGCGTCGGCGGAGCGCTCGCTCGGCGATCCCGCTGGAGAGCCTGCCCTGCACCGATCTGGCCCGGTCAAGGGCCTCGTTACCCAGACGCCTGGAAACATCGACGCGCTCTGCTCCTGTCTCGAGCACCTTGTCCCTGACCTCCGAGGCCGCGTCCACCCATCGCTTTGCCTCCAGCGACTGCCGGCCGGACTCGATCCCGAGCCGGCCGTGGAAGTCAGCGACGGCACTCGCGGCATGTTCACTCGACTGCACTACAGCCGCAGACGTCGCCGGGTGCAGCAGTACCTTCGTATTGGCCGTGCCCGCAGCCGCATCCATGCGGGCCATCAGGTACCCGGTGCTCCGCGAGATGGTGTCCAGCCGCTTCTGCCGGGAAGCCTTCAGTCCGAGGCGATGCGCGTCCAGATCGTCCGGAGCCGCGTCCAGCACCCGGTCGAGTTCGAGTACGGCGATCGCGTCCTGCAGTTGGAAGCAGCGAGCCAGGACAACGAGCCAACCCTGAACCTTGGACTCGGCTTCCTTCGCCATCTTGGCGAGATCACCGACCTTGGTCGTGCGCCCCATCTTCTCCGCGAGCGCGTCGAGCTGCCGCACCGCGTACGCCTGGGTCCGCGCGATCGTCGCCGACGTGGCCTGCACCTTCGACCACGTGACCTCGCCGACCCGGCCCGAGTGCTCTCGGATGGTCATGGCCTCGTCGATGTCGAAGCCCACTCCGATCATGTCCGCCCACACAGCGTCCTCCTGGGCGCGGAGCACGTCATCGAGTTTCTCGTCGATCGTGGCGAGATAATCGATGATCTCGTCCATGGTCTGTTGCATCGCAACCTGCGCCATGATCCCCGCGGCACCAGCCAGAAACGCCGGGTTGGTCAGAAACGATCCAGGCCCGACGAATTCGACGAATCCCTTGACCTGGCCGCTGTTCCCCTTCAGCACACCTGTGCTGAGACCCGTCTTCGAGCTCTTCCTGAGCCCGAACCTGTCGGCAAGCTGAGCGGACTCCTTAGTCAGCTTCACCCAGCGACCCGAGCTGGCCGCAATCTCGGAACCGGCCTGTGCGGCTGCAGCCCCGGTACTGAGGACAGCTCCGAGCCGGGGCAATCCCAGATCCTTCGACGACAGCCCCTCACAGACGAGGAAGCGTTCGACAGCCGCCGGATCCCCGATGACCGCCAGGCCATCGCCGTCACTGATCAGCTGAATCTCGTCATCCATCGTCCGCTCCTGAAGCGTGGGCAAAGAGAACCCCGAGCCCCCCGAGCCCCGTGAAGGACAGGCGTGGGGTTTGTCTTCCCCACTGTGTTGTTCTTCATCGCCTGGCCCAGTCAGTGCCCAACCGGTCGCCGTAGGCAGTCCAGGTGAGCTCGTTGAAGATGGTAGTGCAGTTGCTGATCCTTCCGGCCGGGTTCGGGCGGTTCTTCCCGCGCTGGCAGATGGTCCAAGAAGAGGACCTTCATAGCCGAGTCGGCGTCCGGGAACGATCCGCGGCGTCGGACCGCGGCGCGGAACTCACGTCCGGGTCTCCCGGCAACGGTCATTTCCGCCTGGTCGCGGTCACCGGCCAACGATAGGTGCCTCAGGCGCCGAGGTCACCAACCGTCACGGAGCCGGTGGCAGCGAACTCGCTTGAACCGCCCAATGCGCTGGCGCTTCGGTCGCATGACGGTGAACCTGGGGGCGCAGGTCGATCGATCTGCATGCCTCCCCCGCACCGGGTACCTGCGGCTGCACCGGGGACACAGCGGAGAAAGGATGGTCAGCGGATGGTGTTACCGGCGTCTACCGTCAGGGCAGCGCCGGTGACGTAGCGTGCCTCCTCAGAGGCGAGCCACAGCACCGCGTTGCTGACGTCGCGCGGGTCGAGCGCCTCGACGGGCAGGGCGTTGGTGAAGATGGCGCCCAGTTCGGGGCTTCGGCTGACGAACGGCTCGAGGGTCTCCAGGCCGGCGACCATGGGGGTATCGACACCGGCTGGGTGCACCGTGTTGACCCGGATGTGATGGCCGGCGAGCTCGTTGGCCAGCGACCGGCAGATGCCGACCACGGCGTGCTTAGCCGCAACGTAAGGGGCAAGGAACGGCATGCCCTTGAGGCCGGCCGTGGAGCTGGTGGCGATGATCGACCCGCCGCCGGCGGCGATGAGGTGAGGGACCGCCACGACCATGGTGTTCCAGACCCCGGTCAGGTTCGTGTCGATGGTGTCCTGCCACACCTGCGGGGTGACCTGGTCCCACGGCTGCACGGTGTAGATCCCGGCGTTGGCGCAGACGATGTCCAGCCGGCCCAGCTCTGCCACGCCGGCGTCGAGGGCCGCCCGGAGCGTCGCGGCGTCGCGTACGTCGGCTTTGGCCGCCACGATCCTACGGCCGAGCGCCTCGACCGCGCAGACGGTCTGGTCGAGTTCGGCCCGGCTGGACATCGCATAGCGGACCGTCGGATAGTCCTCAAGGACGTCGACGGCAATGATGTCGGCGCCTTCCTCGGCCAGGCGGATCGCATGGCTGCGCCCCTGACCCCGCCCCGCGCCGGTGATGAAGGCAACCTTGCCTTCGACCCTTCCTGACACCTACATGCTCCTTGTCTCGGGGAGCCGAGGGCATCCTCGCCGCGGTGAAGCACCAGACACGATCCCGGCGCAGGGCCTGACCGCCCGATCGTTCGAGCGTCGCCGGACTTCGTCTCCGGACGGAGACGACCGGGATGACGGCCTGTCACGCGCCAGCACCGATCGTTCCATCCTGCGCCCTTGACGGCACCCGGTCCGACCGGCGCGCTCGCGCCCTGCCCGACGATCGCGAGTTACGGGCTCCGGGAATCCTCTCACGCTGTGTGACTGCGGGCGGGCCAGTGGTACGTGTCCTGGCCGCGGTGCCGGGACGGGTCAGCAGGCCTGTATTACGGTGATACCGGAGGCTGGCATGGATGTGCTGCGGAGTGTGAGGGCACGTCGGCCGCGCGGAGTGCCCGGGCCGGATGCCGCCAGTCCGAGGCTGAGCTGGATCGGGGCCGAGCGCATCGCGATCAGCGGCGTGCCGTTGGTCCAGACGGTGGCATCCCTGGCTGAGCAGGGCGTGACGCACGTCGTCAACTGCCGGCCGCGGGCGCAGGTGCGGTGGTCCGGGGATCTGGCGGCCGAGCGGGCGGCCTTCGGGCCCGGGCGGGTCGCGCACGCGCCAATGCAGGATCACGGCCTGCGGCAGAGGCCCGCGGTGTGGGCGGCGGCGGCTTGCTTCGCCGCGCGGGTGCTGGAGGATCAGCCGCAGGCGGGAGTGCTCATCCACTGCACCGCGGGCAGGCGCCGCGCGGCCATGCTCGCCTACGCGGTGCTGCGGCTGCGCGGGCACGACCGCGCCGGTGCGGCGGCGCTGGTGCTGAGGTACCGGACCGAGGCACAGCTAGTCCCGGCCTATGTGCGCAGCGTCGAGCGGTGGCTCGCCACGGCCGCCCGGTGACTTCAGCAACCGCGATGCCCTGGCGCAGGCCTCCAACCCGATCAGGCCTGCAACCCGAATCGGCGCGCGTAGCCGCCGTTCGGTACGGGTTCTTCACTGGCCGGATACGGGCAGGTTGCCAGCCAGAACCGCATGTTCTGCACTCACGATGCGGCAGGGCTGGGCTGGGCGCGTTCGGTCCAGGGCATCGTGCCGACGACGTTGGCGGCGATCAGCGTGCGGTCGGCAGGGTCCCAGAGCAGGACGGTGCCTGCCTGGGTCAAGGCGATCAGGGCGGTCATCGCTGCGGGACTGGGGGCGGCCACATGGCGCTGGTCATCCTCGGTCACGATCATGATCTCAAACCGGCCGTGATCGCCGTCCGGCCCGGCTGCCCAGTTGGCGTTGACGATCTTCACTGGCTGGGTCTGCTCGCTTGCACCTGGCATGACTTCCAGTAGGCAGCGGCATGACGCCGACTGCAATTGATTCGCGCCTGGGCGTATCTTGAGTCTTGATGACCGTGTTTGCGCTGCGGACCTCCGATGATCTGCTGAACGTCCGCTTTGCGGTCTCGCCGGTGTGGGAGACGCAGGCGGCGGTGCAAGCGCTCGCCGATGAGCGCGGGCGCATCTACCACCAGTCCTGGTTGGTGCTTGTCCGGGCGCGTGCGGCCGGGCTCGACCTGGCGCCGCTGCTGGCCGCGCTGCCGCGCCACGGTTATGTGCCGGACTTCCTGACCCCGCCGCCGCGGACCTCCAGCCCAAGCCTTCAGGGCCAGCTGGCCGAGATCCGCGCGACTGACCCGGCGCAGGTGGCACGCGAGCTTGAGCGGTGCCGCAGCACCGTGGACGACGAGCTATATCGCCGGCTGCTCACTGGCTTGCTCTGCGACCCGGAGCGCGCGCGAGACCTGCTCGCCGCCCGGCTTCAGGATGCCTGGGCCAGCCTGGTGGCGCCGTACTGGATGCGTATCCGGGCGCCGCTCGACCGTGACGTCGAGGAACGCTCCCGGGCGCTAACACGGCACGGTCTGCGGCGCGTTCTCGATGAGCTCCACCCCAAGCTCCGCTGGAGCGCGCCCGGCCTGTGGCTCGCCGACCACAGCGATCGCACCGTCCAGGTCGGCGGGCGCGGATTCCTCCTCATGCCGAGCGCCTACCTATGGCCGCACATCGCCGCGATCGTCGAGGATCCGTGGCTGCCGACGATCATCTACCCCGCCACCGGCATCGCAGGGCTCTGGCAGGCGCCCGCATCGCCGCCCGGCGCGCTCGGCCGGCTGCTCGGCCGCACACGCGCCCAGGTCCTCACCGCCATGGACCAGCCCATTTCAACGACCGCGCTTGCCGCGGTGACGGAACTCAGCCCCGCCGGCGTCTCAGGTCACCTGCTCGCCCTCCGCGATGCAGGTCTCGTCTGCGCCGCCCGGCATGGCCACGAGGTCCGCTACCGCCGGACCGCCCTGGGATCGGCACTCCTGCACGCACCCCGTGAGAACGACCACGCCGGGGATGGCCGCGTCCAGGGTTCGCCGAACCGCGCATCGCCCCTCACTGGTCAGTAGAGGCGCTCGTTACGGACACGATCCGCTCAAAAACCGGCCGGGCAACCGGCAGCTGGCGCGAGCGATACCTAAATGGATGATCCGAAACTCGCTGACCCGTGAGCTTGACACAGATCTCAGAGATACAAAATCGGCGTATATCACTCGATCTGCGCTGGGACCAGCTTCGCGAGGTTAAGGTTAAGCGGTGACTGTTCCTGTTGCGCAAGAAACGCGTAGCCCATGCGGGGCTCCACGTCATCGCATCCTGCTACGGTGGCTCTGACCGTCACCCGAAGTCCGACAGGTCGATCTCGACGGGGAAGGGCACGGCGGCCTTGACCATCCCGGTGAACACCTCGCAGTCCCGGTACTGCCCGCTCGCAGAGTCGAGCACATAGGTGTACACCACCGGGACGCCTGTCGCGATCAACTCGACGCGCCAGTAGCAGGAGATGCCCGCGCGTGCGTACTGATCGCGCTTGACGATCCGGTCGGTGGTCTCCGAGCCCGGTGAGACGATCTCCGCCACCAGTAGTACGTGCTCGGGGCGAGTAGGCGTCACATCGATGGTGTCGGCCCGGTACACCACGACATCCGGACGGCGGTTATTAAGCGGGACGTCCTGGAGCCGGACATCGAAGTCGGTGTCAGCGTTCCAGTCCGGCCCGGCTGAGGCGTCAAGTGCGTTCGCGAGTATCCGGGCGAGACGATTGTGCCGCTT
>JBOHCK010000139.1:0-7628 GCA_050698755.1 Streptosporangiaceae bacterium | reverse complement strand
GCATCCCGGCGTTTCTAACCAGGAACCTAACGCGCCGTTAGGATCCCGCACGCGCGCGCATCGAACGCCCGCGTCAGCGCGCCAGCCCCAAAACGGATTTGACAGATCGCCCCGGAGCACCCAAAGCACGCGCGCTCGCCAAACTGCGCTACAGCCCGTTCGTGGTGAGTGTAGCCGGTAGGCCGGACCGGCCCGCTGCGGAATGACGGGGGTCGATCAGCCGAGCAGCGTGCCGCCGTCGACGTTGAGGCTGACGCCGTTGACGGCGGGGTTGCGGAGCAGGAACGCCACCGCGTCGACGATGTCGGCCATCTGGGCTAGCCGGCCGCAGGGCGTCCGCGCGATCACGGGACTGAGGTCACGGTCCCGCCAGTACGGGCTGTCGCCGACGATGCCGGGATGGATCACGTTGACCCGGATGGGGGCCAGCTCCACGATCAGCGTGTTCATCAGCCCGATCACCCCGCCGTTGACCGTCGACACCGTGTTGGAGCCGGGGTACGGGCGCAGCATGGCCAGGCCGCCGAACATGACGATCGCCGCGTCGGGTGACATCTTGGGCCTCAGCGCGTGGACGACTTCGGGATAGCCCACCAGCTTGAGGGTCACCAGCCGCTGCGCCAGGTCGATGTCGTAGTCGGCGATCCTGGTGTTGACGTCGCGGTCGATGGCCGCCAGGACGAGTCTGTCCACGACGTCGATCCCGGCCAGCGCGGCGGCGATGCCGTGCGGCTCGGCCAGGTGGAGCGCGATGCCGGTCGTGTCGCCGCCGACCTCGCCGGCCACGGCGGCCGCCCGGTCGGCATCCCGGCCGGTCAGCGTGACGCGATCGCCGGCCTCGGCGAAGTACCTGGCGATCTCGAGGCCGAGGCCCGAGGTGCCGCCGACGATCAGGACGCTGCTCATTGGCCCACCATCCCGCGTAGATAGTCCCAGTCCCCGGCGAACCGGTACGAATAGCGCGCGGGCGGCTGCGGCGCCTGTGTCTCCAGCCAGCGAACCGGCCCGCGGCCCGCGTTGCGGAACGAGTGCACGCACCCCACGCCCGCCCAGGCGATGTCGCCAGGCTCCAGCCGGTAGGGCTCCCCGTCGAAGGTCGCGTCGGTCGCGCCCGCCAGGATCAGGTACGCGCCTTCGGGGGTGGTGAGCACGACCTCGCCTTCGAGCACGAAGAAGCTCTGCTCGAAGGCGTGCACGTGCCCGGGCAACTCCCCGCCCGGCTCCAGTTCACAGATCCCGAACCCCGTGTGCACCGCCCCGACCGGGATGCCGACCTGGTCATCAACGGCCGACCAGCGCCGGAAGCCTGCGGCCGCGGGCGCCCAGCCGGGCGGGCCGAGGAAGCGGGCCTCGGCGGCCCGGCACACGAGGTGCCGGGACGGGGCCGCGTTCGGCGGGACGCCGGTCCCGGTACTCATGTGCACTCCGCCGCTCTTTGTGGTTCTGGTGGTCGTTGACACAGTTCCCGACCGGCTCTCGCCGTGTCAAGTTCTGGCCGCCAGGTGCCTGAGCGGGCCTGAGGACACCGTGCGGCTACTCGTCGGGGAGGTCGCCGGCCAGTCTCGTGAGCAGGTCCAGGCTTTCGTCGGGCGGGAGCGCCGCATCCCGCAGCCGCTGGTAGAGGTGCTCGTAGGGGTGGACGTCGGCCGGCTCGATGAGGATCAGGTCGGAGGTCACGGTATCGACCGCCACGACGGCGGGGTCGCCGGCATCGGGGTAGGTGTACAGCGAGAACGTGCACCGCGGAACGGCGTAACTCTCGATCCGCGCGTGCACCGGCAGCACCCGCAAGGTGACCTTCGGCTCTCCGTTCACCGTGGTGGCCAGGTGGTAGAGCTGCTTCTTGACGACCTCGGGCGGCGCCGCCAGCCGGCTAACCGCCACCTCGTCGACGATGACCTCGTAGGTCGGGCCCCCCGGCCGCCGCAGCATCCGCTGACGCCCGGTCCGCCCGGCCAGTACGCCGTCCGCGTTGGGGCTGCCGGGCTTGAGCGCAACCTCGGCGTCGACCCGGGCCCGGACGAAGTCCGGGATCTGGAGCAGCCCGGGCACGAAGGTCTGCTGGTACTCGCAGATGGTCGCCGCGCCCGCCTCGAGGTTCGCGTACAGCGCCTGCCGGTCACCCATGGCCTTGTTGGATTCCCACCAGCCGCGCTCCCCCGCCTCGCGGGCGATCGTGACGATCTGGGTCCACCGGTCGCCGTCGACCCCGACCGCATCCAGGATCGCGATGATGTCGGCCTGGTCGACGGCGTGCCCGTTCTCAAGCCGCGAGATGTCCGCCCGGGACCGGCCGATCCG
This sequence comes from Streptosporangiaceae bacterium, assembly GCA_050698755.1. Taxonomy (GTDB): domain Bacteria; phylum Actinomycetota; class Actinomycetes; order Streptosporangiales; family Streptosporangiaceae; genus Palsa-504. The sequence continues at coordinate 5,327 of JBOHCK010000139.1, read as the reverse complement.
CTTGCCCAGCTGGTCCGCGGTTAGCTGAGCCTGCGCCCGTAGTGCCCGCACCTCGCCGGCCAGGCGAAGCCGACGCACGTAGGGGCTGATCATGCACGTCCTCCCGCGGCCGACGTATGACCATAACCGAGTGCTGTCCCAGATCGGTGAACGTCCTAATTATTGATTCGCACACCCCTGACCACAAGCCTCAAACCCCTTTCTACAAAGGGTTTTCGGCCTCCTGGCGGCGAAGGGCTCGCGCTTCGGTGGGATTTACCCCAATTTGAGGCGGTTCAGGAATTCCTGCCAGGCGCTGGCGCTGAACTCCAGGACCGGGCTGCAATCGTTCGCCTGGGAGTCGCGCACTCCGATCGCCGCGCGCGAGGAGTGGGAGCCGCCCGGGCGGGCGGAGCCTAGCTCCACGCAGCTGTTGCCGTCTCCGCTGTAGCTGGACTTGCGCCAGCCAGAGAACCTGTCGTCGCTCATCGCGTTTCCCCTTATCCGACGACGTACACGCAGACTAATCGTCCACAAGCCTGGAACGACGGTTTTCTTCGGACAGTCCGAAACCCTGCACGTTCAGGATACTAGGGTGAAGGCTCTTCGTGTACTCAGTTTGCAGGTTGCGGGTCCGCTTCGAGCGGCCGGATAATGAGAACGTTTGTTGATCTCGTACCGTACGGACGAGGCTGGAGGAAGCGCTTTGACCAGCAACGGGACCCCCGCAGGGACCGCTGAACCCGCCGAGATCGACACATCCGTGGCCCACGCGGCGCGCGTCTATGACTACCTGCTCGGCGGCCGGGCTAACTTCAAGGTCGACCGGGAGGTCGCCGAGCGCGTCTACGCGGCGTTTCCCGGGGGGATCGACGGCGTTCGGGCCGACGTGCGCGCTCACCGTGCGGCGCTCGGCCGGGTGGTCCAGTTCTTCGTGCGTGACGCCGGGATCACCCAGTTCCTTGACATAGGCACCGGGATCCCCAAGCAAAACAACGTCCACGAGGTGGCGCAGCGGGACGCGCCAGGGGCCCGGATCGTGTACGTCGACAAGGACCCGATCGTGCTGGCCCACGCCCACCAGCTGCTGCGGGGCACGCGGGAAGGCGCGACCAGCTACATCAACGGGGACCTGCACGACCCGCAGCCGATCATGAAGGCAGCGGCCAAGACGCTCGACTACTCCCGGCCTGCGGGGGTCACGCTGTTCGGCATCCTGCACTTCTTCAGCGACGCCGACGACCCGGTCGGCCTGATCGGCCAGCTCCTGGCGCCGCTGGCCCCCGGCAGCTACCTCGCGATCTCCCACCTGGCCAGCGACGTGCATGCCGACGAGATGTCGGAGACGTTCAAGCAGCTCAGCGCCCGCATGGCCGAGAACGTTACGCTGCGCAGCCACGATGAGGTGGCCGCGCTGCTCGGCGGGCTTGAGCTGGTCGAGCCCGGGGTGGTGCAGGCCGCCCACTGGCGACCCGACCCTGGAGCAGCCGTGATCACCTCGCAGGTCTGGCTGGGGGTCGGACGCAAGGTCGGCTGAATGCAACCGAATGCAGCCGAACCCATTGCGCCGGCCGGTGTTACTGATAGATACTCAGGATGTTTCTAGATTCTGTGCTGAACATTTTCTAGGTCAGTATCGGCGCCCAGCTCGAAGGACGGCGAATGCCTGGACCGGTCCCCCACGTCGCGGCTAGTGATCGTGCGCCGCGGGAGGGCTCGATCGCTGACCTGGACGCCTGGTACCGCCTGGTCATCGGCGGTGAACCGGAGCAGGTCAGCGCCGCACGGGCGTTCGTGAGGCAGGTGCTCGGACACGGTCACCCCGGCACCGAGCGGGTCACCCTGCTGACGTCCGAACTCGTTACCAACAGCGTCAACCACAGCAACTCGCGCCGGGACGGCGGGACGATCACCGTCACGGTGCGGGCCTCCGCCGACTGCGTACGCGTCGAGGTGCAGGACGCCGGCGGGCCGACCGCGCCCACTGTGTGCTGCGACGACGACCTGGCCGAGGCGGGGCGGGGACTTCGGCTCGTGGAAGCCTATTCGCTGATGTGGGACCACTACCAGAACGGCACCGGGCGGGTGACCTGGTTCGAATGCGCGCCTGAGCCGCTGCCGTTAAGGCTCGTCCCCGGTTTGGGGGCCCGGTGGGGCGCGGGGGATGCAGAGGCGGCGTTCGGGATAAAAAAGGGTTTTAGCGGGTTATCTCGGCGCGGTCCTGAGCCCAGAGGGTGTGGAAGGTGCCGTCGCGGTCCGTGCGGCGGTAGGTGTGCGCGCCGAAGTAGTCGCGCAGGCCCTGGACGAGGGCGGCTGGCAGGCGTGCGGCGCGCAGGGCGTCGTAGTAGGCCAGGGCGGCGGAGAAGCCGGGGACGGGGATGCCGAGGCGGGCCGCGGTCGCGACGACGGTGCGCCAGGAATCCTGGGCGGCGGCCAGGTCCTTGGCGAATTCCTCGTCGGCCAGGAGGGTCGGCAGGTGCGGGTTGGCCTGGTAGGCGGCCCGGATGCGGTCCAGGAAGACGGCCCGGATGATGCAGCCGCCGCGCCAGATGACGGCGGTTCCGCCCAGGTCGATGTGCCAGTCGTACTCGCGGCTGCCCACGTCCATCATGTTCCAGCCCTGGGCGTAGGAGACCAGCTTGGAGGCGTAGAGGGCCTGCTCGACTTGAGCTGCGAAATCGCCGGCTTGGGTGGCGGCCGGCTTAGGCACGGGTCCGGGTCCGGGGAGGTGGCGGGCGGCGCGGCGCAGGTCGGCGTGGCCGGATAGGGAGCGGGCGAAGACCGCTTCGGCGATGCCGCTGACCGGGACGCCCAGGTCGAGCGCGTCTTGCACGGTCCAGCGGCCGGTGCCTTTCTGCTCGGCCTGGTCGAGGACGATGTCGACGAAGGGCTTTTGGGTTTCTGCGTCGGTATGGGCTAGGACCTCGGCGGTGATCTCGATGAGGTAGGAGTTGAGCCGGCCGGTGTTCCACTGCCTGAAGGTCTCGGCGATCTGAGCGGGCTCGGCACCGGCGGCGTGCCTGAGCAGGTCGTAGGCCTCCGCGATGAGTTGCATGTCGGCGTACTCGATGCCGTTGTGGACCATCTTGACGAAGTGGCCGGCGCCGTCCGGGCCGACGTGCATACAGCACGGCGTGCCGTCGACGTGCGCGCTGATCGTTTCGAGCATGGGGCCGAGGGCCTGGTAGGACTCTGCTGAGCCGCCGGGCATGATGGACGGGCCGTTGAGCGCGCCTTCCTCGCCGCCGGAGACGCCCATGCCGACGAAGTGGAGGTTCTGCTTTCTTAGGGCCGCCTCGCGGCGGCGGGTGTCGTGGAAGTGGGCGTTGCCGCCGTCGATGATCATGTCGCCCGGCTCGAGCAGGGGGGCGAACTCGTTGATCACCGCGTCGGTGGCGTCGCCTGCGTTGACCATGATGAGCAGGCGCCTGGGGCGCTGCAGGGCTGCTGCGAACTCTTCGGGGGTTCGTGTTGCGACGAAGGTGCCCTCGTGGCCGAACTCCTCGATGATGTCGGTGACCCGGGAGGCGGTCCGGTTGTGCAGGGCCACGGTGTAGCCGTGACGGGCGAAGTTGCGGGCCAGGTTGCGGCCCATCACGCCGAGCCCGGTGACGCCGATCTGCGCTTCTGCTTCCGCGGCCATGTGCTGGTGCCTCCTTGTGCCTTGCTCGTTGCCTTGCTCGTGGGGGCCCTGAGTAATGAAGAACGTACCTGGAGGGAGATTGGGTTCGTTCGGGCGGGGCCGACGTGGCTTGCTTTGCGTGCAACCTCCCGAGGGGGATGGCGCATCTGTTAGGCGTCGGGTCTGATAGCGGGCGGAGGCCGGCTGACGGAGGTCGGGTGACGGAGGTCGGGTGACGGCAGCGGAGGAGTTCACCGAGTTCGCGGTCGGGGCCACGCCGCGGCTGCGGAGGACCGCGTTCCTACTGTGCGGAGACTGGCACACCGCCGAAGACCTGACTCAGACGACGCTGGCCAGGATGTTCGTGTCCTGGCGGCGGATCCGCAGGCAGGACGCGGTGTACGCGTACGCGAGCCGGACGCTGGTGAACGCCTACCTGGCCGACCGGCGGAGGCGGCGCAGCCGGGAGGTGCTCACCGGCTGGCTGCCCGAGACCGCTTCGGAGCCGCAGGCCCGTGAGGTGCGGATGGTGGTGCTCGACGCGCTGGCCGCGCTGCCGCCCAAGTCGCGGGTCGTGGTGGTGATGCGGTACTGGGCCGACATGAGCGTGGAGCAGGTCGCCGACCTGCTCGGCTGCTCTACGGGCAACGTCAAGAGCCAGAGCGCCCGGGCCCTTGGGAAGCTGCGGGCGGCGCTATCGGAAGACGAGGGCGGCGGCCTTGACGAGTTGCGGGAGCGGCGGGAGTTGCGGGAGTTGCGGGGGCGGAGGGGCGGTCGGAATGGATGAGACATCGCTGCGGGCGCTGCTCGAGCGGGCCGTGGCCGACGAGCCGCCGGCCGGGCCGATCGTGTCCCGGTCGGTCGAGGCGGGCGTTCGGCTCCGCAGGCGCCGCCGGGTTCGGGGAGCCGTGGCCTGCGCGGCCGTGGTTGTGGCGGCCGGGGCGGCCATCCCGGTGCTGAGGACGGGTTCCCGCCAGGCCCCCGCCGCGGGGTTTGCGGTCCCGCCCACCCTGTACGTCACTGCGGCCTATGACGGCAACGTCACTCCTGCGGGGGCGGTCACGCCGATCTCGGTTGACACCGGTAAGGTCGGGCGGCCGATCGAGGCCGCGCAGTCAGAGTCGATCATCAGCACCTCGGACGGCCGGATGCTCTTTGTCGCCAGCAACGTGTCGACCTGGGTGCGGCCGATATCAACGGTGACCCGGACAGTCGGACCGGCGATCAAGGTCGGGCTGGGGCCCGTCGCCATGGCGATCACGCCGGACGGGAAAACGCTGTACGTGATCGGCGCAAACATCAACCTAGCGTCGGGTTGGGTGACGCAGATCTCGGTTGCCTCCGACAAAGCCGCCCCGTCGATCCAGGTCAGGGCGCGGCCCGACGCCATCGCCATCACACCGGACGGGAAGACCGCCTACGTTCTTTGCACGGGCACAGAGACGCGAATCGGAGATTTCACCGGCCCGGGCACGGTGACGCCGATCTCCGTCGCCACCAACACGGCCGGACGGCCAATCACGGTCGGGCGAGAGCCTGGCACCATGGCCATCACGCCGGACGGGAAGACCTTGTACGTATCCAATTTCGGCTCGGACACGGTAACGCCGATCTCCGTCGCCACCAACACGGCCGGACGGCCAATCCCGGCGGGCCGGGAGCCGGGTGCCATGGCCATCACGCCGGACGGGAAAACCTTGTACGTGGCCGACGTCGGCTCGGACAC
>JBOHCK010000138.1:0-15248 GCA_050698755.1 Streptosporangiaceae bacterium | reverse complement strand
CGAGCGCGTCGGGGTCAACGTCCTTGTAGAGCACGCCCGCCGCGCCCGAGCGGAGCGCGAGGCTGGCCGACGCGGGTTCGGTGGCGCTGGTCAGGACCAGCACGCGGGCGAGGCTGCCGCGGGCCTTCAGCTCGGACAGGACGCCGATGCCGTCCAGGCCGGGCAGCTTCAGGTCGAGGAGGATCACGTCCGGGGCACGCTCCGCGGCCAGGGCCAGGGCGGTGGTGCCGTCGCCGGCCTCGCCGGCCACCTCGATCCCGTCCTGCACCTCGAGCAGGACGCGCAGGCCCTGCCGGACCACCGGGTGGTCATCGACGATCAGGACGGAGATGGGCTGCGCCATGGCTCCCCTCCCGCCGGTCCTGCCGGTACGGTCATCCGCACCACTGTGCCCGAGCCGCCGGACCTGATGGTCAGCGCGCCGCCCGCCGCGGAGGCACGCTCGGACATCGAGGCCAGCCCCACCCCGCTCGACGGAGCCTCCGGCACGAACCCGTGACCGTCATCGGACACCTCGAGGATGACTTTGCGCCCCGCCTTGGACAGGCTGAGGCCGACCCGGCCCGCCCCCGAATGCCGCAGCGCGTTGGTCAGCGCCTCCTGTGCGACCCGGTACACGGCGGTCTCGACGCTGGACGCCAGCGCGGGCAGCTGGCCGGCCGTGAACGCGACCGGGACCCCGTACGCACGGCCAGCCAGGACCGCGTAGCGGCGCAGGGATTCGGCCAGCCCGGCGGCCTTGAGGTCGGGCGGGGTCAGGCCGTCGATGATCGTGCGCAGCTCGGCCTGGGCTTCGGCGGTGAGCGCGCTCAGCGCCTCGATCTCGGCGCGGACCCGCACCGGGTCCAGCGGCTCCCGCTCGGCTAGGACCGCGGCCGCGCGAGCGCGCGCCCTGATGCCGAACAGCTTCTGCGTGACCGCGTCGTGCAGTTCCCTGGCCAGCCGGGAGCGCTCCTGGAGCACGGACAGCTCCCGGCTGCGCTCGTACAGCCGGGCGTTGGTCAGCGCGATCGCCGCGTGCGCGGCGAACAGCGAGAGGATCTCCTCGTCCCGCTCGGTGAACCCGCGGCCCGCCGCGGCGGCGGGAACCTTGTTGGCCGCGAAGATGATGCCGAGGACCTGGTCGCCGTCCCTGACCGGCACGCCGAGGAAGTGCGACATCTTCGGGTGCGCGGCGGGCCAGCCCTCGAACCTCGGGTCGTTCCTGATATCCGCGAGGCGTTCCGGCTTGCCCCCGGCCAGCAAGGCGCGGAGCATCCCGTGCCTGCGCGGCAGCGGGCCGATGGCCGCCCACTCGGCGTCGCTGATCCCGTCCACCACGAACTCCGCGAACGAGTCGCCCTCGTCGGGCACGCCGAGCGCGGCGTAGCGCGCGCCGACCAGGGACCGCGCGGACCGCACGATCACCTGGAGCACGTCGCGGACCGGCATCTGCCTGGTGACGGACAGGACCGCCTGGCTCACCTGGTAGAGCTCGTCCAGCCCATCGCTCACCTGCCCGACGTTAGCCGGGTGCCGCGGCCGGCGCATCCGTCACCGGTCCTACGACCATCGTCCTACGCCGACCGGGGCGCGCGTCCGATGCGCTTTCTGACCTCGCCGCCTAGCGTCGAGAGCATGAACACCCGCAGTGCTGGCCCGGGGGGACGACCCCCCCAGACCCCCCCGATTGCTCTGGTCACGGGGGCCTCCCGCGGGCTCGGCCGGGCGCTCGCCGCCGGCCTGGCCCGCGAGGGCTATGACCTCATCATCGACGCCCGCGATGCGGCGGCGCTCGACGCCGCGGCAGCCGAGATCCGCTGGGACGGCGGGACCGTCACCGCCATCCCGGGCGACATCACCGACCCCGCGCACCGGCTCGCGCTCCAGCGGGCCGCCGAGCAGGCGGGCCGGCTGGACCTCCTGGTGAACAACGCGGGCACGCTCGGCGCCAGCCCGCTGCCGGCGCTGGCCGACTACCCGGCGGACGAGCTGCGCACCGCCCTCGAGGTGAACGTCGTCGCGCCGATCGCGCTGACCCAGCTGGTCCTGCCCCTGCTGCGCGCCGCCGGCGGCGCGGTGCTGAACATCACCTCGGACGCCGCCGTCGAGGCGTACGCCGGCTGGGGTGGCTACGGCGCCGCCAAGGCCGCGCTCGAGCAGGCGTCGAACGTCCTGGCCGCCGAGGAGCTCGCCGTCCGGGTCTGGTGGGCCGACCCCGGCGACCTGCGCACCGACATGCACCAGCAGGCCTTCCCCGGTGAGGACATATCCGACCGCCCGCTGCCCGAGACGATCGTCCCGGCGTTCGTTCGGCTCATTACGGGGCGCCTGCCGAGCGGCCGGTACCGCGCCGCCCACCTGCTGCCCGCGGGGCGGTGAGTTTTATGGTCATCGATTTCGTCCTGCCCGCCGAGCGCGAGGCGCACGACCCGCCCGAGGCACGGGGCGTGCCCCGCGACGGAGTCCGGATGCTGGTCAGCCGGCGCGCCTCCGGGGAGATCAGCCATCACGCCTTCCGCGAACTGCCGGACTTGCTGCTGCCGGGCGACCTGCTGGTCATCAACAACACCGGCACGCTGCCCGCCGAGGTCCGCGCCGACGGCGACCTCGCCGTGCACTTCTCCACCCCGCGCCCCGACGGTGCGTGGCTCGTGGAACTGCGGCAGATAAAAGACACCACCACTATCCCGAACGACCGTGGCTTCTCCGGCCAGCACATCGAGCTCCCTTCTGGTGCGGTCCTGACGCTGGAGGACCAGGTCACCACCAGGCTCTGGGCGGCCAGGCTTTCGGTTGCCGTAGTGCCGTATCTACTGCGACACGGCGTCCCCATCAGGTACTCCTACGTGCCGCGCCAGTGGGAGCTGTCGTCGTACCAGACGGTGTTCGCCTTGGCGCCCGGTAGCGCGGAGATGCCCAGCGCCAGCCGGCCGTTCACGACCTCTGTGGTCACCCAGCTGGTCACCCGCGGCGTGCTGATCGCCCCGGTCACCCTGCACTGCGGGGTGTCCTCGCTGGAGGCGGACGAGGATCCGTACCCGGAGTTGTACGACGTCCCGCCGGCCACCGCCCGGCTGGTCAACCACGTGCGGGCCGACGGCGGGCGGGTCATCGCCGCGGGGACCACGGTCGTCCGCGCCCTGGAGACGGCGGCCCTGCGTTCGGGCGTGGCCGGCACCGTGGCGGCGTCGGCGGGGTGGACGTCGCACGTGGTGACGCCGGAGACCGGCGTCACGGCCGTCGACGGCCTGCTCACCGGGCTGCACGAGCCGCGCTCCTCGCACCTGCGGATGCTGGCCGCGTTCGCCGACCCCGAGCTGCTGAGCCGGTGCTACGAGGCCGCGATCACTGGCGGGTACCTGTGGCATGAGTTCGGTGACGTGCACCTGATGCTGCCGTAGGCCTCTTGCGGTAGCCTGGCGCCGCCATGGCTCGTCCGCAGACCACCCTGCTCATCACCCTGACCGGCCGGGACCGGCCGGGGGTGACGTCCAGGTTGTTCGCTTCGCTGGGCAAGTATCCGCTCAGCGTGGCGGACATCGAGCAGGTGGTGATCCGGGGCAGGCTGGTGCTCGGCGTGCTGCTCGACTGCGATGCGCCGCCGGACCTGACCGGCATCCACGCCGCGGTTACCGCGCTGGCCGGCGATCTCGGCCTAGAGGCGGAGATCACCACCGGGTCGGGTGCCCCTTTGGATGCCCCGGCCCGTCGCGGGCGGCTGCACGTGACCCTGCTCGGCAGCCCGCTGGCGCCCGGCGCCATCACCGCCATCGCCGGGCGGATCGCGGCCAGCGGGGCCAACATCGACCGGATCGGCCGGCTGGCCCAGCGCCCCGTGACCTGCATCGAGATGGAAGTCTCTGGCGGGGACCCGGTGCTGCTCCGCTCGGATCTCGCCGAGGCCGCGGCCGCGCAGGGGATCGACGTGGCGGTCCAGCGCGGCGGCCTGCACCGCCGGGCGCTGCGCCTGATCGTGATGGACGTGGACTCCACCCTCATTCGCGACGAGGTGATCGACCTGCTGGCCGCCCGGGCCGGGCGCGCCGAGGAGGTGGCGAAGGTGACCGCCGCGGCCATGCGCGGCGAACTCGACTTCGAGGCGTCGCTACGCGAGCGTGTGGGGCTCCTGGCAGGCCTTCCGGCCGGGGTACTGGACGAGGTTCGGGGTGAGCTGCGGCTCACGGCTGGCGCGGAAACGCTGATCAGGACGCTGCGCGGGCTGGGGTACAAGTCCGGGATCGTCAGCGGCGGCTTCACTGAGGTGATCGGCCCGCTGGCCGCCGGGCTCGGCATCGACTACGTAGCGGCTAACTCGCTGGAGATCACGGCGGGCAAGCTGACCGGGCGCCTGTCCGGCCCGGTGATCGACCGGGCGGGGAAGGCCGACGCGCTGCGCAGGTTCGCTTCTGATGCGGGCGTCCCGCTGTCCCAGACGGTGGCCGTCGGAGACGGGGCCAACGATCTGGACATGATCGCGGCCGCTGGGCTCGGCGTCGCGTTCAACGCCAGGCCCGTGGTCCGCGACGCCGCGGATACCTCGCTGAGCGTCCCCTACCTGGACGCGATCCTCTACCTACTCGGCATCTCCAGTGAGGACGTGCCGGGTTAGGCCATGGCTTCCGCATCGACCAGCCGACCGCCGTCGGGTGGATCCGGCAGTGGCTCTGGCCCCGGCGGGCCCGGCGGGCGGCCACCGTCTGGCAGCGGGCGGGTCATGGCGGTGAGCCGCGCGCCTAGGGCGGCCATCAGGAACCCGATGATCGGGAAGGTCACGCAGAGGATGACGTACGCGCCTGCGTTCTGGGTAGCGAACAGCTCGCGGCCGTAGATGGCGGAGGCGGTCAGGTGCTGCCCGTGGAGCAGCAGGCCCCGGACCCAGGCCGAATTGACCGCGCCCAGGAACAGGTCGGTGGCAGCCTTGGCCGGCATCAGGGCCAGGACGGCGGCGTACCCTGCGGCCCGCAGCCGCCGCGCCGCCTTGTTGTCAGGCGACCCGAGGTACCAGCCGGGTCAGCAGCGGCAGCCCAGCCAGCTCACCGCACCGCGGGCGCCGCCGCGCCGCGCCCGATCGGCTGCCCCGCGCCCCGCCCAGCCGGCTGGCGCTTCGGGGCGGCCTGCGCCGCTGCCGCGCTGGCCAGCGCCCCCGCCGCGCTGGCCAGCCCGTCGGCCGTGAGCCGGTACAGGTGCCTGCGCGGACGGCCCGGCTGCGGCTCCTCCTGCCAGGACGCCTCCACCAGCCCGCGGTCGGCCAGCCGGATCAGGATCGGGTACAGCGTCCCGGACTTCAGCCCCGTCTGACTGGCCAGTGCGTACCCGTGCTGCCACTGCGATGGCTGCTCGTACAGCGCGGCGAGGACCGACAGCGTCTGCGGCGAGAACTCACGACGTGACGTCACGACGAAGACCCTACATAAGTAGATGAGACGATGTCTACATAGGTAGAAAGCCGGACCGAATGATTGCTGAACGTGGCAATCCGCGCAGCTGTGCGCGGGAGCGTCGCTGCCGCCAGGCGTTGACCACCCCATACGCCAAGAAGCCAGACGCCGCCATGATCGCAACGAATGCAGACAGGAGAGCCAAGCTCACCACAGGTCCCGAATGAGTCAGGGCCACGACCCCCATCAGGGCGAACGCTGCCAGCATGCAGATCCCCGACCTTCGAGCCGCTTGCGAGGCGAGCGCGAGGCCAACCCGCGTGTCCAGTTCTTGCTGGGTCAGCCGGCCCTGCACGAACGCGACCTTGAGCAACTCGACCACCCGCTCACGGTCGGCGTGTGACGCACGGAGGTGGCCGTCAGCTCGTCCTGCCGCGGCTGCGTTATCGCCAGTCCCAGCCGTCACGGCGCCTCCCCACCAGGATGCGAGGGTGGCCGGTTACCCGGCGTCCGGTACCGGTCGTATGCCGCGCGGCGCCCGGGCGCCCCGCCTGGAAGAATGCGGTCGGCCCGGCCGTGAGCTGTCGGACCGCAGGTCGACACGGGTCGGGGCGGGGCGGTCTGGGGGCAGAGCCGGGCCATGACCGGTGGCGCTGGACTGACCGGCTTCCAGGGCGTGGCCGCCCGGGCCCGTCCGGGGCGGCAGCTGCCTGCGGGAACGCCGCTGCTCCACCGAGGTGGCCACTCCAGTCGCGAAGATCCCCAGTGCCGCGAGCACGAGGCCCATGGCCACGAGAGCGCACAGGCTGCTCCAGGGATGATAGGGATTGCCGAGGCCATGCGGATCGAGGACGTTGGCGGCGAACAACACCAGCGCGAACGCGAGGCCCAGGCAGCCGCCCGACTTGGCGGCCGCCCTGGCCAGCGGCCAGCGGCGTGCCGGGCTCGGCAGCCGCGCCAGCCCAGCCGTAGCCGTAGCCGGGGCCGGGGCCGGGGCGGAAGGGACGGCCGGGATGTCAGCGGTGAGCGCGGCCAGGTCGGCGCGGGTCCGCGCGGACAGCGCCAGGCCCGCTCGCGTGTCGAGTTCATCCCTGGTTAGCCGGCCGTGTACGAACGCGTCCTTCAGCGTCTCGACCACCTGCTCGCGATCGGCGTGACCTGCCCGGAGCTGGTCACGGCCCGCCGCCGCCGGGTCCTGAGGTCCCGCCATCACCGGCACCTCCCCTCGCACGATGCAGGTAGCGTAGCGTGGCTGCTCTCCCGGAGCCAGATACGGCGGTTGAGCTGGGTGAACGTCTTTTCCGGCCGCAGCCGTGCGCGAGGCGCGGCGCGGCGGCTGTGCTAGCGTGTCTCACAGAAACCGTGTTACAGTGAAACTGTGAGGAATATTACGGTCTCTGTTCCTGATGACGTTTACCGCAATGCCCGGATCGCCGCCGCGCAGCGTGACACCTCGGTGAGCGCGTTGGTCGTCGCCTACCTTGAGCAACTGTCCGGACGGATGGATGAGTTCGCCAGGCTGGAGGCGCTGCAGCGCGAGGTCCAGGCCGGGATCCGTCAGTTCCGCGCCAGCGGCCGGCTGAGCCGCGACGAGGTGCATGATCGTGCGGTTCGTTGACACCAGCATCCTGCTTTACGCGATCTCCCGCGATCCGGCTGAGCAGGATAAGGCCAATCGAGCCAACGACATCCTGGCCGAGCGCGACCTGGCGCTGTCAGTGCAGGTACTTCAAGAGTTCTACGTCCAGGCGAGACGCGCGAGTCGGCCGGACGCCATCGGTCACCAGCAGGCGGTCCTGCTCATCGAATCGTTCCGGCGCTTCCCCGTGCAGGAAATCACGAGCGGGATCATGCTGGCTGCCCTGGACGCCCGCCAGCGCTTCCAGCTCTCATATTGGGACGCCGCGATCATCGAGGCATGTCGCGCGATGGGCTGCGCGCAAGTCCTGTCCGAAGACCTCAGCGACGGCCAGGACTATGGCGGCGTCCGGGTCGCCAATCCGTTCCGCTGAGAAAACCGAACAACCTGTGTCGTTATCGTTCGCACGATGGGGCGAGACCGCATTCGCACGTGATCCCGCCCTTGTCCCAGGCCAGGGTGTGGTTCAGGTCTCAGCGGGGGCGGGCTGCCCGCAGCCGGGATGCAGGTAGCGTAGCGTGGCGCTCTCCCGGAGCCATCCTGCAGCCACGCCACGATCGACCGCGCGGCTGCCGCTTAGGCCGGGTAGGCCGTGGGTGTGGTGGTGTAGGTCCGCCCGGCTGGGGTGCGCTAGACCAGGATGCCTGGTTCGGGCTGCTTGAGCCGCCATCCTTCGGCCTGCTTGGCTCGATGGTGGTGCCGGCCCAGCGGACGATGATCGCATGTGCAGATTGGGCCATTGATCTGGGGAAACAGCTTGTTTGCTCTTCCTCTGGACCTTGCTGCGGCTGGCGGGCCGTAACAAGTGACGGCACGCGGTGTGCCTGCTGCTCAGGCATGCCAAACGGGGGATAATTGTCCTCATGGAGGTTGGTGGTCTACCGCCGCGCTGGAGTGCGTATGCGCGCCGCCTGCCGTCGTCTCTGGACGACCTGAGGGGGCCTGCTGCGGGCGAGGTCGAGTTGCCGCTGCACGTGGCCTGGTCAGGGCGCCGGGTGTACGACGTGGGCCAGGAAGATCAGCGCATGGTCCTGTATGCACTGCTGCTTGCGGAGGCACAGCGGGAGGATCTTGAACGGTTCGTGCATCGCGAGTCACTGGTCAGCATGTGGCCCCGGCTGCGGCGACTGCTGGGTCCGCATGCCCGGCGGGAGTGGGAGCGGCAGCTCATCACACCGGCGTCCCGGTGAGTCTGGACGGGCTGCCTCCCGCTCACCTGCCTCCGTGCCGGGACGCGCAGGCGCCCTGTCTGCCATCGTCTCTGGAGGACCTGAGAGGGCCTGCTGCGGGCGAGGTCGAGTTGCCGCTGCATGTGGCCTGGTCGGGACGGGGGGTGTGTGACGTGGGCCAAGAGGATCAGCGCCTGGTCGGGTAGGCGCTGCTCTTGGCAGCCAGCGGGCGCCGAGAATCCGGTTCAGGCCGGCCAGCTGGTAGTAGACGTTGCTGATGATCTGGAGCACCACGAAGGTGACCGGCCACAGGGCGCCGCTCAGGCCGGGGACCACGGCGATCGGGAGGGTGTAGGACATCACCACCCGGGTCGCCGCGTCGGCCAGGAACCCCACGCCCCACATGACGCTCGCCACCCGCCAGATTCGCCGGAAGGCCGGCTCGGCCTCCCACAGGGCGTCCCAGGACCGGGCGGCGAAGATCTTCCTTCCCTCCATGAGGGGCCGGGCGAAGATGAAGGCGGCGGGACGGCGGGCCCGCAGGCTGGCCAGGAACCACACTCCCCACAGGCCGGTGATCAGTCCGTCCTTGGCCAGCAGGAACCGGGGGTTGTGGGCGATGACCGAGACGACGATTGAGAAGGCCATCGTGGCCACCACGAACAGGCCCACCGTGTCAGTGCGGCGCTTGGTGATCAGCTGGTAGATCGCCGCCAGGGCGGGAAGGACCGCCCCGGCGCCCAGGGCCACCAGGTTGGAGACCCCGGCGCCGTACAGTACGTAGTACAAGGCGATCGGCGCCCCCACGTCGAAGCCGAACGTGGCGAGCTGGCGCCTGGGGCTCACCGGCCCGGGGCCGGGCGGCCGGGCCGGAGCGGGAGCCGGTTCGCCTTCCGCCTGCGTGCCCGGCCGAACGGGCTGTGCGGCCGGGGGGCGGCGCGGCTGGCCGGCCATCACCGTTCCGCCCGGGTGGCCAGGTCGAAGGCGGTAACAACCTCGGCCGCGTACAAACTCACGTCGAGATCAGGATCGCCGGCCAGCAGGAACGGCAGGCCGTCGACAGCGCGCTGGACGAGGGTGGCCATCACCTTGGGATCGAAGCGGCGGAACTCCCCGGCTTGCTGGCCGGCCCGCAAGATGTCCTCGACGGGCGACACCACCGCCGCCTCCGTGTCGGTGTCGTAATGGAACCCGCCGTTCATGAAGATGTCGACCAGGGCCTTCATCTCGCGGCGATGGCCGCCGATGAACTCGACGTTTCCCTCGATGTAGGCCCGGAGCGCCTCCCGGGCCCCCGATACGGCCTGCAACCTTCCGGCCATGAACCGCCCGATGGCGCCCACGATCTCGGCCACCACCTCTCCGATCAGCTCGTCCTTGCCCGCGAAGTGGTAGGAGATCAGGCCCGTACTGGAAAGGCCGGCCCGCTTGGCGATCTGAGTGAACGAGGCACCGCGATAGCCCACCTCGGCAATGGTGGCGATGGCCGCTTCCACTATCTGGGCCCGTCGTGCCATCTCGGTGAACGTCCGCTTTGGTGACGTCTCTCGCTCCTGTCTTGCTTGCACAAGCTAATTCTAGCATGGGTAAGCAAGTACGGGAGCTTCCCGGTGAGCCTGGACGGCCCGCCTCCCGCTCACCTGCGGGTGCTGCTGGATGGCCTGCCTGTCCGCCCGCCGGGTCCTGAGGCCGGGCCGCGAGAGCGGCCGGGCCGAATGCCTGAACGCGAATATTGCGGCGAGATGTATCTGAATGCCGCTTTGTCCCCTCCGAGACAGTGATCGGCAACGGACACCGGCGCGCGAGCCGGTCCAGCCCCCTAGGGGGTCATGCGCGCCACGGCCACACGGGAGTGGAGTTATGGCCAATCAGTATTGGGAGTTCCGGGAGTTTCCTGGGCCCCGCCCGAGCGGGGAGGACAACGCGGTTATCTTCCTGAACGAACCTGCCCGGCAGGGACGTGGCGAGGCCGCCGCGGCCCTGCGCAGTGACGGCAGCGTTGGACTGTTCTACCTGGTGCCGGGAAGCCTGGGCGCGGACACCAGTCCGACCTGGGCGGTCCAGGAGTTCCCTGGCCCCAACGGGGCGAAGGACGCCGTGATCTTCCTGAACGCTCCTGACCGGCAGGGGCGTGGTGAGGCCACCGCGACCCTGCGCAGCGACGGCACCGCCGGGCTGCTGTACCTGGAGCCCGGCAGCCTGGGCCCCGGCACCACGCACACCTGGGAATACGGGGAGTTCGTCGGCCCCAAGGAGGCCGTCGACTTCCTGAACGAACCTGCCCGGCAGGGACGCGGCGAGGCCACCGTGACCCCGCGCAAGAACGGCACCGTGGGGCTGCTGTACCTGGCGCCCGGCAGCTTGGGTGACAGCACCGCGCACACCTGGTACTTCAAGGAGTTCCCGGCCCCGCACGGCGTGCGGGACGCCCTGACGTTCCTGAACGCCCATCCCCGGCAGGGAGAGGGAGAAGTCAGCGGATACGCCCACACCGACGGGTCCGCCGTGATCTTCTACCTTGAGCCTGGCTCCGGCTGATCGCCCTAGCGGTGTAGAGCAGACGCCCCGGTGTCGCCAGGCGCCGGGGCGTCACCACGCCCGGCCCTTTCGAGCCCTGACAACCTGTGTGGTTATCACTTGCACTATGGGGGGCGAGATCGCATTCGCACGTCATCCCGCCCTTGTCCCAGGCCAGGGTAATCCTGTGCCACGGCTCCGGGCGGCGGGTCCGAGGCCAGGCGGGCTGCCGCCGGTCGCGGCCCTGGGTGGCGGGTCTTGGCCGGGAGTGCCGCCCGTACCACTGGGCCGGGAGTTGCCGGGTGGTGGGTCCGGGTCCGGCGGGTCGCCGGCGGGGCCTGCTCTGGGCGGTGGAGGGTGGCGGCCGCGGGCACAGCCGTGCGCGGCCGCCGTCCCGTCGGGGTGCAGGGCGGTCACGCACCACCGGGTGTCCGGGTGCCGGGCCGCGGCGGCCACCAGGTCGCGGGCGTCGTCGGCGTCCAGCATCCCGAACCCGGCCGCCTCCCCAGGTGTGGCAGACAGGCCGAGCATGGTGTCCAGCGGCACTGTGATGTTGATCATCGCGGCCACGCTCGGGCCCTGGTCCTGCCTGGCCCGGCGAGCAGGACCGACCGGGCCGGCCCCACCCGCGTCGCCCTGCGGGGCCGGAGCCAGGGCCGCCGTTCCCGCCCGGGCCGCCGCCGCCGTCTTCGGCTGGCGGACCGGCGGGTCCGGGGTTCCCGTCTGCCGGGTCGCCGCCGCCCGGTCCCGGCTGGCGGCCCATCTCGCCGGTGCCCTGGCCGGCCAGGACCAGGCGGCTGTCTCGTTCTTGCAGCAGGTCCAGGTAGGCGCGGATCCGCAGCTCGCGCAGCGAGCCGGGCATCCCCGCCGCGCGCAGGTCATGGGCCCGCTGGTCGACGTGCTGCCACGACGCCAGTACCTCATCACACGGCAGTTCCCGGGCGATCATCCCCGCGTTCCCCGAGGACTCCCGGAACCTGCGCACCTCCGCATCACGCTTAGCCGCCGTCTCCTTGCGCCTGCGGGCCGCGTCCGCGTCGAGCTTGAGGACCAGCCGGTGCGCCGCGTAGCGGAGTTCTCCGTACGTCGTGGACTGGGCCTTCCCGGCCAGGATCTCGTCAGCCTGGGCGGCCAGCTCGGGGCTCAGGATGCGGGTCTCATCATCGATGATCCGCAGGTGGACCGCGTGGATCTTCCCGGCGGCCAGCGCCGCGAAGCTGCACGGGAGCCGGCCGGCGACCGCCACCGCGTACATCATCTGCCCAGCCGCGGATTGCACGCTCACCCGCAGCTCGGCGGCCACCTCGTCGGGGGCGAAGTCGCTGAACCCGAACCGGCCGGTATCCATTGGCTCCCCTGCGGCCGGGCGGCGGCGGGCGAACTCCGCCAGGACGGCCAGCTGCCCCCACGCGGCCCGGGCTTCTATCCGCCGGATCCCGGACAGCACTCCCATCAGCTGGTCATCAGACAGGGCGGCCAACCCGGACCCGTCCTCCCCGGTGATCGCCTCCAGCACTGTAGCCAGCAGCGGGCCCGGAGCCATCGTGTCGGCCCGGCCGTTCTGCGCGAAGCCGGCCAAGGTCAGCTCCTCCGCCGGCAGGCACACGAACAGGCCCTGCTCCGGACCTGATGCGCTGTCAGCGTCCGGCACCCAGCGGCCGTCCTCGGAAAGTCGGCCGGCGTCTCCCCGCTCGTTCCCTCCGCTGGGCAGCGGCCGGTTGCCCTCTGGCTCCTCGCTATCTTGCCCGCGTCTGGGGAACGATTCCGGGGTCATGCACCACCACCCGTCCGGAAGGAATCCGGGAAACCCTCGTACATATATTCTAGCAGACTAGTACAACGTAAACGGCTAATTAACGAAAATTTGTTCAAGATATTTTTCTAAGCCGAGGCTAGCTAGCGGTCGTATCCTGCTGGACGTGGAGATTGTTTTTCCCGACCCGCCGCTCGCGGGAGGCGGCGTCGTGCTGCGGCGCATGGAGGCCGACGACATCGGTTGGATTACCGTCGCTTGCGGTGACCGCGAGCTGAGCCGTTATGTGCCATCGATTCCGTACCCGTACTCGGAGGCGGATGCACGCGCCTTCGCCGAACAGGTGGCCCGCCGCTGGGCGGAGGGCAAGGGAGCGGCGTTCGTTATCGGGCAGGCGCCGGGCGGCCAGGGCCTGGGCATGATCGAGGTGCGCCAGTTCGCGGGCGACCCCGGGCTGGCTGAGGTCGGTTACTGGCTGCGCCGTGAGGCACGAGGGCGCGGCGTGGCGACGACGGCGGTCCGGCTCGTGGCAGCGTGGGCCTTCGGTGAGCTGGGCGTCGGCCGGCTGAACCTGCAGACCGCACCGGAGAACCTGGCCTCCCAGCGGGTGGCCGAACGGGCCGGTTTCGCCCGTGAGGGCCTGCTGCGGGCCTGGTTGCCAACGGCCGACGGCCGCCGCCGCGACAGCGTGATGTTCTCCTTGCGGCCGCCGCCCTAGCCAGCGGCCGCCGCGACAGCGTGATGTTCTCCCTGCTGCCGCCGCCCTAACTGTCGGGGGTCGTGGAGGCGGTCGTGTGGTCCGCGACGCCGTCCTGGGCGGAGGCGCCGTCCTGGGCCACGGCGGCAGCGACTTCGGCGCCGGGCTCGGAGGCGACACCCTCGACGGCCGGTGAGACGGCCCCGGTGGCATCGGTGCCTGACGGCGCCGGCTCGCCCATCCCGCCCGCGCGGCGCTTGGAGATCACGATCGCCGCGACGATGATGATCACCGCGGCCAGGGCGACCCCCACCCGCAGGCCCACGTTGCTGCTGTACTTCACGATGCTGGTCGCGATCAGCAGCGAGACCAGGTTCATGACCTTGATGAGCGGGTTGATCGCCGGTCCCGCGGTGTCCTTGAACGGGTCGCCGACGGTGTCGCCGATGACGGTGGCGGCGTGCGCCTCCGAGCCCTTGCCGCCGTGCGCCCCGTCCTCGACCACCTTCTTGGCGTTGTCCCAGGCGCCGCCGGAGTTGGCCAGGTAGACCGCCATCAGCACGCCGACCGCGATCGCACCCGCCAGGTAGGCGCCGAGGGTGGAGTAGCCGAAGGTGAACCCGACGGCGATCGGGGCCAGCACCGCGAGCAGGCCGGGGGTGACCAGCTCGCGCAGCGAGTCCCTGGTGACCAGGTCGATCACCCGGCTGTATTCGGGCTTCTCGGTGTAATCCATGATCCCCGGGTGCTGGCGGAACTGGTTGCGCACCTCGACCACGACGCCCTGCGCGGCCCGGCCTACCGCCATGATCAGCAGGCTGGCGAACAGGAACACCACCACGCCGCCGACGATCACGCCGATCAGGACCCTGGGCTTGTCGAGCGACAGGTCGAAGCTGCCGCTCGCGCTGCCTAGCGCCTGCGTGACGATGGTGTGGAAGGAGCCGAACAGCGCGGTCGCGGCGAGCACTGCGGTCGCGATCGCGATGCCCTTGGTGATCGCCTTGGTGGTGTTACCGATCGCGTCCAGGTGGGTGAGCGCCACGGCGGCGTCGCCCTCCACGTCGCCGGACATCTCCGCGATGCCCTGCGCGTTGTCGGTGACCGGGCCGAACGAGTCCATGGACACGATGACGCCGACCGTGGTCAGCAGGCCGCCGCCGGCCAGTGCCACCGCGAACAGCGCGATGGTGGCGTTCCCGGTGGCGAGCAGGTAGGCGCCGAACACCGCGCCGGCGATCAGCAGCGCGGCGTACGCGGCGGACTCCATGCCGCTCGACGTGCCGGACAGGATGACCGTGGCCGGGCCGGTCTCCGAGGCGTTGGCGATGTCCTGGACCGGCCGCCGGTTCATCTCGGTGAAGTACCCGGTCAGCAACTGGATGGCGCTGGCCAGCACGATGCCGATGACCACCGCGCCGAGCGCGATCCAGCGGGGATTGCCGCTGTAGTGCGCGATGGACGAGTCGGTCACGCCCGCGAAGCCGGTGAACTTGGCTGGGAGGAAGGTAAAGGCCGCGATCGCCACCCCGATGACCGAGATAAGCGCCGAGATGAAAAAGCCCCGGTTGATCGCGGTCATGCCGCTGCGGTCGCCCCGGCGCGGCGAGACCGAGAAGATCCCGATCACCGCGGTGATGACGCCGATCATCGGCACGATCAGCGGGAAGACCAGGCCCTTGTCGCCGAACGCGCTCTTGCCCAGGATCAGCGAGGCCACCAGCATGACCGCGTAGGACTCGAACAGGTCCGCCGCCATCCCGGCGCAGTCGCCCACGTTGTCGCCGACGTTGTCGGCGATGGTGGCCGCGTTCCTCGGGTCGTCCTCGGGGATGCCCTGCTCGACCTTGCCGACCAGGTCCGCGCCGACGTCGGCGGCCTTGGTGTAGATACCGCCGCCGACACGCATGAACAGCGCCAGCAGCGCCGCGCCGAACCCGTAACCCTCTAGCACGCTCGGCGCGTTGGCCCCGTAGCTCAGCACCACGACCGCCGCACCGAACAGGCCCAAGCCGACGGTGAACATCCCGGCCACGCCGCCGGTCCTGAACGCGATCCGCATCGCGGGCTGCTCCCCGCCCTCGCGCGCCGCGGCCGCGACCCGGACGTTGCC
>JBOHCK010000137.1:0-15375 GCA_050698755.1 Streptosporangiaceae bacterium | reverse complement strand
TGTACAGACACCGCTGATGCTGCCCTATCACCCTGTTACAGGCGAATCACCCGCGTCGCAGCCGTCACACCCGCTGCCGCGTCCCGACATCTAGCCCCTGGTCACCGCGAAACTCGGAAACACGAGATTAGTCGCTGTCGCAACGCTCTGAATGGGGCTTGTGAGCCAACCCCGCCTATCGGGGCTGGTGGGCCACATGCGTCGGTTGCCGGGCCCGCACCTGCGATTTGTGAGACCTAGGGGGGGCCACTGCGGCCACGCGCATGTCTAGCATCGCTTCATGACCCCGCAGGCCAGCACCCGGCTCGACCTCACCCGGCCGCAGATCCTGGCGTTCCGGCGGCACGCCGGCGCGCTCGACGCGCGGCTTCCGAGCGGGCCGGACTCGCTTCGGCACGCGGCCTGGGCCGGGCTGCAGGACAGCATGCCGCGGGCCGCCCTGCTATCGATCCACGCGCGCGTCGACGGAACCGGGCCATCCACGTGGGAGCACCCTTCACTGGTCCAACTGTGGGGGCCGCGATACAGCGTCTTCGTCGTCCCCGCACGCGACCTGGCCGTCTTCTCGCTCGGGACGCTGGCCGACCACGTCAAGGGTCGGCTGCGGGCGGAGGACCTCGCGGCCCGCCTCCGCACCGCCCTCGGCGGCGCGCGGATGAGCCACAGCGAGGCGTGGGATGCGATGGGCGTGGGCAACGCCAACCGCCTGGCGACGCGCGGTCGTGCGGATGCTCGCGCGGGAAACCCAAATACGAGCAGAAGCGCTGCCCGGTCTGCGGAACGCCCGCCCTAATACGGCGCGACCACAAAAGCTGCTCCCGCGCGTGCGGTTACGAGCTGGCCCGGCGCGTGCGCCAGGTCGCACGGCCGTCCTATGACGTATGGCACCATCGCGTTAAGAAAGCCCGCGGAGCGGCCAGCGGATACGCCTGCGTCGATTGCGGCCAGCCCGCGCAGGAATGGTCGACGGTCAATCCCGCCAGCAATGACGTCCGGATGCGATTCCAGCCGCGGTGCCGGAAATGCCACCGCTCCTATGACGGCGGCACCGGCGAGGGCAACCTCCGGGCCAAGCTGACCTTCAGGAAAGTAAGGCAACTGCGGGCCCGGCGGGCGGAAGGCCTGACGTACCGGCAGCTCGCCGCCGAATTCGGCATCAGCGACGTGTCAGCCTTCGCCGCCGTCAACCGCAAGACCTGGGCACACGTGATCTGATCGCACCCTAATGAGCGTTTGACGAATGGATGAGTACAGTAAGGCGGCCGCCGCCGCGCCCCGCCCCGCCCGCGCCGGCCTCCATCCCTCATCCGTCGCGCCATCCTCATCCCGCCCCTAACCGATCAGAGGTACGGAATGTCCGAGATTTCCTGGGAGGATCCGGGCTTGCGGGAGGATCCGGGGGATCATAGTGCACCCAATCCTCCCGGGAACCCGAATCCTCCCCGGAAACCCTGAGGGTCGACGCACCACCGCGCGCACCAGTCTCATCACCCGCTCGCGATCCACCCCTTTAGGAGCCGGAGGCGGTACCGAAGCCAGAAATCCGCCTTCGGCATTTGTCAGACTCTCGTGTAAGGGCCTGGTCCCGTAACGGTCGCGTGGTACGTGTCCGGCGGCGACGTCCGGACGCTGCTGCGCCGGGAGGGCCCGCTGGCCGCGGCCCGGGCGGCGGCGATCATCTCGCCGATGGCGTCGGCGCTGGACGCCGCGCACGCGGCGGGGCTCGTCCACCGGGACGTCAAGCCGGCCAACATGCTGGTCGATGCGCGACAGGGCCGGCCCGATCACGTCTACCTAGCGGATTTCGGGCTGAGCAAGGGCAGGTCGTCGGCGGGGGCGACGGCGGCCGGACTCCGCCTGGGGACGGTAGCCTACATGGCGCCTGAGCAGATCGAGGGCCGCGAGGTGGACGGGCGCACGGACCAGTACGCGCTGGCCTGCGCGGCGTTTGAGCTGCTGACCGGGGTGGTCCCGTTCGACCGGCATCCAGATCGCGCCTACCGACGTGATCCTGCTCGAGCGGTTTACCGCTCCGGCCCGCGCCGCCTTCGCCCGCCACGCATGGGACGCCGAGCTGGCTGCCGGCCGCCCGCTCACCGAGCCTGAGGCGGTCACGCTCCTGAAGTCCGCTGGCCGGGGCACCTGACCGCCCTAGCGGTAGCGTGGTTGCGGCGGGGCGGGCCGGATCGGATACTTGGGTGGGCCTGGCGGCCGAGCGCTGGAGGACTGGTTGGGCGAGGGGTTGCCCGGTGGTATCGGCGGCGTGCTGGCTGGGTTCTCGGCTGGCTCGCAGATCGCCGGGTACCGCCTTGAGCAGGAGATCGGCGCGGGCGGGATGGCGGTTGTCTTCC
Source organism: Streptosporangiaceae bacterium (assembly GCA_050698755.1). GTDB lineage: Bacteria > Actinomycetota > Actinomycetes > Streptosporangiales > Streptosporangiaceae > Palsa-504. Next base: position 13,024 of record JBOHCK010000137.1, on the reverse strand, counting down.
GCGCCCTTGACGAGCGGCTTGACCGGCCGGTGGCGCTGAAGATCCTGGCTCCGGCGCTGGCGGCCAACGAGGACTTCCGCGGCCGGTTCCTGGGCGAGTCGCGGGCTGCGGCCGCGGTGGATGACCCGCACATCATTCCCGTCTACGAGGCGGGTGAGGCGCTGGGCGTGCTGTTTATCTCGATGCGTTACGTGTCGGGCGGTGATGTCGGGACGCTGCTGCGCCGGGAGGGTCCGCTGGCTGCGGCCCGGGCGGCGGCGATTATCTCGCCGATGGCGTCGGCGCTGGACGCCGCGCACGCGGCGGGGCTGGTCCACCGGGACGTCAAGCCGGCGAACATGCTGGTCGATGCGCGGCCGGGTCGGCCTGATCATGTTTACCTGTCGGATTTCGGGCTGAGCAAGGGCAGGTCGTCGGCGGGGGCGACGATGCCGGGATTGCGCCTGGGCACGGTGGCGTATATGGCCCCGGAGCAGATCGAGGGCCGTGAGGTGGACGGGCGGACGGATCAGTACGCGCTGGCCTGCGCGGCGTTTGAGCTGCTGGCCGGGGTAGTGCCGTTCGACCGCGATCAGGACATGGCGGTGATCTACGCGCACATGTCCGCGCCGCCGCCGTCGCTGTCCGCCCTGCGGCCCGGCCTGCCACCCGCGGCGGATGAGGTCCTGGCCAGGGGCATGGCCAAGGCGCAAGGGGACCGCTATCCGAGCTGCCGGGAGTTCGCCGAGGCGCTGCGCCAAGCGTTCGGCCTGCCCGCCTACGACCACGACCCCACGGCTATCCCGGAAGCGCCAGCCCGCGCCGGCCTCGCCCGGCGGGCCCAGGCCAGCGTGACCCGAGTCGTCCCCGACGGGGAGCAGGAGTTGCCGACCGGCGTGGTCACGTTGCTGTTCACCGACATCGAGGGATCCACGCTCCTGCTGGACCGCCTGGGCGAGTACTACGGGACGGCGCTGTCCGCGCAGCGGACGATCATGCGGATGGCGATCAGGGAGCACCGAGGGCGGGAGCTGGGGACGGAGGGGGACAGCTTCTTCGTGGTCTTCGAGTCCGCGGCCGACTCGGTCGGGTGCTGCGTCGCGGCTCAGCACGCGCTGGACCGGCACGAGTGGCCCGAGGGCGCGACGGTACGGGTCCGGATGGGGCTGCACGCGGGCCAGCCGAAGCGGTACGAGGAAAACTACATCGGGATGGACGTGCACCGGGCGGCGCGGATCGCGGCGACCGCCCACGGGGGGCAGGTCGTGCTGTCGGAGGCGGCGTGGCGGCTGGCGGAGCCGGAGGCACCGCCCGGGATCGGGGTGCGGGACCTGGGCTTCCATCGACTGAAGGACATCGAGGAGCCTGAGCGCATCCTCCAGCTGACCGGGCCTGGGCTGGCGGAGGCGTTCCCGCCGCTCAAGAGCCTCGGTGCACCGACCAGGCTGCCGACGCCGGCCACGCCGCTGGTGGGCCGCGAGGCCGACCTGGAGTACTTGCTGGCCGAGCTGACCCAGCCACAGGTCCGGCTGGTGACGCTGACCGGCCCGGGCGGGGTAGGCAAGACGCGGCTGGCCATCGCGGCGGCCGCGGCGCTGGATCACCAGTTCCCGCACGGGGTGTACTTCGTCGCGCTGGCCGCGGTCGCCGACCCGGCGGTGATGTGGAAGACCATCGCCGGAGACCTGGACGTGGAGGGGGACGACGCGCCAGCGGTGGCCAGGCACCTTCGGGACCGCAGGCTTCTGCTGGTCCTGGACAACCTGGAACAGCTGCCCGGCGCCGCCGAAGTCATCGCCGAACTGGTGGACTCCGCCCCGCACCTGATGGTCCTGGCTACCTCGCGCGGGCCGCTGCACCTGCCCGGGGAGCACGCGGTGCCGGTGCCGCCGCTGCTGGTCCCGGCCGACGCGGCCGGCGCCGGTGACGTCGCCGCGTCCGCGGCGGTCCGCCTGTTCGCGCAGCAGGCGGGGATGGTCCGGCCCGGCTTCGAGGTGACCGAGGGCAACGCCGCCGACGTCGCCTCGATCTGCAGGCGGCTTGACGGGCTGCCGCTGGCCATCGAGCTGGCCGCCGCCCGGGCCCGCCTGCTGGCCCCCAAGGCGCTGCTCGCCCGCCTCGGGTCCAGCCTCCCGCTCGGCAGCCCCCACACCGGGCGCCCCTCCCGGCAGCAGACCCTCCGCGCCACCATCGCCTGGAGCTACGACCTGCTGGAGCTTGACGTCGCGGCGGTGTTCCGGCGGGCAGGCGTATTCGCCGGGGGCTGCGACCTGGACGCACTGGCCGCGGTGGCGACGGGCGGCGCCCCGGTCGATCCGCTGGAACTGGTCGCCGGGCTGGCCGACGTCAGCCTGATCACAGTGACGGAGGGAACCGACGGCGAGCCGCGCGTGGGCATGCTGGAGATGATCCGCGAGTACGCCCTCGAGCGCCTGGCCGAGGCTGGTGAGCTGGAAGAAACCCGGCTCCGGCACGCTCAGCATTTCACCGCGTTCGCCGAACGGGCAAACGAGCAGCTGGACGGTCCGGCGCAGCTGACGGCCATGGACCGGCTGGAGGCCGACCACGACAACCTGCGCGCTGCGCTGGCCTGGTCCCTGGAAACCCGGCCCGCCGACTCCGCCGCGGACGGGGACCGGGCGGTCATCGGGCTGCGGCTGGTCCAAGCGCTGACCCAGTTCTGGTATCAGCGCGATCACGCTGCCGAAGGGCGGCGGTGGCTGCAGCGGGCCCTCGACCTGGCCTCCGCCGCCGGCGGGGCACCGCTGGCTGGGGTGGCGCACGGGCTCGGGGTGCTAATGGACACGCAGGGTGAGCCGGACGCGGCACGCCGGCTCTTCGAGCGCAGCCTGGCCATCTGGCGTGAGCTCGGCGACCTGGACCAGCAAGCGCGGGAACTGAACAGCCTCGGCATCGCCCACCGCCACCTCGGCGACCTGGAGGCGGCGCGATCCTTGCTGCACGAGAGCATTGCCATGGCCCGCGAGATCGGCAACCCGGTCCGGATCGCCGCGGCGCTGACCAACCTCGGCCAGCTGGAAAGCGCCGCGGGCCACTTCGACCGCGCCACCCAGTCCCTGCAGGAGGCGCTCACGATCGACTCCGAGCAGGGTGACCTGTTCGGTGTCGCCCTTGACCAGCAGTCGCTCGCGCTGGTCAACCTGCGCGCGGGCCGCCCCGGCCAAGCCCGCGACCTGCTCTCGGGCACTTTCGACTATGTCGCCAGCTCCGGCAACGCCTCCTTCCTGGCCAACATCCTGGAACTGGCCGCCGCGATCACCGCCGAACTTGGCGACCCGCTGCGGGCGGCCTGCCTGGCCGGTGCCGGGGCGGCCATCCGGCAGCAATCGGGCCTGCCGATAACACCGCTGGAAGCCACCATGCTGGAGGAGTACCTGGCCCCGGCGCGCGATACCGTGCCGCCTCAGGAGTGGGACGCCGCACTGTCCGCCGGGCGCGCGCTCACCCAGGAGCAGGCGGTCGCGCTGCTCCGCTCCACCGCTAGCTCCCCGACGTGACCGCCGCAGCCCCGGCCTGACCGCCGCCGACCCGGCCTCACCGCCACAGCCCCGACCTCACCGCACCGCTGCAGCCCTGACCTGACCCGCCGCAGCCCCCACCGACCGCACGGCCGCCCACGCCGGCCGCTCACACCGCGCCGGATATGATGCTGCGCACCATGACCGCCCTGGAGCGCGTGCCCGGCAAGGTCGTCGCGGTGCACGCGAGCTATCGGAGCCGCGCAGTCGAACGCGGCACGATCCCAGCCTGGCCGTCGTACTTCCTCAAGCCCACCTCGTCGCTGGCCGACAGCGGCGATCCCGTCGCGCGCCCTCCCGGCTGCGAACTGCTGGCCTTCGAGGGCGAGGTAGCACTAGTCATCGGAACGCCGACCCGCGGGGTCAGCAGGGCGCAGGCCTGGGACCACGTAGCCTTTATCACCGCCGCGAACGACTTCGGCGTCTACGACCTCCGCTACGCCGATCGGGGCTCCAACCTGCGGTCGAAGGGTCTGGACGGTTACACCCCGATCGGCCCGCGCCTGCTCGTCGCCCGCGCCGTGGACCTGGCCGTGCTTCGGCTCCGCACCTGGGTGAACGGCGAACTGGCCCAGGATGCCTGGCCGGCGCGGGACATGCTCTTCGGGTTCGACGACATCGTCTCCGACCTGTCCAGGCTCATTACCCTCGACCCCGGCGACGTGATCCTGACCGGCACGCCGACCGGATCCACCGTGGTCCGCCCCGGCGACGAGGTCGAAGTCGAGGTCAGCGCGGGTAACTACTCGTCGGGCCGGTTGCGCAGCACCATCGTCGAGGCGGACTACCCGCTCGACCCGCCCGGCGCCATGCCCCGCGCCGACGACGCCGAGCGCGCGGCCGCCTACGGCGCGGCCCACACCCCCGCGGCCCGCACCCCCGCGGCCCGCCACGCCGAGATCCTTGAAGGCCTCCGCGAAGTGTCCACCGCGACGCTGGCCTCGCAACTCCGCAAGCGCGGCCTGAACGGCTTCACCCTGGACGGGCTCCGCTCCACCCAACCGCAGACCAGGATGACCGGCTACGCCAGGACGCTCCGCTACCTCCCGCTGCGCGAGGACCTGTCCGCTACCCACGGCGCCGGGATGAACGCCCAGAAACGTGCCATCGAGGAGATCCGCCCGGGCGAGGTGCTGGTCATCGAGGCGCGCGGCGAGCACACCGCGGGCACGATCGGCGATATCCTCGCGCTGCGCGCCCAGGTGCGCGGTGCGGCCGGTGTCATCACCGACGGCGCGATCAGGGACAGCGCGGCCCTCGCGGGCCTTGAGATCCCCGTCTACCACGCCGCCGTCCACCCGGCGGTCCTCGGCCGCCGGCACGTGCCCTGGGAGACCGGCGTCACCGTGGCCTGCGCCGGGGTCACGATCCAGCCCGGTGACATCGTGGTCGGCGACGCCGACGGCGTGGTGGTGCTCCCGCCTGCCCTCGCGGCCGACATCCTCAACGACGCCCGCGAGCAGGAGCGCGAGGAGAATTTCATCACCACCCAGGTCGCCCAGGGCGAGCCCCTGGCCGGGCTCTACCCCCTCACCGACCGCTGGCGTCCCGTCTACGACGCCTGGCTCCGCGAACAGGCGCCACCGTGAGGTTCCGCTCCGATCCGCCGAACACCCTCCGCGGGTCGATCGCACCCGTGGTCACGCCGTTTACCGCGGACGGGAAGCTCGACCTCGAGGGCCTGCAAACCCTGATCACCTGGCAGCTGGAATCCGGTTCGCACGGCATCTCGCTGGGCGGGTCGACCGGGGAGCCGAGCGCGCAGACGCTCCAGGAGCGGCTCGCGGCCATGGACGCCGCGGCCGGGCTGATCGCCGACCGGGTGCCGTTCCTGCCCGGCACCGGCTCGGCCATGCTCGAAGAGACCCTCGCGCTGACCTCGCACGCCCGAGAAATCGGCGCCGACGCCGCGCTGGTCATCACCCCGTACTACGCCCGGCCCACCCAGGAGGGCCTGTTCGCCTGGTACGACACGGTAGCGAGGGAGAACCCCGGCCTGCCGGTGCTCATCTACAACGTGCCGTCCCGCACCGCCGTCGATATCGCGCCCGAGACCGTCGCGCGCCTCCGCAAAAAGCACGCCAACATCGCCGGGATCAAGGAGACCACCAGGGACTTCGAGCACTTCTCGCGCGTCCTGCACCTGTGCGGCCGGGACACGGTGGTGCTGTCCGGCATCGAACTCCTCTGCCTCCCGCTGCTCGCCCTCGGCGGCACCGGCTTCGTCAGCGCGGTCACCAACATCGCGCCAAGAGCCGCCGCGCAGATGTACGAGGCCTGGCAGGCCGGAGACCAGGACACCGCCAGGGATCTGCACTACGCGCTGCACCCCCTGGTCGACCTGATCTTCACCGAGACCAACCCCGCCCCCGCCAAGTGGGTCCTCCAGCAGGCGGGCCTGCTCGCCTCCGCGCACGTCAGGCCCCCGCTGGTCGGCCTCAGCGACGCGGGCCAGCGCAAGGCAATGGAACTCCTCCGCGCCGGCTCACCGGTTCTCAACGCCCCGGTGACCGCGCTGGCCCAAAGAGGCTGACGCCACATGGCCACCCCCCCGCCCGAACTCCCCACCAAGCTCGACCACTACATAAACGGCGCCCTCGCCGCCAGCGCGGACGGCGCCACGTTCGACGTCGCCGACCCCGTCAGCAACCAGCCGTACGCGATCGTCGCGGCGGGCGGGCCCGAAGACGTGGACCGCGCGGTAGCCGCCGCCACGGCGGCGTTCACGCACGGCCCGTGGCCGCACCTCCCCGGCCGGGCCCGGGCCTCCATCCTGAACGCCGTTGCCGACGCCATCGAAGCGCGCGGGTCCCGGATCGCCGAACTCGAGACGTTCGACACCGGCCTGCCCATCACCCAGGCCCGCGGCCAGGCGGCCCGCGCGGCGGAGAACTTCCGGTTCTTCGCCGACCTGGCGGTGACGCTGCACGAGGACGCGTTCCGGGCCGGCGGCACGCAGTTCAGCTACGTGATCCGCGCACCGGCCGGAGTGGCGGGCCTGATCACCCCCTGGAACACGCCGTTCATGCTGGAAACCTGGAAGCTCGCCCCGGCCCTGGCCTCGGGCTGCACGATCGTGCTCAAGCCGGCCGAGTGGACGCCGCTATCGGCCAGCCTGCTGCCCGAGATCATGGCCGAGGCCGGACTGCCCGACGGCGTGTTCAACCTGGTCCACGGCATTGGCGAGGTGGCCGGCGCCGCGCTGGTCGCGCACCCCGGCGTGCCGCGCATCTCGTTCACCGGCGAGACAACCACCGGGCAGACCATCATGGCGGCCGCCGCGCCCCATCTCAAGGGCCTGTCCATGGAACTGGGCGGCAAGTCCCCTTGCGTGATCTTCGCGGACGCTGACGTGGACCGGGCGGTAGACAGCGCGCTGTTCGGTGTGTTCTCGCTGAATGGCGAGAGGTGCACGGCTGGTTCCCGAATTTTGGCCGAACGAGCGATTTATGACCGTCTCGTCGACCAGCTAGGAGCCCGGGCCGCAAACATCCGCGTGGGTGACCCCTCCGACCCGGCGACCGAGATCGGGGCGCTGGTCCACCCGGATCACTACGCCAGGGTTCTCTCCTACGTCCAGGTCGGCCTGGAGGAGGGCGCGCGCCTGGTCGCGGGCGGCGTGCGTCCCGCGGGGCTGCCGGCGGGCAACTACCTGGCCGCGACGGTCTTCGCCGACGTCCGGCCTTCGATGCGGATCTTCCGCGAGGAGATCTTCGGCCCGGTGGTGTGCGTTACCCCGTTCGACGACGAGGCGGAAGCGATCGCCCTGGCCAACGCCACCTCCTACGGCCTGGCCGCGTACCTGTGGACGTCCGACCTGGCCCGCGCGCACCGCGTGGCGCACGCGGTGCAGGCCGGCATGACCTGGATCAACTCGCACAACGTGCGGGACCTGCGGACCCCGTTCGGCGGCGTCAAGGCCAGCGGCCTCGGCCGTGAGGGCGGTCCGCACAGCCTGGACTTTTACACTGAATCTCGTATCGTCCATATCCCGCTGGGGGACACCCACGTCCCCCGGTTCGGAGCCTTACCATGCCCCTGATCCCCCCCGACATCGTCCGGGCCGCCTACGCCGAACTGGTCGTCACCGACCTGGAGAAGGCCCGCTGGTTCTGGGTCTACCTGCTCGGCTTCGTGATCACCGAGGAGACCGACGACGCCCTGTACCTGCGCGGGTACGACGAACTCACGCACCACAACCTGATCCTGCGCGAGGGTCCCGAGCCCGCCGCCGGACGGCTGGCCTACCGGGTGCGGACCGCCGCCGACCTTGACCTGGCGGAGGCGTTCTACGCCGACCTAGGCCTGCGGACCGAGCGGGTGCCCGCGGGCGCAACCCCAGGCGTGGGGGACGCGGTCCGCGCCGAGGACCCGATCGGCTTCACCGTCGAGTTCTTCTTCTCCGCCGCTCACCCGCAGCGCCTCCAGCAGCGCTACGACCTGCGCCGAGGTGCCGAGGTGGCGCGGCTGGACCATTTCAACATCGTGGTCCCCGACGTGCGTGCCGCCTACGAGTACTACCGCTCCCTCGGGTTCGGCCTGTCCGAGACCATCGAGGACGGCGACACCCTGTACGCGGCCTGGATGTTCCGCAAGCAGACGGTCCACGACGTGGCGTTCACCGGGGGAGCAGGACCGCGCCTGCACCACCTGGGGTTCTTCGCCCACGAGTCACACCAGGTCCTGCGGATCTGCGACATCCTCGGCTCGCTGCAAGAGGAGGCCCATATCGAGCGCGGCCCGGGTCGGCACGGCGTTTCGAATGCCTTCTACGTGTACCTGCGCGACCCGGATGGCCACCGAGTGGAGATCTACACCAGCGACTACTTCACCGGCGACCCGGACCACCCGGTCCTGCGCTGGTCCGTCCGCGACCCCAGGCGCCGCGACTTCTGGGGCCACCCGGTCATCCCATCCTGGTACGCCGAGGCCACCGGAGTCCTCGACCTCGACGGCCGCCCCCGCCCGCTGGTGGCCGAGCAGCAGACCGCCGAGGTCACCGTAGGCGCCGACGGCTATACCAGGTAGATCTTGTAACCGAGCTCGCTACACCCGGACGACCGGGAACTGCCCGTTAGCGAAGTTCTGGTGCGACTTCTCCCCGGCGAACCCGTACAGCGGCAGGCCGTTGAAGGTGACCTGGCCGTTGATCCGGCCGAACTTGCCGGGGAACCTCGTCCCGCGCACCACCGCGACGCCGCGGATCGGCGGCCAGATGGCCGCGCACGACCCATGGCAGTTGCTCGCGTGGCCCCGCCGGTCACCGGTGAAGGTGTACACCACCAGGCCGTTGCCCTCCACGAGCACCAGCCCGCGGACCCCGGAGATGTGCTGCGCCCGGAACACGACCGTGGCCGTCCGGGCCTGCTGCGACGCGGCCGACGCCGGCGACGCACCCCACAGCGACCCCGCCACCAGCGCGCCTGACACTACGCCGAGCGCGACCCTACGCCAGTTGACACCCATCACCGCTCCCTGCTCGTGATCCCCTATCCGCTAGGGGATACGGGCCACCGGAAACGACGGTTCACACCCGTCCAATCGGCCATCTCCAAAGATGTTCAAATACCAATATGACGTTCTAATATTTGGAACATGCCAACGAGCGATCCCGGGCTCTCGCAGTCACTCGAGCGCGGCCTGGCCATCCTGAGCGCGTTCACGCCCGACCGTCCTGACCTCGGGATCAGCGAGCTGGCGCGCCAGCTCGACCTCACGCGCAGCACGACGCACCGCTACGTCGCCACGCTCACCACGCTCGGCTATCTCCAGCAGGACGATTCGACGCGGAAGTACCGTCTCGGCCCGCGCGTCCTGGACCTGGGCTTCTCGGTACTCGGCTCGCTGGGCCTGCGCGAGATAGCGGCGCCGCATCTTCGCCGGCTCACCGACGCCACCGGGCACACCTCCAACCTCGCCATCCGGGACGACACCGACGTGATCTTGATCGACCGGGTCCGGGGACGGCCCGGGCCCTATCACCACCTTGAGTTCAGCCTGCACGTCGGCTCGCGCATCCCCGCCTACTGCAGCGCGACGGGCAAGGCCCTCCTCGCCTTCCTGCCGCGCCCCGACCTCGAGCGGATCCTGGACCGGACCGAACTGGTCCAGCGCGGGCCCCGGACCCTGACGGACAAGGAGGCGCTGCTCGCGGAGCTTGAGCAGGTGCGCAGGACGGGCATCGCCACCAATGACGAGGAACTCGACAGCGCCCTGCGCTCGATCGCCTCTCCGGTGCTCACTCGCTCAGGAGAGGTGGTCGCGGCCGTCAACGTGGCGATTCCCTGGTCTCCCGTGGCCATGAGCGAACTGGTCAGCCGGCTCGGGCCGACCGTCCAGGCGACGGCCGGCCAGATCGCGGCCCAGGTGATCTGAGCATCTGGGCCAACCCCCGCTGGCTGTCATAATCGCGACGAGCGAAGCGGCCTTCCATCAGGCTGACGACCGATTGCTGTGACGCTGGCTAGGCTGACTGGTATGGCCGATTACTACCGTGCCCCCGGCTGGTTCACGCGGAACATTCTCAACCGGGTAGTGGGTTTGCTGACTCGGCAGGGCATCAGCGTTCTCGGCTCGCGGGTCCTGGCGGTGAAGGGCCGGACGAGCGGCCAGTGGCGCACCACGCCGGTCAACCTGCTCACCCACGACGGCCGCCGTTACCTCGTCGCACCCCGCGGCGAAACGCAGTGGGTACGCAACCTGCGCGTCGTGGGCACCGGCGAACTGCGCGCGGGCAGGCGCGCCGAGGGCTTCCGCGGCCGGGAGCTCACCGACGACGAGAAGGTCCCGGTGCTGCGCGCCTACTTGAAGAGATGGAAGGCCGAGGTCGGGATCTTCTTCGAAGGCACTGGCCCGGACTCCAGCGACGACCAGATCCGCGCCATCGCACCCAAACACCCGTCGTTCGAGGTACTCCCGATCGAGACGGCTTGACCTGATGGCGCGTGCGGACCTGCCGCCGCTCTAGAAGAGTTCAGGCCACGTGAGCCGGGCGGTCGTGCGGCTAATGCGCCTTCCGGGTAGTGACAATCCTGCGCTTGCGCAACGACTCGACCCACTCCTGCCCGCTGAGCACCCGCGTGGTCTTGGCCGACTTGACCTCGCCCGCGGCGGCGACCGCCATCGCGACGCTGGCCGCGGTCATATCATCCGGTGCCTCATACACGACGAGCACGTCGTACTCGCCAAACGGAAAGCCGGCCACCACGATCGTGGCTCCCACGTCCTCCAGCGCCGACTTGATCGCCTCCACGGGGTCTTGCGGATCCCTGAGCTGAGCCGCCATCGACTTTGCCGTATAGGAGGCCTGGTACATGTACAGCGCCATCGATGATTCCCCTCGGACCGGAACAGGCGAAGGCTGGAGACCACTGCGGTTCACAAGATCGTAGACCCCAGCCCCCGGCAGGCGCACCAGCCCGGTCACGAAGAACCTCGCAAGTACACCGGACCTGTCCTCGGATGGCGGTCCTGATGCCTGAACCGCCTTATTTCTTGTCGCTTAGCTGACTACTTTCTTGTCGCGCAGCCGACCACGATCTGCTGCACCTTGTTGTTACTCTTTGACCCTAAATAAGGCCACGGAGGGATCAAGAACGAACATGCTACGCAGAATTTCGACCATTGCGACCGCCGCGGCCATGATCGGCCTTTGCGCACTGCCCGCGTCCGCCGCGACCACGCACGCCGCTCACCCCAGCAAGGGTGGCTTCACCGTGCCGAGTGTGCGTTCCGCAATCAAGGCCTGGGGTAGCTACAGCTTCACCACCCACGACGACGAGAACGTCGTGATGGTCACCGTCTGCGCCAAGCTGTCGGGTAGCGCTTCCTTTGCCGCCGCGGAGGCCGAGGCGTACAACTCGAGCGGCAAGCAGGAAGGCATGGTCGTCGCCGCCGTCGGTCCGGAGACCCCTGGTCGGGAGTCCTGCGCCACGGCATACCTGCGCGGCACCGCCCACCTCAAGGTGTTCTCTGAGATTGGGTCGGGCGGCAAGATCGTCGCCAAGAGCGAGCTGAAGTCGATCTACTAAGTAGCTAACGGTCCGCCACTTCTGGCCCATTACCCAGGACTGCCAGACGGACACCGATGCAGCAGTATCGTCGGCATGGTGTCGTCGGCGAACTGGCTTTACCGCTACCGCGCGGGCCAGCGCGATCGTATCTGGCACGAGCTACGCCAGCTCGGCAGTGCGGTCCGCGAGCCTGGCCCGTTCGAGGAGGCACAGCTGGTCCGCGATGAGATGGCCCGGCGGGCGCGCCAGAACGTCGAGGTGATCATCGAGCGGCTATCGAGTGCGGACCCGCTGATGATCGAGGTAGAGGGCTTGCGCTTCCCCGGCGAGCCGATCCGCCACTACTTCGAAGGTAGGCACGAAGCGTGGCGCGAATGGGCCGCGCAGGACCCGGCGGCGGCCGGACTTTTCGTGCTCCCGCTCGCGCCGGACAGGTTTCATAAGGAGAACGTCAGCGGCGGCCCGCCGTACGGCATCATCCTCCCGGACGGCAGCGCCGACGGGCTGTTCGTCGGCGAGACCACGATGCCCTTCGTGTTCTACCTCAACTGGGTCTTCCGCAGCGGCGGGTTCCCCTGGCCGACGGCCCCTGACAACCAGTGGCTGTTGAAGCAGGCCCTCGCCAGGGATCTCCTTCCGCTCTGAACCGCCCGCTCAATCAGACGGCAGGCGGCCCGGTAGCTCACCGTGATGACGTCTTGTGCGGACGATGAACGGCGCTCAAGACTGGGATCCTGCACTTGAAGCCTGCTGGGTGGGAGGGACGTCATGGCACCAGGCGCGGGCTAGCGTGCCGGGACCAGGCTGAACGGAGGGCACGATGACCCGGATAGCAATCATCACCGGGGCCGCCTCTGGGATTGGGCAGGCCCTGGCCAGCGCGCTGGTCGTGCGGGGTGACACGGTGGTGGTGGCCGACATTGACGGTGGCGGCGCCGAACGCGTCGCTGGCGAACTGGCCCAGCGCGGACCTGGTACCGCCCAGCCGGCGGTGGTCGATGTCCGCGACGCCGGGGCGGTCCAGGCCCTGGTCGATCAGACTCGCGACCGGCATGGCCGGCTGGATGTGATGGTGAATAATGCCGGCATCGGCGTGGGCGGCGAGGCCCACGATTTGCTGCTGGCGCACTGGGACCGGGCCATCGACGTCAACCTGCGCGGCGTCGTGCACGGGGTGCAGGCGGCTTACCTGGTCATGGTCGAGCAGGGGTCCGGGCACATCGTGAATACCGCGTCACTGGCCGGGCTGCTGCCGACACCGGGGATGACCCCGTACGCGATGACCAAGCATGCCGTGGTGGGGCTGAGCCTGTCGCTGCGCGCGGAGGCGGCCGGGTACGGCGTCCGCGTGACGGTGGTGTGCCCGGGCGTGGTGGATACCCCGATCCTGGACAAGGGCGGCCCCGATGACCTGCCCAAGCCCGCGATGACCGCGAACGCCCGGGAGTTCTTCCGGCAGGTCCAGCCGCGCTTCTACTCCGCTGATCAACTCGC
>JBOHCK010000136.1:0-15425 GCA_050698755.1 Streptosporangiaceae bacterium | reverse complement strand
CGGCAGGGGTGGTGCGGGCTTAGGGTAGTGGGGTGAAGCTGAGCCGACGGGGGTTCGACTTGAAGGGCTGGCTCATCCGCCTTTGGGGTCAGCTTCCGTTCGTCCGCCGGCGTGGCGGGTCCGGGCTGGCCGGAGTCCGCGAGCCCAGGCGGCCCCGCCCGCCGTTCCGGCCGCCGCAGGCGCTGGCCGCGGAGCCCGAGCGGGACGAGTTCGGCGGAACTGGGGTCGGCACCATGACCCGGCCCGGCCGGCGCTGGTGGCGGAGGCGTCCGAAAGCCCGGCACGCCTGAGGCTCGGTTACCACCCGGCGGCCCGCCCCGGCCGGCGCACCTCGATCCGGCCGTAGCGCATCCGGCCGGCCAGCTCCACACGCAGGACGACCTTGGCCCCGGGCTCGGCGCTCGGGCGCATCTCGACTTCGGTGTAGCGGACGGTCAGGCCTTCCGCGTCCACGACGACGCCCGGCCCGGCCACCAGCGTCAGCGTTCCGCCGTGCATCTTCATGTCGATGAGCAGCGTGTCGTGCGTAAGGACCGCGTCGGTGAAGTCGAGCGTCACATCGCACCACGAGGGGCGCAGCTCGATCCGCCGCGGGACCTTCCAGTGGCCGGTGTGCGAGATCGAACCCCCGCGCTGGGCGATCAGGATATCCCCATCGGAGAGTGCCGCCGCGGCGGGAGGGCTGAGGGTGGGGACGTACCGGCCGGGCCCCGGCGGCAGGTCGGCGGTGAAGGGGGCAAGCTCGCTGAAGGTCCGGGTGGACAAGACGGCCTGCGTCTGCTCCTCGAACTCGTCGGGGGTCAGCCGGCCCTCCCCCACAGCGATGCGCAGCACGTCAATAACCCGGTCCCGGTCCGCGTCGGACGCCCTCAAGTCGGGCGGCGGTCCGGGTTCCGATGGCTCACCGGTCGGCATTGGGTACCCCATTGAACTCCTCTGGTACCTCCGCTACCGATGCTAGGCCCGCGACTTCCCCGATAACAGGGCGCTCACCCCGGGACCTTGGTCCTTATTGGCGGGCGGGTCCATTGCCTAGAGTTGAACCGTGAATGCCAGCCCCGCCGATGAGTCCGCCGAGCCTATCGCGGTCTTCCTGCTGGACGACCACGAGGTGGTCAGGCGGGGTGTCCGTGACCTGCTCGAGGCCGAACCGGACATCCGGGTGGTCGGCGAGGCGGGCACCGCGTCCTCGGCGCTGGCCAGGATCCCGGCGCTGCGCCCGGACGTGGCCATCCTGGACGTGCGGCTGCCCGACGGCGACGGGGTGTCGGTGTGCCGGGAGATCCGCTCCCGGATGCCGCAGGTGGCGTGCCTGATGCTGACGTCGTTCGGCGATGACGAGGCGCTGTTCGACGCGATCATGGCCGGGGCGGCCGGGTACGTGCTCAAGCAGATCCGCGGCACCGACCTGGTCGGCGCGGTGCGCACGGTGGCCTCCGGCCAGTCCATGCTGGACCCGCGGGCGGCGAGCCAGCTGATGGCCAGGCTGCGCGAGCAGTCGGCCAAGCGCGATCCGCTGGCCGGGCTGTCTCCGCAGGAGCGCAGGATCCTGGAACTGATCGGCGAGGGGCTGACCAACCGGCAGATCGGCGAGCGGATGTTCCTGGCCGAGAAGACCGTCAAGAACTACGTGTCGGCGCTGTTCGCCAAGCTCGGCATGGAGCGGCGCACGCAGGCCGCGGCCTACGCGGTCCGGGTGTTCGGCGACCAGCATTAGGTCACGCATCGGCATGAGCCTGAGCGGCGTCATTCCTTCCAGGTCTTGACAACCTCAGCCAGCGCTTCCACCTGCCCGGCGGTGAACCTGTGGCGCGGGCTCAGTTCTATGCCGTGACGGGCGAGCACCTGCCGCGCCGCCTGTATGCGGTCCTGGCCGTCGATGTCGTATGGGACCTTGAAGCTAATCGCCGAGCCGGTCCCGGTCCCGAGGGCGCACTGCGTGTTCCGCGAGAACCTCACCACGCGGCCGAGGTACCTGATGTCCACCTGCACCCGACCGACCCTGACGATCCCACCGGCATAAGTGCAGCCGCGGTCACGGATGCTAACCGCCTGGCCGACCTCGAACCTGGCGCTCACGAGCTGCCCTCCTCGGTCGCATTGGGGACCACCGAATCCGCAAGGTTAGTCTGACCCAACCTCAGGTGCTCGGCCAGACCTATGCTGACCTGCTGAATGACAGGGAACCCGCCACTCCAGCCTGGTGCCCGGGGAGGCGTTGGTGCTGGCCGGGCCGAGCCTGAGCTCGCCGCCGAGCGCCGCGGCGCGGGCGGCCAGGTTGCGCAGCCCGCTGCGGGCGCCGCCGGAGGGCAGGCCCGTCCCGTTGTCGGTGACCTGGACGGTGAGGATCCCTCCGGCGTCCACGTCCACGGTCACGTCGACCTGGCTGGCGCCCGCGTGCCTGGCCGCGTTGGACAGCGCCTCGCGCAGCGCGGCGAGCGCCTGCTCGGCCGCCTCCGGGCTGACCTGTTCGCCGAGCCCGGCGCCCAGCCGCAGCGACGGCGCGAAGCCGAACGCCGGTGTCATCTCCTCCACCAGGCTGACGATGTCCCCGCGCAGGTCCGGCGGCGCCGGGGCGTCGCGGGCCTGCAGCGCGAAGATGACGGCCCGGATGTCCTTGATGGTCTCGTCCATCGCGTCCACCGCGCTGGTGACGCGGCCGGCCACCTCGGGCCTGGTGATCATCGGCATCGTCCCCTCCAGCGACATGCCGGTGGCGTACAGCCGCTGGATGACCAGGTCGTGCAGGTCGCGGGCGATCCGGTCCCTGTCCTCGTACAACAGGAGCCGGGCGGCGTCCGCGCGGCTGGCCGCCAGGCCCAGCGCCACGGCAGCCTGGGCGGCGAACGAGGCCACAAAATCGGTGTGGCCGGGCGGGAAGGGCGAGGCGCCGTGGCGGCGCCCGATCGTCAGCACACCGCGGACGTGCCCGGGAGCGCCGAGCGGGAACACGGCCGCGGGCCCGATCTGGCTCATGGCGGCGCGGGCGGCCGGGTCTGCGCGCTGGTCGGCGGCCAGGTCGGCCGACGTGTGCGGTTTCCCGGTGGCCAGCACCAGGCCCGACAGGGACTTCCCAGTCGCCAGGACGAGGCCGAGCACCGCCGCGGCACCGTCGCCCTCGGCGTAGGTGATCGTCAGGCGGCGTCCTTCCTCGTCGGGCAGGGCGAGCAGGGCGAGGTCGGCGCCGGACAGCTCCCGCGTCTGCCGGGTGAGATCGGCCAGGACCTCGCCGGGCTCGGAGCCCGACAGCAGCCGGGTGGTGACCTCGGCGCTGGCCTGGATCCAGCGCTGCTGCCTGCGGGCCGCGTCGTAAAGCCGCGCGTTCTCGATCGCGACCCCGGCCGCGGCGCCCAGCGCGACGAGCACCGCCTCGTCGTCCTCGGAGAACTCCCCGCCGCCGCGCTTGCCGGTCAGGTACAGGTTGCCGAACACCTCGTCGCGGACCCGGACCGGGACGCCGAGGAAGCCGTGCATCGGCGGGTGCCCTTCGGGGAAGCCCGACGAGTCCGGGTGGGAGGCGATGTCGGCCAGCCGCAGCGGGCGGGGGTCGTCGATCAGCAGGCCGAGCAGGCCGCGTCCCTGCGGCCAGTGGTGAATATGCGCGATCTCGTCCTCGGTCAGGCCGACCGGGATGAACTCCGCGAGCCGCTTGCCGTCGCCGATGACGCCGAGCGCCCCGTAGGTCGCGTCCACCAGGCCAACCGCGGTCTGGACGATCCGCCGCAGCGTGGACTCCAGGTCCAGGCCGGAGCCGATGGCGACGACCGCCTCGAGCAGGCCGCGCATCCGGTCCCTGGTCTGGATGACGGCCTGCAGCCGCCCGTGCAGCTCGGCGAGGAGCTCGTCTAGCTGCAGGTTCGGTAGGATCTCGGGGCGGTTCCCGGCACCCGGCTCCACGGCATGTCCTTCCACGGCAGGTAGGGACGAGGTCATTATCCCGAACGAGCGGTGGTGCGAGACAATGGTGTGCTTTAGGGTGCCGCAGCGCGTTCGTATTCGGGTCAAGGAGGACCAGCCATGGCAGGCAAGCCCATCGTCGTCGGTACGGATGGTTCGAAGGAATCACGGCGCGCGGTCGAGTGGGCCGCCCGGGAGGCGGTGCTCAGGGACGCCCCGCTGCGGATCGTGTCCGCCGCATCGCTGCTCCCCAAGATGGCCGGCAGCCACGGCACGTCCGAGTACGAGACCGTCACCGACGTCCTGCGCGAGGAGCGTGACCACGCGCTGGCCTCGGCGGCCGAGGTGGCCGAGGCGACGGCCCCCGGGCTGCTGATCGACAGTGACCAGTTGGCCGGGTCGCCCGCGGAGGCGGTTACCGAGGCCGGGAACGGGGCGTCGATGCTCGTGGTCGGCTCCCGCGGGGTCGGCGCGTTCACGGCGATGCTGCTCGGCTCCGTCAGCCGGTACGCGGCCCTCCACGCCTCCTGCCCGGTCGTGGTCATCCCGGACGAGACCTGGACCCAGCACAAGCTGATCGGCGTCGGCGTCGCCGACCCGGAAGGCTCCGCCGCCGCGCTGGAGTTCACGTTCGAGGAGGCGGCGCGGCGCCACGCCGGCGTGCTGGCCGTCCATGCGTGGCACACCCCGCAGTTCGACGTCTCGCGGGCGGGGCACGCGCCGGCCGGCCCGGCCGCGGACGTCCTGCAGGATGCCGCCGCCCAGAACCTCGAGGCGCTGCTGGGCACCTGGCGGGAGAAGTATCCCGACGTGCAGGTCAGCCACGACGTGGTGCACGGGCACCCGGGCCGGACGCTCGTCGGCGTGTCGGCGCGAGCCGACCTGGTGGTCATCGGCCGGCGCACCACCCACGCCGCCCAGCACGGCCCCGGCACGGTGACGCACGCCGTGCTCAACCACGCGCATGGCCCCGTCGTCACCGTGCCCTCGTCCTGATGACCTCCCCGGCCGGGCCGGAGTGGGCGGCGCCGGTCCTGGCGGGCCGGCGGGTGCTGCTGCTGGACCGTGCCCGGATGTACGTGTGCGGGATCACCCCGTATGACGTCACGCACCTCGGGCACGCGGCGACCTTCGTCTGGGTCGACGCGCTGGGCCGGGTCCTGCGGATGCTGGGCGTCGAGCCCGAGGTGTGCCGCAATGTCACCGACGTCGACGACGTGCTGGACGTGGCTGCCTCGCGCGCCAGCGCGCCGTTCGACGCGTTCGCGGCCATCCAGCAGTACCACTTCGAGCACGACCTGACCGCGCTCCACGTGCGTCCCGTCCGGTACGAGCCGCGGGCGCACCGGTACATCGAGCACGTCATCAGGCTGGCGCAGGGCCTGGTGGCGGCGGGTCACGCGTACGCGCGGAGCGGTAGCGTCTACTTCCGCGGCCAGGACGTGGCCGCCCAGGCGGGCCTGAGTCGCGCTGCTGCCCTGCGGCTGGCCGCCGAGTACGGGGGCCGCCCCGATGACCCGGCCAAGGACGATCAGCTGGACGCCGCGGTCTGGCAAGCGGCCGAGGCCGGGCATCCCGCCTGGGATTCGCCCTGGGGGCCCGGCCGGCCGGGCTGGCACGCCGAGTGCGTGGCCATGGCGATGTCGGCGTTCGGCGTGGGCGTGGACTTCCACGCGGGCGGCGCCGACCTGCGCTTCCCGCACCACGCCTACCATGCGGCGATGGCCGAGGCGTTCACCGGGGTCAGGCCCTACGCGCGCGCGTGGCTCCACGCCGGCACGGTGACGGTCGGCGGGGTCAAGATGGCCAAGTCGGCCGGGAACCTGGTGCTGGTCAGCGACCTGCTGGAACGCTACACGCCGGCCGCGGTCCGGCTGATGATCCTGGACCGCCGCTGGGCCTCGGATTGGGATTACACCGACGAGTTGCTTGAGGCCGCTGCAGCGCGACTCGCTGACCTGTACCAGGCGGCCGGGCGTGCGGGCCCTTCGGGCGAGCCCGGGATAGGCGAGATCCGGCGGCTGCTGGCGGCCGACCTCGACGTACCGGCCGCGCTTTCTGTGGCCATCGAGGAGGCCGGCGCGCCGGCCCGCCTGCTCATCGCGACCCTGGGTTTGGACTGATTCCGGTGCCCGAGGTCGTGACCATCGAGACACCGTCGCTCGGCGATCGCAGCTACCTGATCCACGACGGGGCGGACGCCGTCGTGGTCGACCCCCAGCGCGACATCGGGCGGGTCCTGGACTTTGCCGAGTCGCGGCGCGTGCGGATCACCCACGTCCTGGAGACCCACATCCACAACGACTACGTCACCGGCGGCCTGGCGCTGGCCAGGCGCACCGGGGCGGAGTACGTGGTCGCGGCGTCGGAGGAGGTCGGCTTCGACCGGCTGGGCGTCGGTGACAACGACCAGCTCAGCGCAGGTTCCCTGACCGTGACCGCCGTGCACACGCCGGGGCACACGCCGGGCCACATGTCGTTCGTGTTCGGCGAGGCGGGGCAGGGCCCCTTCGCGGTCTTCACCGGCGGGTCCCTGCTGTACGGCGCCGTCGGCCGCACCGACCTGATCGGACCGGGATGGACCGAGCAGCTGACCCGGGCGCAGTACCGCTCGGTCCGCCAGCTGGCCGCCGAACTGCCTGCCGAGGTGGCCGTGTACCCGACGCACGGGTTCGGCAGCTTCTGCTCTGCCACGCCGACCACTGGCACCGCGTCGACCATCGGGCACGAGCGGCTCGCCAACATCGCGCTGCGGACCGACGAGGACACCTTCGTGCGGGAACTCCTCGCGGGCCTGGGCGCCTACCCGCGGTACTACGCGCACATGGGGCCTGCGAACCGGAGCGGTCCTTTGGCCCCCGTGGTGACACCGCCCGCGCTGGCCGACCCGGCCGAACTGCGGCGGCGCATCGACGCCGGGGAGTGGATCGTGGACCTGCGCGAGCGCCGGGCCTTCGCGCGCGCTCACGTCACCGGGACCATCTCCGTCGAGCTCGGCAACTCGTTCAGCACCTACCTGGGCTGGGCCATCGCCTGGGGCACGCCGCTCACGCTCATCGGCGAGAGCCCCGACGACATCGCCGAGGCACAGGTGCAGCTTCTTCGGATCGGGATCGACCAGATCGCCGGCGCCGCGACCGGCTCGACGCAGGCGCTGGCGGCCGGCGGCAAAGTGTCAAGTTACCCGGTGACCGACTTCGGCGGGCTCGCCGCCGCGTGGGGCCAGCCCGGCCAGGTGGTCCTCGACGTCCGGCGCCCGGACGAATGGCGGGCCGGGCACCTGCCGGGGGCCGTGCACATCCCGTTCTGGGAGCTCGAGCCCCGGACGGGCGAGGTGCCCGCCGGCGAGGTCTGGGTGCACTGCGCCAGCGGATTCCGCGCGTCGATCGGAGCGTCCATCCTGGCCCGGGCCGGGCGGCAGGTCGTCCACGTCGACGACAACTGGGAGAAGGCCGAGCAGGCCGGGCTGCCGGTCACCAGCTGACCGCCTGGCTTCGGTGATGGCACACTGATGCGATGGCACCGTGGCGGGTACGCGACTTCCACGCCGATGACCTCGACGCCGCCGTCCGGTTGTGGGACAACCCGTCGGCCAGCAGCGAGGCGCCGGCGTTCGGCCTGTCCGACCTCATCGCGGCCGTCCGGGCGCACGAGCCGGCGGTGGTCGCGGTGGTCGGCGAGGAACTGGTCGGGATGGCCGTGGCCACGATCGGCGGCGACCGGGCCTGGGTGATGCGGATCAGCCTGGCCGCCGCGTGGCGGCACCGCGGCATCGGCAGCGCGATGCTGGGCGAACTGGAGCGACGGCTGGTGGCGGCCGGGGTCCACCGGATCCAGTGCCTGCTCGCGGCCGACAGCGACCTCGGCGCCCTCGCGCTGGAGCACGCCGGGTACACGGCCAGGCAGGGGATGGTGCTGTACGAGCGGCTCGAGCCGGTCGACCCCGGCCGCGCCGGGGTGCTGGGCCAGCTCGGCGGGCGGATGGTGCGGGCCGGCGCCTGGGATCAGCTCGGCGGCATGGTCAGGGAGAAGGAGCTGATCGAGCGGCGGGTCATCCTGCCGCTGGCGCAGCCGCAACTGGCCGAGCGGCTCGGTTTGGTCCCGCCCCGGGCCATCGTGCTGTTCGGGCCGCCGGGCACGGGCAAGACGACGTTCGCCAAGGGCGCCGCCTCGAGGCTGGGCTGGCCCTTCGTGGAGCTGTTCCCCTCGCGCCTGGCGGGAGACTCCCCCGCCCGCCTGGCCTCGGCGCTGCGTGAGGCGTTCGCCCTGGTCGCGGAGCTGGACAAGGTCGTGCTGTTCATCGACGAGGTGGAGGAGATCGCCGGGGCGCGCCAGCCGCGCACGGTGTCGGCCGCGCAGGGCGTCACCAACGAGATGCTCAAGCTCATCCCGCCGTTCCGCGAGCAGGACGAGCGGCTCCTGATCTGCGCCACGAACTCGGTCCGCGCCCTGGATGGCGCGTTCCTGCGGCACGGCAGGTTCGACTACGTCATCCCGGTCGGGCCGCCCGACCCGGCCGCGCGGGAGGCGATCTGGGACCGCTACCTCGCCGCCGTCCCGCACGGGAAGCTGGACATGACGGCCATCGTGGAGGAATCGCGGCTGTTCACCCCCGCCGACATCGAGGTCGCCGCGCGCCGGACCGCGCAGCTGGCCTTCGAGCGCGTGCTGTTCGAGCACGGCGACGAGGAGGTGACCACGGGCGACGTCCTGCACGCGATCGGCCAGACCCGGCGCACCCTGACCGCAGAACTGGTGGCCGAGTTCGAGCAGGACATCCTGGACTACGCCCGGGTGTGAGCCCCGTTGGGGCGGGTAGGTCCCTTGACGGTCTCCGGCCAGGAAGGTAATCCTGGGCGGGGAGCACACGCCCGGCGGAGTAAAGGGGCTCGGACATGAAGAACATCATGGGGACGGCGCTGACAGCCGCCGCGGGCCTGACCCTGCTCGGTGCGGCCGCGGCCCTGATCGCCAGCAAGGACGATATCCGCAGGTACCTGCGTATGCGCAGCATGTGACTCAGCGCGTCGTCCTCTTCTGGATCATGGCCGTCGTCTGCGTGGCCCTCGGCCTAGGCACCTTCTGCACTGGCTGACCGGCGTGTACGGTTGGGGTTGCCCCAGCGCCGAGCAGACTAGGAGGGGCGGCCATGGCCGAGGAGCCGTTCGAAATAGGGGCCGAAGTCAGCTGCAGCGACGGAGCGTGCGGTGAGCTGTCCCGCGTGGTGGTGAACCCGGTCGCTCGCACGATCACGCACCTTGTCGTCGAGCCAGAGCACGGGCATGCGCCCGGCCGGCTCGTCCCCGTCGAGCTGGCCCAGACCGGCTCGCACGGGATCCTGCTGAACTGCACCAGGGCTGACTTCGATCAGTTCGACCCGGCCGACGAGACGCAACTCCGGCCGGCCAGCGGGTGGCCGGGACTGCAAGGTTACGGCTCGGAACAGGTGCTGAGCTGGCGGTACTACGGCTTGGTCACCGGTGACGGCACGGGCCTTGACAGCAGCGCAGGTCCCGGCCGCGGGCACGCGGTGCGGGAGGTCAGCTACGATTCCGTCCCGCTCGGCGAGGTCGAGGTCAGCCACGGCGATGCCGTCCACGCCACGGACGGTGACATCGGGCTGGTCGAGGGGCTCGTCATCGATCCCGGGAACCACCAGGTGACACACGTGCTGCTGCAGGAAGGGCACCTATGGGACCGGAAGGAAGTCTCGATCCCCATCACCTCGGTGACCAGCGTCGACGGCGAAATCCGGGTCAACCTGACCAAGGAGCAGGTCGGCGACCTGCCACCGGTCGACATCGACCACCCGGCCGACACCTGACCCGGCGCTCACGGTAACGTTCGCGGTCAGCCGGAGATCATCGACACGGTGTCGCCGGTGACGTAGGTGACGTAGACGGTGGCGGTCACCGGGTTGACCGCGACCCCCCGAGGGTTGCTGCCGGCGGTGATGGTGGCGGTGACCGTGTTGGTCCGCCCGCTGATCACCGACACGGAGTCGCTGCCCGTATTGGTGACGTAGATGGTGCCGGTCACCGGGTTGACCGCGACCCCGTACGGGTCGCTGCCGACGGTGATGGTGCCGGTGACGGCCGGTGCTCTAGCGACCGGGGAGCCTGCGGCGGCCGTCGGCGCTGCCAGGGCCAGGACCAGGGCGCCGGTCGCAACGGCCGCTGCCAGCATGACCACGTCACGGGTCCGGCTGGGCACGATGGTCACGCCGGCCGCGCGGTGGAAGCCGTGGGACCTGGCTTCGGCGGTGCTGACGGTGGACCGGCTAAGCGGCGGCCGGGCTGTTCTGAGTGTCGGCCTAGGCGCACTACATACGGCTGGACCGCATTCGAGGCCGACGAGGGTCGTCGCATCCGGGTAGAGAAGCTCGATGAGTGCCTGGCTATCTACGACGGGCTGATGCGGGGCCAGCCGTTCATCTACGACGGCAAGCACTACTCCGCCAAGCCGACCGAATTCATGCTGCCAGAGCCGCTGGTCCAGCAGCCAAGACCACCGGTGTGGGTGGCGGCCGCGTATGTCCTGGGCCGGGAGCGGCAGCCCTCGTTGGACCGGGCCGCGCGCTGGGATGGATTGCTACCGCAGGTCATCGACGGAGACGACCGACGGCATGTGGACCGGGTCGGCCAGCTCGCCGATATCGTGGGCCGGGTAGCCGTGCGACGGAAGGAGCTCGGCTTGGCCGAGGCCCCCTACGACGTGATCGTAGAGGCAGACTCCAGCGGCGAGTTCGTTCAGCTCGACCCGCCCACGCCAGCCGTATGGGCCGAGGCGGGAGCCACCTGGTGGATCGAGAGTTGGTGGAGCCTCCGGCGCGGCCCTGACGGCCTGGCCGAGCTCAAGCGGCGCGTGCAGGCAGGCCCGCCGAGCGGCTAGCCCGGCGGGTTCAGGCGTACCCGCACATTGACGGTCGTCCCGTCGCGGGTCACGGAGAACTCGCCGGGGACCTGACGAAGCAGGTCTGCCACCCAGGCGTTCTGGGCGAGGACTGACGCCGTCAGGTCGGTGACCTGGCGGGCGGAGGCGGCGGCTACCAGGTGCGCGACGAGCTGGCGCCCGATCCCACGGCGCTGCCAGGCGTCTTCTACCAGAACGCCCAGTTCGGCGCAGCCGCCGCGGCCGGAAATGAGGGATGCCAGGGCAGCCACCGCACCGGCGCTCCCATGCGCTGCCACCAGGCTGGTAGATGGATCGGACAGCACGGTTTCCAAGTAGCTGGCCGGAATATCTCTCACCGGGGCGTGGAAAGCGGGCGATCCGAGTGGCCAGCGAGCAGCGTCCCCACATGGTGGTGATGCGCGAAAGATCACGGGTGCGCGGCTAGCGCTGGGGCGCTGACCTCGATCACGGACTATCACCTCCCGGCTTTCTCGTCTCGGTGAGCCCCCAGCGTGGCGTTACGCACTGGCGCCGGCCAGGGCGGTTGGTCACCCGATAGGGCCTGCTTATGGCGGGACGGAGGTCCCGAAGGGCCGTGACGTCTGGCCGTGACGGGGGAGGCCGGGCCGGCGGAAGACTCGCAGTTGAAAGCTCAAGCAGAGCGGACCGAGAACCCGCCGGCCCGCGCCTATAAGGAGGCATTACGATGCGCCGCAACTCTCGCTTCTGGGTCGCCATCGCGGGATTCGCCGCCGCGGCGATCCTGCTGGCGGCAGGCGGGCTGCTCACCTGGGGTTCCGCCTACGTGCACAACACCGTGCAGAACCAGCTCGCCGCCCAGCAAATCTACTTCCCCCCGCAGGCCGCGTTCGCGCACCCCAAGGTGGGCACCGAGATCACCCCCAGCATGATCCCGTCCGTCTCCCAGTACGCCGGGCAGCAGCTGCTGACCGGGCAGCAGGCCGAGGCCTACGCTGACCACTTCATCGCCGTGCACCTGACCGAGATCGCGGGCGGGAAGACCTATGCGCAGCTGTCCACCGAGGCGCAGGCGCAGCCGAACAACACCACGCTGGCGGGTCAGGTCGCCACCATATTCAAAGGCACCACGCTGCGGGCCATGCTCCTCGACGCCTACGGCTGGTGGAAGGTCTCCCAGATCATGTACATCGTGGCCATCACCGCCTTTGCCCTCGGCGGCCTGGCGCTGCTCGGCTCGGTGTTCACCCTGGCCATCGGCCGGCCTCCCCGCGGCACGGTCCAGGCCACCGCGGTCACCCAGCCGACCCACGCCACCGCGGCGTAACCGGCACCCGGGGGCAACCCCATCGCCGGGCCGCCTTCGGCCAGCGCCCAGAGCGCCGGCCAGGGGTGGCCCGGCTGGTCATGCAGTTAGAGCAGGTGAGGCGAATGAAGGAAAGCGCGCCATTGATCCTCGCTGACCGGGCCGGGTACCTGATCGCGACCGCGGCCCGGGCGCCGTCGGTGCATAACACCCAGCCGTGGCGGTTCCTGGTCGGCCAGTCTGCAATCGAGCTGTACTGCGACCCGCGCCGCAAGCTGCGGGTGGATCCAGCCGGCCGGGAGATGCTCGTGAGCTGCGGCGCCGCGCTGTTCGGGCTGAGGCTCGCGATCCGTTCGCTCGGGTACCGGCCCGTCGTCGAACTCCTCCCCGACCCGAACCGGCTGCGGTTCCTCGCGCGGGTGACGGCGGGCGAGGCGGAGCCAGTGACCGCCCTGGAGCGGGAGATGCTGAAGGCGGTACCGCACCGGCATACGCACCGCGGCGCTTTTGCCCCCGGTCCGCTGCCCGCCGGCCTGGTGGCCGGGCTCCAGCACGACGCGCGAGCCGAGGGAGCCACGCTCGTGCTGGTGGAGCCGGGTATCGCCTACTCCCAGCTGGCCGCCATCGTCAGCGCTTCCGGCCGCAGGCTGGACCTCGACCCGCGCGCCCGGGCGGAGATACGGCGCTGGAGCCGCACGATGGAAAGCTCCGCCCGCGACGGTGTCCCGGCCCACGCGTTCCCCGCGACGACCCGCCGCTCTGCTGGCCGCCAGGCCGGCCGACTGCGCCAGCGTGACTTCGACCAGGGCCGCGGCCTCGGCCGACTCGACCCCGACGGGACCGCCCCGGCTGTCACGGCGGTCCTGCTCACGACCGGTGATAGCCGGGCTGACTGGCTGCGCGCCGGGCAGGCCCTCCACCGGCTCCTGCTCCACGCCGCGACCCGGTGGGTGTTCGCGAGCCTGTACACCCAGCCGCTCGAGGCGGCCGTCATCCGCACCCTGATCCGGGACCGCCTAGGGCTGCCGGGCGCCCCGCAGATGCTGCTGCAGTTGGGCCTCGCCCGCACCACCCACGCCACCGCCCGCCGGGCGCCCGGTGAGGTGATTACGTGGCCGGGCGGATGCGACGGCCGGTGATGCGCGACGGCGTGATGCGCACGAACAGGTCCCGCTCCCCCGGCGCCCAGTTCTCGACGCCCGCGCCCAGGGCACAGGCGCGCTCGGATTCGGATTCCATGCGGTGGGCCGCGCCTTGGATCAGCACGCTCCACCCCTGCCGGCTGAGCACGTCGAGCTCGTCGATCTCGAATGCCACGCGGTACTCGGCGGCCCCGATGCCGGTCTGCAGATCCTCGTCGAGCGCGCTGCGAAGAGCGGTCCTGAACACGATCGCCCCGTCGTGCAGCTTGTAGTTCACCGGCAGGATCGCCTGGCCGAACCGGCCGGAGTACGCGATGCGGCCGATTCCGCCCGGCGCTATCAGCCTCAGGCACTCGGCTTCGCCGAGCACCTCGATCACGCGTTCAGCAGACATGGCTGGTCCTTCCCCTGGTGGCGTCGTCACGACGCTAGCCGCAGGCGCCGGGTCGGGACCCGTGACCTTCAACCCGGCCGGTACGGACCTTCGTCCCTGCTTGCGGCCCGCCCAGACGGCACATGCTGGGAGACGGAAGCCGAGAACACTGGAGGCCATTATGCGAGCCGTCGTTTACCACGGCCCGGGCCGCAAGGCCTGGGAAGAGGTGCCTGACCCGGAGATCACCGACGACGGCGACGTCATCGTGCGGGTCGAAACGGCCACCATCTGCGGTACCGACCTGCACATCCTCAACGGCGACGTGCCCGCGGTGCGTAAGGGCAGGGTCCTGGGCCACGAGGCCGTCGGGACCGTCGAGGAGGCCGGCGAGGGCGTGCGCACGCTGGCCCCCGGCGACCGGGTCCTCGTCTCCTGCATCAGCGCGTGCGGGACGTGCCGATACTGCCGCGAGGGACGGTACGGGCAGTGCCTGGGCGGCGGAGGCTGGGTCCTCGGGCACAAGATCGACGGCACCCAGGCCGAGTACGTCCGCGTGCCGTTCGCCGACATGTCGACCTACCGGGTGCCCGACGGCGCGACCGACGAGGAAATCCTGATGCTGGCCGATGTCCTGCCCACCGGCTACGAGGTCGGCGTCCTGGCCGGCGGCGTCCGGCCGGGCGATGTCGTCGCCGTGGTCGGGGCGGGCCCGGTCGGCCTGGCCGCGATCACCACCGCGCAGTTGTACTGCCCCAGCCACGTCGTGGCCATCGACCTGTCCGACGCGAGGCTGGAGGCGGCCAAGCACTTCGGCGCCGACGTCACCGTGAACAGCTCCCGCGAGGATCCGCTCGGCGTCGTCAGGGACCTGACCGGGCGCCTGGGCGCGGACGTGTCCATCGAGGCCGTCGGCCGACCCACCACCTTCGAGCTGGCCGTCAAGCTGGCCCGGCCCTGCGGCCGGATCGCGAACATCGGCGTGCACGGCCAGGCCGCCCCGCTGCACCTGGACGAACAGTGGATAAGGGACATCACGATCACGACCGGCCTGGTGGACGCGTCCTCCACGCCGACCTTGATGCGCCTGGTCACCAGCGGCCAGATCGACGCCAGGCGGTTCATCACCCACCACTTCGGGCTGGATGAGTTCGAGGACGCGTACGACGTCTTCGCTCGCGCGCCCGACACCGGCGCGCTCAAGGTCGTCCTCAGCCGCTGCGGCGAATGAGAAAGGGAAACGATGCAGATCACCGTCAGGGACGTCATGTCCAGCCAGATCGTCGCGGTCAGGCGCGGAGCGACCTTCAAGGAGATGGCGGCCGCGCTCAGGGAGCACCGGATCAGCGGCTTTCCCGTCATCGACGATCACGGGAAGGTGATCGGCGTCGTGTCCGAGGCTGACCTGCTGGCGCGGCACGGGGGGCATGAGAAGGCCGAGGGTGTGGTGGCGGGCGATCTGATGACCCATCCGGCGGTGACGGTCAGGCCCGACGATGCGGTGGAGCACGCCGCCCGGATGATGTACAGCCTGCAGGTCAAGCGGCTGCCCGTGGTCGATGCGGGTGGCTTCCTGGTCGGCATTGTCAGCCGGGCCGACCTGCTGGCCGTATTCGACCGCCCGGACGAGGAGATCCTCGCCGAGATCGCCGACGAGGTGATCGCGCGCAGGTTCGGCCTGGACCCGGCCCTGGTCCGGGTGTCGGTGAGCGACGGCGTCGTGGTCCTGGAGGGCCGCCCGGAACCCGCGGAAGTCGGCGACGAACTGGCGGACGCGATCCGGCACGTCCGGGGGGTGGTCGCGGTACGGGACGAGTTCGGTTACCCGCCCGCC
>JBOHCK010000135.1:0-15442 GCA_050698755.1 Streptosporangiaceae bacterium | reverse complement strand
GCTCTCACACAGCTGGCCGGGGACCTGCTATCGAACCCGGTTATCGAAGAATTCACCGTCTACGCGGGCTGAAGAGGCCCCTGATGTTCGGCTGGGCAGGTTTCAGCCCTGTCTACGGGGAATCACTCGAAGCGTGAGGGTTCTTAGCAAGAGGGTGAAATCAGTTCCTGATGTGAAGTTCTGCCTGGTGTTCCGCTGCGAGGCGGTGAGCGTGCCGGTGATGCGCCGGGTGCTCGGGGACACGCTGCGCGGGCTCGGCGTCGATGAGGAATCCGTGTACGACATCCTGCTCGCGGCCACCGAGGCGTGCACCAACGTGCTCGTGCACGGCGGCCGGCACGTCCGGGGGTACACCGTGGTGACGAGCGTCGGCGCGGTGCGCTGCCAGGTTGAGGTGGCGGGCGAGGGCACGGCCGCCGCGCTGCAGGAGACGGGGCAGGCCGAGACGGGGATGCGGGCGGTTCCGGCGGTTCCTGCGGTTCCGGCCGGGGCGGACGGGGCTTTGGGCCAGACGGGGATAACGCAGCTGGCGGAGTCGGGGAGGGGGCTGGCCGTCATGCGGGCGTGCGTCGACACCGTGACCCTGGACAGCAGCCCCGAGCGCGGCACGGTCGTGACCATGAGCAAGCACATCAGGTTGTCGCGCGACGCGCCGCTGCGGCAGTTCAGGGCGGCCAGCTAGATAAGCTTCCCGCGTGCGAGTGGGGATCATCACCTTTCCCGGGTCGCTGGATGACCGTGACGCGGCGCGAGCCGTCAGGCTCGCCGGGGCCGAGCCCGTCCCGCTGTGGCACGCCGACCGCGACCTGCGCCGCGTGGACGCGGTAATCCTGCCCGGTGGGTTCTCTTACGGTGACTACCTGCGGTGCGGGGCGATCGCCAGGTTCGCCCCGGTGATGAGCGAGCTGGTCGCTGCGGCGGGTTCGGGCCTGCCGGTGCTCGGCATCTGCAACGGGTTCCAGATCCTGTGCGAGGCGCACCTCCTGCCCGGCGCGCTGACCCGCAACGCCGGCCTGCGGTTCGTTACCAGGGACGTCCGGCTGCGCGTGGAGAACGCCGGGACGGCGTGGACGCGGGCCTACCAGCCCGGGGCGCAGATCACGGTGCCGCTGAAGAGCGGCGAGGGAGCCTACGTGGCCGACGCCGCCACGCTGGCCGGGCTCCAGGCCGGCGGTCAGGTCGTCCTGCGGTACGACGGCGGCAACCCCAACGGCTCCCTGGGTGACATCGCCGGGGTGTGCAACGCGGAGGGCAACGTGGTGGGTGTCATGCCGCACCCTGAGCACGCGGTCAGCGAGCTGACCGGGCCCTCGGCCGACGGGCTCGCGTTCTTCGCCCCGGTGCTGATATGAGCGAGCCCCAGAGCCGGGAGGCGAGCGGGGATGCACCGTACGCAGCGCTCGGGCTGACCGAGGCCGAGTACGCCAGGATCGTCGGGATCCTCGAGCGCCGCCCGACCAGCGCCGAGCTCGCGCTGTACTCGGTGATGTGGAGCGAGCACTGCTCCTACAAGTCCTCCAAGGTGCACCTGAGGCAGCTCGCCGCGAAGGCGCCGCCGTCGGCGGCGCTGCTCGCGGGCATCGGGCACAACGCGGGCGTGGTCGACATCGGCCAGGGCTACGCGGTCACCTTCAAGATCGAGTCGCATAACCACCCGTCCTACGTGGAGCCGTTTCAGGGCGCGGCGACCGGAGTCGGCGGGATCGTCCGCGACATCCTCGCCATGGGCGCGCGCCCGGTGGCGGTGATGGACGCGCTGAGGTTCGGGCCCGCCTCGGCGCCCGATACGGGCCGGGTGCTGCCGGGGGTGGTCGGTGGCATTTCCTTCTACGGAAACTGCCTCGGCCTGCCCAACATCGGCGGCGAGCTGGACTTCGACCCGTGTTACGCGGGAAACCCGCTGGTCAACGCGCTATGCGTGGGCGTGATGCGGCACCAGGACCTGCAGGTCGCGGCGGCTGACGGGCCGGGGAACGCGGTGATCCTGTTCGGGTCGGCCACCGGACCTGACGGCGTCGGCGGGGCCTCGGTGCTCGCCAGCGCGGCGTTCGGCGCATCCGCGACCGGCGGGGCGGCGGATCAGGCGGGTCAGGCGTCGGGAGATGCGGCGGGTCCGGCGTCGGGGGGTGCGGCGGGCCGGGCGGCGGGGGAGGCGGCGGCCAAGCGGCCGAGCGTCCAGGTGGGTGACCCTTTCCTCGAGAAGCTGCTGGTCGAATGCTGCCTGGAGCTGTACGCGGCCCGCCTGGTGGTCGGGATCCAGGATCTCGGCGCGGCCGGCGTGGCCTGCGCGACCACGGAACTCGCGGCGGCCGGGACCGGCGGGATGCGGGTCAGGCTCGACGCGGTTCCGCTGCGCGACGCGACCCTGGGACCGCCGGAGATCCTGATGAGCGAGTCACAGGAACGGATGATGGCCGTCGTCGAGCCGGGCCGGGTCGGCGCGTTCCTCGACGTGTGCGCCAAGTGGGAGATCCAGGCTGCGGTGATCGGCGAGGTGACCGAGACCGGCCGGCTGGTCATGACCTGGCACGGCGAGACGGTGGTGGACATCCCGCCCGGCTCGGCGGCCGACGGCCCGGTCTATCACCGGCCTGCCTCGCGGGGCGCGGATCATGACGCGCTGGCCGCCTTTGACCCCGCTGTGCTGCAGCGGCCCGCGGACGGCGAGGCCCTGCGGTCGGCGGTGCTGGCCTTGATCGGATCCCCGCCGCTGGCCGACAAGAGCTGGGTCACCGACCAGTACGACCGGTACGTCCGCGGCGACACCGTGCTCGCCATGCCGGAGGACGGCGGCCTGCTCCGCGTCGACGAGGAGACCGGGCTCGGCATCGCGCTCGCGACCGACGGCAACGGGCGGTACTGCTGCCTCGACCCGTACCTGGGCACCCAGCTTGTGCTGTCCGAGGCGTACCGGAACGTGGCGGTGACCGGCGCGCGCCCGCTCGCCGTGACGAACTGCCTGAACTTCGGGTCACCCGAGGACCCGGCGGTGATGTGGCAGTTCGCCGAGGCCGTGCGCGGGCTCGCCGACGGGTGCGCCGCGCTCGGCGTCCCGGTCACCGGCGGGAACGTCAGCTTCTACAACCAGACGGGCACGTCGGCCGTGCACCCCACCCCGGTGGTCGGCGTGCTCGGCGTGCACGACGACGTGCGACTGCGGGTCGGGATCGGGTTCGGCGACGGCGACCGTGCGGGCGAGGCATCGCGGGCCAGCATCGTGCTGCTCGGCGAGACGGAGGCCGAGCTGGGCGGGTCGGCCTGGGCGCACGTGCTCCACGGCCACCTGGGCGGCCGGCCGCCGGCCCCGCGCCTGGCCGCCGAGCGGCGCCTCGCCGGCCTGCTGGCCGCGGCGGCCGCAGATCGGCTGCTGGCGGCCGCGCACGACCTGTCCGATGGAGGCCTGGCCGTGGCGCTCGCCGAATGCTGCCTGCGCGGCGGGGTCGGCTGCTCGGTCCGGCTGCCGGACGACCCGTTCACCTGGCTGTTCAGCGAGTCGGCCGCCCGCGCCATCGTCGCGGTCCGGCCGGGGGCCGACGAGGCCTTCGGCGCGCTGCTGGCGCGGCACGACGTGCCCGGCCAGGCCATCGGGGCGGTCGGCGGCGACCATCTGGTCGTGGCGGGCTGCTTCAGCATCCCGCTGGCCGAGCTCGCCGCGGTCCACCGCGCGACGCTGCCCGCGTTGTTCGGCTGACCCAAGCCATCGGTTACCGTCACCGGTATGCCGCCTCGACACCCGGACCCGCGGGGGCCGGACAGCGTGGCCGCCGTCCTACGCGCGCTGGACGAAGGCAGCACGCCCGAGGCCGGGGAACTGCGGGTGGCGGCGAGGTACCTGCTGTACCTGCTCGCCGCCCGCCAGCCCGGCCGGGTCCTCGAGGTCAGGATCCCGCCGGTGGCCGCCGTGCAGTGCCTGCCGGGGCCCGTCCACACCCGGGGCACGCCGCCGAACGTCGTCGAGACCGACCCGGTCACCTGGGTCAGGCTGGCGGCCGGGCGTCTGGGCTGGGCCGATGCCCTCGGGTCCGGCCTGGTCCACGCGAGCGGCCCGCGCGCCGACCTGACCGCTTACCTGCCCCTGACCTGAATACACTGACGAGGTGGCATCCCCCGGCGAGGACCGGCCGCGAGAGGCGTGCGGCGTGTTCGGGGTCTGGGCGCCCGGCGAGGACGTCGCCAAGCTCGCCTACTTCGGGCTGTACGCGCTGCAGCACCGGGGGCAGGAATCGGCCGGCATCGCGGTCAGCGACGGTCACCGGATCGTGGTGCACAAGGAGATGGGGCTGGTCGCCCAGGTCTTCGACGAGCCCGCGCTGACCGCGCTCCGCGGGCACATAGCGGTCGGCCACTGCCGCTACTCCACCACCGGCGCCTCGGTCTGGGCGAACGCGCAGCCGACGTTCCGCTCGACGCCCACGACGAGCCTGGCGCTGGGGCATAACGGGAACCTGATCAACACCCGGGAGCTGGCTGACCTGCTCGGCGGGCCCGGACCGGGCCGCGCAGGAATCGCCGCTACGTCCGATACCGACCTGCTGACCGCGCTGTTCGTCAGCGAGGGCGTCACGGCCGGCGGTGGCGAGATCGGGGGGTCCCTGGGGGGTCGCCCCCCGGGGACTAGCACTGCCGCGGCCCTGCCGGGCGGCGGGGTAGAAGCGGCGGCGGCGGCGGTGCTGCCGCTGGCCAAGGGCGCGTACTCGCTCGTGTTCATGGACGAGCAGACGCTGTACGCGGCGCGAGACCCGCACGGCTTCCGCCCGCTGGTGCTGGGCCGCCTGGCCAGCGGCTGGGTGGTAGCCAGCGAGACCGCCGCGCTGGACATCGTGGGGGCGGGGTTCGTGCGCGAGATCGCCCCCGGCGAGCTGATCAGCATCGACGGGCGCGGGGTGCGTTCCAGGGCCTTCGCGGCGCCCGAGCCGAGGGGCTGCCTGTTCGAGTACGTCTACCTGGCTCGCCCCGACACCACGATCTCCGGCCGCGGCGTGCACGCCACCCGGGTAGCGGTCGGCCGGCGGCTCGCGGCCGAGCATCCCGCCGACGCCGACCTGGTCATCCCGGTCCCGGAGTCGGGCACGCCCGCCGCGATCGGCTACGCGGAGGCCAGCGGCATCCCGTTCGGCCAGGGGCTGGTCAAGAACTCTTACGTGGGCCGGACGTTTATCCAGCCCAGCCAGACCATCAGGGAACGCGGCATCAAGCTGAAGCTGAATCCCCTGCGGGACGCCATCGCCGGCCGCCGGCTCGTGGTGGTGGACGATTCGATCGTCCGCGGGACCACCCAGCGCGCGCTGGTCACGATGCTCCGCGAGGCGGGCGCCGCGGAGGTGCACGTGCGGGTCGCGTCCCCGCCGGTGAGGTGGCCGTGCTTTTACGGCATCGATTTTGCCACCCGCGCCGAGCTCATCGCCGGGCACCTGCCGACGCCGGACATCTGCGCGTCGATAGGCGCCGACTCACTCGGCTACGTATCGCTGGAGGGACTGATCGAGGCGACCGCATTGCCTGCCAGCCGACTGTGCCGCGCCTGCTTCGACGGGCAGTATCCCGTGCCGGTCGCCGAAGGCGACCGCGGCGAGCACGCGCTCGACGGCCTGGGTGTGGGGTCCTAACCGCTGCTCGCGCCGCTACCGCGACCAGGCGTCCCCGACGTCCTTCCAGGCGTCCATGACGGAATCAGACCCTGGGTCCTCATCGTCGTCGTCGTCCTCATCGTCGTCGGAGTCCTCGGCGGCGGAAACGACATTCCCGTCGCGGGAATCCCCGCCGACACCCAGCTCCGCACGCAGCCGGTCAAGGTCCGTGTCGTCGCTCTTGTACTTGAGCTGACGGGCCACCTTAACCTGCTTGGCCTTGGCACGGCCGCGCCCCATTGGCTCGACCCCCTCGAACGTCCGGAGCCAGTCAGGCCCCATGATCTCCGCCTCGCTGGTTTTTGTGCGTCATACGACGCCGCCGCCACCCCCGCCACGAGGAGCACGACGTTCACCAGCATCCGTACAGGTACAACCGTACCCGCTTTAGGCCCCGGATGCCTACGCAGATCCCATGGTGCCGAGCCAGATTCCGCGCAGCCGGCCGACATCGGATATCCGCCGCTCGGCCAGGCGGTCCGCGGCCACCGAGGGAGGCACGCCCTCGGAGTCCGCAATCTGGAGCACCCTCGCGGTGGTGTCGAAGATCTTCTCCGTGGCGGCGTAGGCGCGCGTGAAGTTGAATCCGCCCAGTTCGTCCGCCACCTGGATGACCCCGCCCGCGTTGACCACGTAATCGGGGGCGTACAGGATGCCCCGGTCGGCGAGGACCTTGTCCACTCCGTCGTGGGCTA
The DNA here is from genome assembly GCA_050698755.1 of Streptosporangiaceae bacterium. Taxonomy (GTDB): domain Bacteria; phylum Actinomycetota; class Actinomycetes; order Streptosporangiales; family Streptosporangiaceae; genus Palsa-504. The sequence goes on along the minus strand of JBOHCK010000135.1, from coordinate 9,120 downwards.
GCTGGTTGTTGGCGGCGCCGCAGACGATGCGCGCGGTCAGCACGCTCACCAGTTGCTCCGTCAAGGTGCCGCCGAGCGCGCACGGGGCCAGGATGTCCAGTTTCTCCGCCGCGAGGTCGTCGGCGGCGCGGACTTCGGGGTAACGGGCGCGGATCTCGGCGACGGCGCGGGCGTTGATATCGAAGACGACGACCTGGGCCTCGGCCTCGACGAGGTGCTCGACGAGCCGGTGACCCACCGTGCCTACCCCCTCGACGCCGACGATGCGCCCGCGCAAGCTCGTGCTCCCCCATACGTGCTCGGCGGCGGCCCGCATCCCGTGCATGACGCCGAGCGAGGTGAGCACCGACGAATCGCCGGCGCCGCCGTTGGCCGTGGTCCGGCCCACCACCCACCGGCATTCCCTGCCGATGATGTCCATGTCCTCGCAGCGCGTGCCGACATCACAGGCCGTGATGTAGCGGCCCCCGATCGAGGCGATGAACCGCCCGTAGGCCCGCAGCAGCGGTTCGGTCTTGAGCTGGGCGGGGTCGCCGATGATAACCGCCTTGCCACCACCCAGGTCCAGGCCGGCCAGCGAGTTCTTGTACGCCATGGCCTTGGACAGCTTCAGCACGTCGGCGAGCGCTTCTGCTTCGGTCGGGTAGGGGTAGAAACGCGTCCCGCCGAGCCCGGGGCCCAGCGCGGTGGAGTAGATGCCGATGATCGCCCTCAACCCCGTCGGGGTGTCCTGGCAGAAGACGACCTGTTCATGGTCCGTCCGCCCAGCGGAGCCGTTCTCACTGTGGGTCATCGCGAACACGTCGGTCACGGTAGCGACTCTCCTCATCCCGTCCGGCTCTGGTTGAGCCGGATCGGGATCAAGGGTATTGCCTGGTATGTGTACCGGCCGGTAACCGGCAGGAGAGACGATCTCGTTACCTGGACTCCTGCCGTAGGGACGTCCCGTATGTCACGATACGACAGTGATGACTTACGCCGCGTATCTCCGGGTCTATGAGCCGGTCTCGGCGTTCCCCGAGCCCGACCGCTCCCGGTGGGCGGCGTACGCGGCCTCGCCGGCCCGGCCGGCCAGGCGCGGCTCGGTGGCGGCGGAGCATCTGGAGGCCCTGCGCCGGGCCATCGCGACGCCTCAGATCGTGGTCCCCGACCGGGAAAGTGATCACGCCTATGTCCGCCGGGCGGATGGCGTCACCTACGTATGCCCGTGGCAGACCAGGCTGCGCTGCCTTGTTTCCTATAGCCGCCTGCGGTCGGCTCCCGGCTCGCCGCTGGCTGGCACGCTGCCGGCTGCCGAAGAGGACCGGGCGGCGGCGGCCATGGCCAGGCTGGCGAGGGAACGGCGGCAGGGCGGGGCCAGGCTGCACATCCTGGCGAGTAACTGGGCCGTGCCATTGGCGTGGTTCGTCCCGTTCGCGGCAGGCGAGCGGTGGCTGGCTCTCGGCCTGGGCCAGGACCGCGCGTCTGCGGCGCAGACCGCGTCCGCCACGCGGGCGCTGGTCTACACGACGCCCATGTCCCGCGCGCGCAGGCGGGTGGCGCGTGGCCTGGCCGCGCTGCGCGACGCGCCAGCCGGCTACGAAGACGCCGCGTGGGCACCCCTGCGTGCGGAGGCCGAGCTGGCCGAGGTTGGGAGGTGGCTGGAGGAATTTCATCCGTATTCACTGGTAGAGCTCGATTTTGGGGGGTTGGTTCACGTGCTGAGCGATGAGGCACTGCGTGGTGATCAGTCGGTCGCCGAGATCGGCGCCGCCATCGATGGGGCGGCTCGAGGCGACGGCGAGCTCGCGGTGGCGATGTATAAGCGCGCCCACAGCCGGTGGCGCGCCCTCGCCGAATTCGAGCTGGCGAACTGAGCATCAGGTCGGCCCGGGGCAGGGTGCTCGGGCACTATTTCCGAATCTGGTGCGATGCGACTATAAGTATCGCTAGAATCACCGTGCGTGACACTGATCGACGGAACAACTGGGCATCCTGGTACAGAAACTTTGCGCCTGGTGGTCGACGCGTCACGGCTGGTGATGGCAATATGGTCCGTGTCGCCCATTTAGGGCATCCCCGACAGGCTCCACACGGAGCACCAGGCACAACAAGAATCGCAGGATCGCAACACTGGTCCAGGAGGAGAGGCCACCACATGTCCGCACGTACACCAGAGGCTGAGCCGCTGTTGACGCCCGCGGAGGTCGCCACGATGTTTCGCGTCGACCCCAAGACCGTCACACGGTGGGCGAAGGCCGGCAAACTGACCTCGATCCGCACGCTGGGGGGACACCGGCGCTACCGGGAGACTGAGGTTCGTGCACTGCTCGCGGGTATTCCGCAGCAGCGTTCCGAGTGACCATCTGCCGTTTTCACCGGGCGGCCGCAGGCCGGCCAAGGGTGGACACGGCGGCACTCGACCAAGGGAATGGGGGGTCGGCCCCGGTGGGGCATGCCACATCGAAACTGCAGTCCGGCATCACAACCGAAACGCCGGGCAAATCGCGCAGGGCATGCTGCCGGGGCCGGTCCGCTTTGAGGGGAGGGTCCTAGAATGCGTGATCCAGAGTTGGTGGCACGCGCCAAGCGGGCCGCGATGCGGCTGGAATCGGCATGGGAACAATGGCGCGCGCTGCACGGACTCGCAGTCGCGCCCGGGCAGCCGGTCGTGAGCTACGTCGGCTACTCGCTCAAGGAGCCATGGGGTGAGCCCCGGGTCGTGATCGGGATCGACGCCGACGAGGCCGAATCTCTCGCGGCGTTTCTCGACCGCGACGAGTGTGTCCACTGCGCCCAGATCCCGCGGCAGCAGGTGCGGCTGTCCGAGCCGTCGCCGGTAAGCGCCGGTGAGTACTCGCGGCCGACGCTGCTGAGCGCTCCGGTGGGTCGCAGCGTGGGCGCCCAAGCGACGGATCAGCCCCGCGACCTGGCCGCCGAGCTGGCCGGCTGGAGGTCGGACGAGCTGACGGGGCCGGAACCCGAGCAGCTCGCGATCTGGCCGCCGAGCCTGCACGCGGTCGGGGACACGCCGCCTGCCGGCGTATGACTTCCGCCGCTCGGTCGTGATACGCAGGCACTTTCAGTTGGTGAGCAGGTTCTCAGCTGCGTCCTAGCGTGCCTTAAGAATCCAGCGGCATGATCGGCGGTGACAGGGTTGAGATTCTCGCCCTTGCCGTCTGGGCTCGGGGTGGCCAGGCCCCGCTCCGAGCCCAGACCGTCATCTCGCCGGAGGTTCTGCGTCGAGCTACGCTCCGCTGTTCCTCACGCAAGCATGAGAGGCAATCGCGCTCCGTGGTGATCTGGCCCGCCGTCATGCCCCACTGCCGCGCAAGGTGACATTCTCGATACCCTCTGAATTCCTTCTATTTGGCGTGCCGATCGCTCGGCGAAAGATCGGCTCGCGGCGATGACGCCCGGCGCATCGGGTCCAGATCAATGCGGCGATGAGCGTTTAACTCGCTGCCTGATCCGGACCGGCAGTTACCGCCTGGCCTCCGGCGACGCAGCTGAAACAAATTGTTGATCTGTTACCTCCCGTGGGGTTACCGTCTAGTCGGCGCCAAAACCGCCAGCCATAGCTAACGCCTAAGTAAGGGGTGACCGCATGGCAGAAGCCACTACGCAGACGGCGGCTAGCCGGCCTGGAGGGCTTGCCTGGGTCTGGAACCGGCAGCTTCAGCATTATCCGGATACCGGCCCCAGGGTCGGATTCCTGGTGATCACGGTGCTGGCGACGATCACTCTGTACTACGAGCTGTATGTCGGCGGCTCCGTGTCCACGCTGATCCTGGTCAACCTGCACATGAGCTTCACGTTCTTCGTGCTCACGCTGGCCTTCGGGGCCCTGATCGGGGCGTTCGGGTCGGTGTTCGCCGGGCTTGCCGACCGGTTCGGCCGGGCCAACCTGGTGGTGTTCGGGCTGCTGTTCACCGGCGTGTTCGTGGCCTTCATCCTGCCGGCTGCGACCAACAAGTGGTCCTACACCATCGAGGGCTTCGTGGTCGGGTTCGTCGAGGGCATGTGCCTGGTGGCCACCCCCGCGCTGATCAGGGACTTCTCCCCGCAGGTGGGCCGGGCCACGGCGATGGGCTTCTGGACCAGCGGACCGGTGGTAGGCAGCCTGATCGTGGCGGTGGTAGGCACCAACACCATTCCCGCGGTCGTGAACGACCCGCGGTTCTGGACCCACGAGTACCGTATCTGCGGCATCGCCGGGCTCGTCGTGTTCGTGATCGCGCTGGTCGGGCTGCGGGAACTGTCCCCGGCCCTGCGCGACCAGCTGATGGTGACCATGCACGACCGCGTGCTGATCGAGGCCAGGGCTAAGGGCCTGACCGAGGCCGACATCGAGGGGGCATTGCGGCGCCCGTTCCGCCAGCTGCTCAAGCCCGACATCATCGTCTCGGCCATCGCCGTCTCGATCATGCTGCTGATCTACTACACCGCCGTCGCGTTCGCCGTGATCTACTTCGTCACCGTGTTCGGGTTCTCGGTCAAGAACGCCGACGGGCTGGGCAACTGGAACTGGGGGTTCAACGTCATCGCGGTGGTCCTGGTCGGAATCATCTCCGACAGGTTCCGGGTGCGGAAGCCGTTCATGGTGATCGGCGGGGTGCTCGCCGCGGTCATGACCGTGTTGTACCTAGAGCAGGCCGGCCACCATCCGGGCTACTACACCCTGGCGATCATGCTGGCGCTGCTGGCGTTCGGCCTGGGTGTGGCCTACACCCCGTGGATGGCCAGCTTCACCGAGACCGTGGAGGCCCGCAACCCGGCGCTGACCGCCACCGGCCTAGCCATCTGGGGCTGGATTATCCGGATCGTGGTCATGACCGCGTACTTCGTCATCCCGTTGGTAATCAACTCGGTCACCCCGCTGGTGAACTACGGCAGTACCGTGTCGGCCTACGCGACTCAGTACGCGGCCCCCCTCGCGTTCGCCAACACGCACCCGACGATCGTGGCGACCGCCCAGTCGATCCCGCCGAACGTGATCGCGACCGCGCAGAAGATCCCCGCGCCGGTCCTGGCCACCGCGAAGACGGATGCCACGCAGCTCGCCAACGCGCAGAAGTTCCAGCCCGAGCTCGCGGTAATCCAGGCCAACCCGGCGCTGTTCACCAAGCTGGCCGCCTACTCGAGCCCGGCCAAGATCCCGCCGGCGCTCGTGGCCCAGGCCATCAAGGCCGCCGGCGGCGGCGCAAAGGGCCTCGGGATACTGGAGACCATCTCAGCCAATAAGGCCGCCATCGACGGCGTGATCGCGGTCGGGCCGGCGCTGCAGACGGTCGCCCCGTATGCGTCGGACCTGAAGACCATCGCCCCCTACTCGGCGCAGCTGACGACCATCGCTCCCTACTCGGCCCAGCTGACCGCGCTGCAGAAGGTCCCGCCGAGCGCCATCGCCTACCTGAAGGCGCACGGCGCGGCGGTGCAGAAGGCCGCCACCCAGACCGCCGGTCAGTGGAAGACCTGGTACTGGATCTGCTTCGGTGGCATCGTGTTCTTCCTGCTCAGCATCCCGCTGCTCCGCGGCCGGTGGCGGCCGCGCGACGCCCGCCGGGACGAGGAGGAGCACGAGGCCCTGGTGCAAGCCGAGCTGGCCAAGCTCCAGACCCCGGCCTGAGGAGAACCGAGCCTGGCGGGCACCCCGGACGGGGGCCCGCCAGGCTCGGTCATGTCTACTTGACGAGCACGACACCTTCCACCAGCGCCTGCTGGAGGCGGTTGGCGGTTTCGACGTCCGGCTTGCGCGCGGCGAGCACGTCGGCGTAGAGGAACGATTCCCCGAGCCTGACCAGCGCGTAGGCCAGCGCTTCCGGTTCGATGATCGTGACCAGGCCGAACTCGGCGATGTCACGGCGCAGGAGATCCTCGACGAAGGCCACGATCCCGGTCTGGATCTTGCCGCGTGGATCGGTCAGAATCCTGATGGCCGCGGCGGGCTCGTCGTCGAGCAGCCTGCGCAGGCCGGCGGACTGCGCGACGATGGAGTTGATGTACCGGCCGGTGCCCGGCGTGTGAAGCTCCCCGTCCGGTCGTTCGGCTTCCCACCGCGCCGCAGCCGTTTCCAGGGTGCACTGCGTGAGCACCCACAAAGCCTCGCTGAGCAGCTCCTCGCGGCTGCCGACCCGGCGGAACAAGGTCACGCGTGACACGCCGAGCTCGCTGGCCAGGCCTTGCATGTCCAGGCGCCTGCCGTCGTGAACCCACCGGGCGGCGAGCGCCACGAAGCGCCCGGATCTCGTGGTGGCCCGGCCGGCCGCGCGGCGCCTCAGGCGAGGAGACGGCACGGTCGTGACCTTGGCAGCCGGATGACCACGCACGACGACACCAAGCGGGGGGTCATCGGCTCTCCTGAGGGTGCTGGTGAGGGACGCCAGGCTCGCCCCGTGGGCGGGCGGCCTGCGTGATACATCTTACCAAGATGTTGCAGAATCCGGTCGCCGGTGTCATCCTGGCGCCCGTGACCACCCCACACGTCGACGTGCTGATCGTGGGTGCCGGCCTGTCCGGTATCGGTGCCGCCTGCCGCCTGCAGACCGACGCCCCGGGCACGTCCTACGCCATCGTCGAGGCCCGCGGCGCCAGCGGCGGGACGTGGGACCTGTTCCGGTTCCCTGGCATGCGCTCCGACTCTGACATGTTCACCCTCGGCTACCCGTTCCGCCCCTGGACTCAGGCCCGGGCGATCGTCGGCGGCCAGGAGATCCTGCGCTACGTCCGGGACACCGCGGCGGCCTACGACGTCGACAGGCACATCAGCTACCACACCCGCGTGGTGCGCGCCGACTGGTCCGGCCGGGACGCCCGGTGGACGGTGACCGTCGAGGACACGGGCACCGGCGCCCGTACCGAGCGGACCTGCGGCTTCCTGTACCTGTGCCCCGGCTATTACCGGTACGACCACGGCTACACGCCGGACTGGCCCGGCCGGGAGAACTTCACCGGAACCGTCGTGCACCCGCAGCAATGGCCCGATGACCTCGACCTGACCGGCAAGCGGGTCGTCGTCATCGGCAGCGGCGCGACCGCGGTCACGATCGTCCCGGCCATCGCCTCCTCGGCCGCCTCCGTGACGATGCTGCAGCGTTCCCCCTCGTACATCCTGTCCCTGCCCGGCAACGATCCGCTCGCCGAACTGCTGCGGAAGGCCCTGCCCGTGCGGCAGGCCTTCGCGGCGGTCCGGTGGAAGAACGCGCGGATGACCACCGTGATCTACGGCTTCTGCCGCAAATACCCGGCCCGGGCCCGGGAGATGCTCAGGCGCGGGGCCGTCCGGCGCCTGCCGGCCGGGTACGACGTCGAGACGCACCTCACCCCGGCTTACGAGCCCTGGGACCAGCGCATGTGCCTGGTCCCAGACGGCGATTTCTTCGCGGCCATCAAGTCCGGCCGCGCCGAGATCGTGACCGATCACATCGAGGAGTTCACCAGGACCGGACTGCGCCTGCGCTCGGGAAAGCACCTGGAGGCCGACGTCATCGTCACCGCCACCGGCCTGAACCTGCTCCCCCTCGGCGGGATCGACATGACCGTCGACGGCGAGCAGGTCATCGTCGGCGACCGCGTGGCCTACAAGGGCATGATGCTCGACGCGGTGCCCAACATGGCTTTCGCGATCGGCTACACCAACGCCTCCTGGACGCTCAAGGTCGACCTGGTCGCCCGCTACGTCTGCCGGATGCTGGTCTTCATGCGGCGGAACGGGCACGCAGTCGTCACGCCGCGCCTGCCGTCCGAGTCCATGGCCATCTTGCCCTTCATCGACATGACCTCGGGCTATTTCGAGCGGTCACGCTCCGCCCTGCCACGGCAGGGTGACCGGGCTCCCTGGCGGCTCCGGCAGCACTACTTCAAGGATGCGGCCCTGTTCCGCGGGCCTATCAACTCGGACGAGCTGGAGTTCCGGTCAGCCGCCACGCTCGTGTCGCAGGCCAGTTGAACGGCGCGCCCCTTTGCGACGTGTGTCTGGTGTTGCTGGTGGGGTGCCAGGGTCGAACTCTGAACCAAATGGGTTAAAAGTAGCCTGGCGGCCTCGGGGCTGCTCAATACCTCCCAGCAGTTGGGCGGCGCGATCGGTGTTGCGGTCGCCTCGACCGTCGCCGCGACCCACTCCCGCCTCCTGCTAAGCCAGGGACACCCGGCGGCCGCGCTCACCGCCGGATTCCAGTGGGCGTTGTGGGTGAGCGGGCTCACCGGCCTGGCCGCCGTCCCCGCCACCCTTCCTGCTCATCCGGCGCAAAGAACTGGCCCGGGCCGTGGTGACCTCCACGCAGACCGAGCGCCCCGCGACCGCAACCACCCGCTGATCTGCGTGCGCCGACCCCTGTCTTGCAGGAACCCGGCCGGCCCGTGATCGCGAGATCAACCATCGAGAAGGAGAACGACAATGCGCAAACTGATCATGGGCCGGGTCACCTGGTTCAGCACCTTGACCTGCACGATGCCGTCCACGTCGGGCACTCCGCCGGCGGCGGCGAGGTGGCGCGCTACGTCGGCCGCCACGGCGAGGCCCGCGTGGCGAAGGTGGTGCTGATCAGCGCAACGGTCCCGTCGGTCCTGCAAACCGACGCCAATCCGGCCGGCGTGCCCCAGGCCGCCTTCGAGAGCTTTCACGCGGCGATAGCGGCGAACCGCTCGGAGTTCTACCGGGCCGTACCTTCCGGGCCGTTCTACAACTTCGACCAGCCGGGCGTGCAGCCGTCGGGGGCCATCATCGCGAACTGGTGGCGGCAGGCCATGATGGGAGGCGCGAAGGGCCAGTACGACTGCGTCTCGGGGTTCATCCGCGATGACTACTCCGAGGACCTGAAGAAGATCAGCGTGCCGGTCCTGGCCATGAACGGTGACGCCGATCAGGTCGTCCCCCACGACACCTCGGGTCCCCGAACCGTCAAGCTGGTCCAGAACGGCACGCCGAAGACGTACCCGGCCTTCCCGCACGGGATGCCGACTACGCACGCCGACACGATCAACAACGACTTGCTGACGTTTATCCAGTCCTGATCGTTCCGCTGGATCAGCCCGGTCTCGCGTCGGCCAGCAGCAGGCTGGAGGCGAGGCTCCGGTACGGCTTCCAGTGCCGGGCGAGGTGATTAACCGCCGGCGGCCCTGTGAGTCGGCCGGAGCCCGGAC
>JBOHCK010000134.1:0-15454 GCA_050698755.1 Streptosporangiaceae bacterium | reverse complement strand
CCCGCGCCCACTGGGACGGGGACCGCCTGGACCACCTGCGCCGCGGGGACCGTCGGCCCGCTCACCGGGACGACCCGGCTGGCCGGGAACTGGAGCCTGGGGCCGGGCCGGAGGGGTCGAGCCCATGCCGGTCGCGGTCGAGCTAAACGGGTTGTTACCAGGCCGCGGACCTGGACGCGGCCCGCCCGGACGTGACCCGCCCGGGACGGGCGGCCGGGGAGACCCCGGCCGGGGCGCACCTGGTCCCTGGGGCCGCGGCGTGGATGGCCGGACCCCGGGGGCACCCGGAGCGCTCTGGCCGCCCTGGGGGTTCTGTGGTCCCTGGCGCTGGGCGCCAGGCGTGGCAGGAGTGGCGGGGCGGGGCGCGGAGGGACGCGCCTGACCGGTCCCCGGACTCCTGAAGTCCGCAGGGGTGACAGGCGTCCTCGGCGGTCCTGGGACGCGCGAGGGACCGTCGGCCGGGCCCTGAGTCCTCGGTTCGGATGGTGCCGGCCCGGGCCGGGACGCGGGCGTCGAGGGCACCGGCGGCAGCCGGCGGGCCGCATCGTCGGCCGCATCCTGAGCGGGCTGGCTCGGGCTGGCGGCCTCGGGTGCAACCGCTGCACCACCCGCCCTGGCGGCGTCAGAGACCGCGCTGGGCGTGGCGCCCGCTACGGTTCCGGCCGCGCCGTCACCGCGGGCCGCCGCCGGGGCGGCACCTGGGCGCGCGCCATTGCCCGGCTGCGCTGGCCCGCCGACGGCGGAACCCGGCGCAGCCGGAGCGGAGGCCCCGTCACGCGGCGCGGATGCCGCCGGCCTGGACTTTGATTGCTGATCCTGCGCTGTCGAGGCGAATGCCTCCTTGAGCCGCCGGACCACGGGCGCCTCTATCGTCGAAGACGCTGACCGCACGAACTCGCCCATTTCCTTGAGCTGGTCCATCACGGCCTTGCTCTCGACCCCGAACTCTTTCGCGAGTTCGTAAACCCGGACCTTCGCCACTACGCTCCCTCTCGGCCCTTCCCTGGGCCTTCTACCGGACCCCGGCCCGGGCAGAGCGTGCTCCGGGCGGGACTCAGCCTATGGTGATCATCGCCGCGTGCTCATCGAGCGCTCATCAGCTTCTCGACCTGCTTTCCGACAGGTGTTCCTTCTTGCGTTACGCCTTAGCTGTCCAGCCAGACGTGTTCCGCCGCAGTAATGCTATGCCGGGGATTCCGCGCGGCAAAGATACTCAGCCAGTAGGGCGAAACTGAGTGATCCCGCCGAGCGGAGCGTTCGGGGAAACGCCCGGCGCCGTCGCGCGAGCTCGAGACACGCCAGGCTGGGATGCAGGTACGCACCCCGGCCGGGGAGCCGGGCTCGCGGGTCGGGCTGGATGACGTCCCCAACCGCCACGAGGCGAAGCAAACTGGACTTGACCGCACGCTCCTTGCAGCCCACGCAAGTGCGCATGACAGGCATGCTCGACGCACGCCGCTCGGCTCGTACGGCCATTACCCGTCAAGTCTACCGTGTCCGCGCGGCCCCGGCACCAGGCCGGAGCCACACACCTGCGGGGACCTATGCGGCAGGAGAAGCTGGAGGAGCATCCGGGGCGTCGGGCGGCGAGCTGGGTGGGTCGTCGCGGGCGGACCGATCGGGCGCGGCGCCGTCGGGCCCGGACGGGCCGGGCGCGGACAGATCGGGTGCGGACGGGCCGGGCGCGGACAGATCGGGTGCGGACGGGCCGGGTGTGGACGGATCGGGTGCGGACGGGCCGGGTGTGGACGGATCGGGTGTGGACGGATCGGGTGTGGACGGATCGGGTGTGGACGGATCGGGTGTGGACGGATCCGGGGCGGACGGATCGGGCGCCGCGGCGTCGGGCCTGATGTCGATCCGCCAGCCGGTAAGCCGGGCGGCCAGCCTCGCGTTCTGCCCCTCCTTGCCGATGGCGAGGGACAACTGGTAGTCGGGCACGATGACCTGTGCCTCCCTGGCCGTCGGGTCGACGACGTGCACGCGGCTCACCCGGGCGGGCGACAGGGCATTGGCGACGAAGTCCGCCGGGTCGTCGGCGTGGTCCACGATGTCGATCTTCTCGCCGTGCAGTTCGTTCATCACATTCCGGACCCGGCTACCCATCGGGCCGATGCAGGCGCCCTTGGCGTTGACGCCGGGCTGGTGCGACCGGACGGCGATCTTGGTGCGGTGGCCCGCCTCACGGGCGATCGCGACGATCTCCACCGCGCCCTCGGCGATCTCGGGCACCTCCAGGGCGAACAGCTTTTTCACCAGGCCCGGGTGAGTACGCGACAGGGTGACCGAGGGCCCCCGGTGCCCCTTGTGGACCCGCAGCACGTAACAGCGCAGCCGCTCCCCGTGGATGTACCGCTCGCCAGGAACCTGTTCCGCGGGCGGCAGCACCGCCTCCAGCTTGCCCAGGTCGACGAGCACGGTCCTGGGATCCTTGCCCTGCTGGATCACCCCGGCGACGATGTCGCCCTCGCGCCCGGCGTACTCGCCGAAGGTCAGCTCATCCTCCACATCGCGCAGCCGCTGCAGTATGACCTGCCGGGCCGTGGTCGCCGCGATCCGGCCGAACCCGGCCGGGGTGTCGTCGTACTCCTGGACCACCGTGCCGTCCGGGCCGGTCTGGATAGCCCAGACCGTGACGTGACCGCTCTTCCTGTCCACCACGACCCGCGCCGATTGCGACGCGCCATCGGATTTATGGTAGGCGACGAGCAGCGCGTCCTCGATAGCCTTGATGGCCTGATCAAGCGAGATATCCTTCTCGCTCTCCAGGCTCCGCAGCACGCTCAGGTCAATGTCCATCGCCGGTCACTCCCAGCTCTGCTTGCGGGTGCCCGAACTCCACCTGGATAGCTCCCGCGCCGAGCACGCCGTAGGCGAAGCGGCGGCGCGCGCCCTCGACGTCCAGGGTCACCCCGTCGGCGTCGGCGGAAAGGATTCGGCCCCCCACGGCACCTGAGTCCGCGACGGGGACCCGGACCAGCCGTCCCACCGCCCGGCGCCAGTGCCGAATATCGGTCAGCGGGCGGTCCACGCCAGGGGAGGAAACCTCGAGCGTGTAGGGGAAGTCGCCCATCACCGCCACGGAGTCGAGCGCGGCGGACATATTACGGCTGACCTCCGCGGCGTCGTCCAGGCTCACGCCCCGATCGCTGTCCACCACCACCCGCAGCAGCCTCCGGCGGCCCGCGGCAGTCACCCGGACGGACTCCAGGTCCATTCCGGCGGCGGCCACGACGGGCCGGATGACGTCCGCGATCCTGTTCTCGTCGTCCGACGGCGCGTGACGCGAACCAGCTGGCATCACGACCTCCTCGTCCACGACCTGCGGGATTGGCTCCTAGCCTATCCGCAGCTTGGCGATCGCGCGGATAGGACGGGCCGGACCCTTCGAACGTCCGTGGTAGCTTGCCGGTGTGCACGACCTCCTGCCGAGGCGCCGCATGCTGCTGGCCTCGGCGACGACCCTGCCCCTGCTGCTCGCCGCCACAGGCTGCCGCTCCTCAGAGGCGTTTGCCGGGCCCGATCCGCTGGCAGGACCGCCCAGCCCCTCCCCCGACGTGATCACGCTGGAGGCGGTCATCGCGTCGGAAGCAAACCTCATCCACCTGTACAAGACGGCCACCAGCGGCGTTTCGCGGGCAACGGCCCCCCTGCTCGGCCAGCACGAACAGCATCTCGCGCAGCTGTCGGCGAGGCTCGTCTTGCCGTCGGGGACGTCATCGGCGCAGGGGCGGCAACGCCCTTCCCCTGGCGTGGCCACCGCGGTGCCAGCGCGCGCGACGGCCGCCCGCCTGCGAGCCGCGGAGCGGGAATCCGCGGCGGACCTGGTGCGGCAGCTTGGTGCCGCGGAACCCGCGCTGGCCCAGCTGTTCGCGAGCATCGCGGCCTGTCACGCCACGCACGTGGCGGCCCTGGGCGGGTAGGGCGGACCGATGGGAGCCGCGCCCGGGGCGGTGTCCGCGCTGCAGGCCGTGCTCGCGGCCGAGGACGCAGCCATCTTCGGCTACGGGGTAGCCGGCGCCCATCTGGCGGGAAGCCGGCTGGCGGCGGCCGAACAGGACTGGACCGGCCACAACCGGGCCCGTGACACGCTGACCTCGATGATCTCGCGGCTCGGCGCGGTACCGGTGGCCGCGCCGGCCTTCTACCAGCTCCCGTTCGCAGTGCACGACGCGACCTCGGCTGCGGCGCTCGCGGCCTACCTCGAAGACGGCGTCACGCGGGCTTACCTGAGCCTGGTCGCGGTCAGCGACCCCGGCTTGCGCGGCTTCGGCGCGCTGGCCATGCAGCGGTCCGCGGAGCGCGCCGCGTACTGGCGGGGCAGCACCGAGGCCTTCCCCGGCCTGCCGGCCAGCGCGCTGCTCCGCGCCCGGCCCGCCGACTCGTCGGGATTACCCGCCGTCCAGGGCCATGATCCCGGCGGCCAGCTCGAGCAGCCGGCGGTCGCCGCCGTAGCGGCCAACCAGCTGGAGCCCGACCGGCAGGCCGGCCGCGGTCAGGCCAGCCGGCACCGAAACGGCCGGGTGCACGGTGACCGTGATCCGCGAGCAGGACCGCATCCAGTCGATGTACGTGACCATGGGCTCCCCGTTGATCTCCGCCACCCATTCGGTCTCGACCGGGAACGGCACGACCTGGACGGTGGGCAGCGCCAGGACCTCAAAGGACCCGTCGGCCAGGAAGGACTTGACCCGGCCGAAGATCTCGGCGTGACCGGCCCGCGCGGCCGCGATCTGCTCGCCGGTCAGCGCGAGGCCCTTCTCGATGTTCCAGGCCAGGGTCGGCTTGATCTGCTCGCGATGGAGGCGCAGCAGCGGGGCCAGGTTGACATACAACGCGGCCCGCAGGACCTGGAAGACCTCGTCGGCGTCCGACAGGTCCGGCGCTGCATCGGCCACCTCGCACCCGGCCTGCTCCAGCCGGTATCGCAGCGAGCCGAGCACCGAGCGGACCTCGGGTTGCACCGGCAGGTCGCCCAGATCGAACGTCCACGCCACCCGTACGCCGCGCAGCGACGCGGGGCGCAGGTCGAGGAAGTCCGCGGGCCGGTCGGGCCGCGCGAGCGGCCGCCCGGAGTCGCGTCCGCACATTCCGGCGAGCAGCAGCGCGGCGTCCTGTGCGCTGCGGGCGAGGGGGCCGATCACCGACAGGGCTTCGAAGGCCTCGTCGGGGACCAGCCCGGGCGTGGTCCGCAGCCCGACCAGACCGCAGAAGGCCGCGGGGTTCCTGACGCTGGACGCCAGGTCGGAACCGTCGGCGAACGGGACCATCCCGGTGGCGACGGCCGCCGCGGCGCCGCCGCTGCTGCCGCCGGGGGTCAGCCGGGTGTCGAACGGGTTGCGGGTGGGCCCGAAGACCGGGTTGAACGTCTGCGCTCCGGCACCGAACTCGGGCGTGTTGGTCTTCCCGACCACCACCGCCCCGGCCTGCTTGAGCAGCGCAACGTGGGGCGCGTCGAACGACGGTACGTACGAGGCGAAGATCGGCGAGCCGAACGTGGTCCTGATCCCGGCCGTCTCGGCGAGGTCCTTCACGGCGATGGGCAGCCCGTGCAGCGGTCCCCGGAACTCCCCGCGGGCCGCCAGCGAGTCCAGTTCGGCCGCCGCTGCGGCGGCCTGCTCCGGGGCGAGCGTCACGATCGCGTTGACCGCGGGGTTGACAGCCTCGATCCTGGCCAGCACGGCGGCGAGCAACTCGGTGGCGGACAGCTCACGGGACCGGATCATCCGGGCGAGATCGACCGCCGGGGTGGTGTACAGGTCCATCCGCCCATCTCATCACGGGGGATAGTGACCTGGGTAAAACGTGGGACGGGCGCTCAGTCCTCGCGGCGGTGGGAGGCAAGCACGCGCACGATGGTGGCGGCGGCGAGGTCAAGGTCGTCGGCCACGGCGATCCGCTCGGCCCACGACCACCAGAACCACCAGATGCCATCCTTACCGCAACCGGCGTACACGTTCTCCTCGAGCGCCCGTGCGCCCGGGTTCACCACGTACAAGCTGGGCACGCGCCCGGGCGTTTCCATCAGCCAGGCCTCAAGCCCCTGGTGAGACAGCTCATCGGCCAGCTTCTCCAGGTAAACCGCCTGCATCTGGTCGGCCCCCCAGGACCCCTGCGGATCGCGGGTCCTTCTGGCTTCCATCGTCATCACCAGTGTTACCTTTCGCAATCAACTGAAAACTTAACGTCGCCGCGCCTACAGGATGCCTCCGCGGCGCAAGCCGCGCAACGGACATCGGGAAAGTCGCAGCTCGGGAGATCCGCGGGCACAACCCCCTTTTCCCTATCCATGCAGACGCTCCGGGCCGGGGATTGGTTCACTAGTGATGCATTAAAACCGGACAGACAATCATGAACGCGGGCGTCCGGGAGGGGCAGGGTGGGAGCGGCCGCCTGGGGGCGGGGCGGAGAGCGGTCGGCGGGCGCCTAGGCGGAGAGCGCCCGGGCGGGCGCCTAGGCGGAGAGCGGCCGGGCGGGCAGCGGGGCGGGCAGTGGCTCGGCGTGCACGATGGTTAGCTGGGATACGGCCCGGGTCAGCGCCACGTACAGGCGCTGCAGACCGCGGGCCTCGGCGCGGGCGATGCGGGCGGGCTCGACCACGATGACGTGATCGAATTCAAGGCCCTTGGCCAGCGTTACCGGGACCAGCGTGAGGCGCGAGTCGGTTCCGGGCGCGCCGTGCTCGACGCCCGCGCCGTCGAGCACGCCTGCCAGGGACCTGATCTGCGGGTCGGCGGCGATCACGGCGACGGACCCGGGCCTGGCGCAGGCCTGGGCGCAGGCCTCGACCAGGGCCGGGCCGAGTGAGGCGGCCTGAACGCCGACGATCTCCAGCGACCCGGGGTCGGCCCGCAGCGAGGAGGCGGCCCGCAACTCCGGGGCGATGACGCCCAGCAGCGCGGACGCGTAGTCGAGGATCTGCCTGGGCACGCGGTACCCCACGGAAAGCTCCCGCACGTCCGTATCCGGCTTGCCCAGGTTGGACAGCAGGGCCTCCCAGGAGGACGCCGCCCACGGCGTGGTGCCCTGGGCGAGGTCGCCGAGCACGGTGGCCGAACCCGTGGAGCAACGGCGGCCGAGCGCGCGGCACTCCATCGGCGACAGGTCCTGCGCCTCGTCCACCACCACGTGGGCCAGGCTGGGGGTCCGCGTGATCAGGTCGCGCGCCTCGTCGATGAGCACCGCGTCGGCCGGCGACCAGCGCGCCGAGCCGGGGGCGCGCGGGGCGGGCGACCACACGATCAGCTCCTGCTCCGCTGCGGTGAGCACCCCGTCGGCGGCCGCCGACAGCGCCTCGGCGGACGACAGCAGGCCGAACACCAGCCGGACCGGATCGATCTTCGGCCACATCGCGTCCACCGCCGAGCGGACCACCCGGGACCGGCGGACCGCCTCGTGCGTCCGGTCGTCGCACGCCTCTCCGGCCGCCTCCATCTGGGTCAGGAGCACGTGCGCGATCCGGTGCTCGAGCAGTTCGCGGGCCGCACCGTAGCGCACCCCGCGCGTGCGGAGCTCCTCGGCGAGTTCCTCCAGCTCGTAGGCGGGCACCCGCCACCGGCGGGACCCGCGGGGCAGCATCAGCGGTGCCTGCGGCCGACGCAGCGACGACCAGAGCGCCCGCTGGAGCACGTCGGCCATCCGCGCGTCACCCTTGACGACCGCGGCCGCCTCGGAGTCGGTGCCCCGGATCGCCAGGGGCCCTCGGGGGCCGTCACGCGCGATCAGCTCGCCGACGGTGGTCTGAGTCACGTCGAGCTCGCCGAGGGCGGGCAGCACGTTGCGGATGTAGGAGAGGAAGGCCCGGTTCGGCCCGACCATGACCACCCCGCGCCGGCGTACCTGTTCCCGGTACGCGTAGAGCAGGTAGGCGACCCGGTGCAGCCCGACGGCCGTCTTCCCGGTGCCCGGCGCGCCCTGCACGCAGACCGTCTGGGCCGCGTCGGCCCGCACGATGTCGTCCTGGTCCGGCTGGATGGTGGCGACGATGTCCCGCATCGGCCCCGACCGCGGGCGCTCGATCTCCTCGAGCAGGATCCGGCTGGGCTTGACGCCGGTGGCGGGCGGTCCGGACCGCCCCGGGATGAAGAGCTCGTCCTCGTAGGCGGTCAGCTCGGCGCCGGAGAACCCGAAGCGCCTGCGCAGCGCGAGGTCCATCGGGTCGGCGGCGCTGGCCCGGTAGAACGGCCTGGACACCGGCGCTCGCCAGTCGATCACCGCGGGCGTGCCGTCGGGGGCGTGCACGTGCCGGCGGCCGATGTGGAAGCTGTGCCCGGCGATGCCGTCATCGGCGTCCGGGCCGGCCTGCCCGGCGTAGTCGAGGCGCCCGAAGAACAGGGGCGCGTCGGGGAGGTCCTTCAGCGCCTCGGCCCGGTGGTAGAGGTCGGCCTTGAGGTACTCCTCGGAGACCGGGTCGCCGCCCATCGCCTTTAGGGACAGGACGTCCTCGCGCATCAGGCGGAGGTACTCGCGGGAGCGCCGCAATTCGTGGCGTTCGGTGGTTAGGACGGGGTCCTCGGAAGGCCGTTCGGGATATTGATGGTGTGTTTGTGACGCGGCCACGAGGACGGGAACCTACCAGGTCGAGGAGGAGAAGTCACGCGGTTTTCTGCTCGGGGGCCTGCCAGGCGCCCAGGCCGCGCGGGGTGAGGAAGGCGTCGAAGACGAGTTCCGAGGCGCCGGTCAGCGCGCTGAGGCTGCCCAGGGTGGACGGCAGCAGCGCGGGCGGGTGGTCGCGGCGGAAACGCATGAGGGTGGACAGGTATCCGGCCGTGACCAGGTCAGGGGCGGCGTCGTACACCCGGGAAGCCAGGCCCGACAGGCCGACCGCCTCCGGGTCCAGGGCGTTGACCAGCGAGCCGATGCCGCGGCCGAGCGCCTTGGCGACGTGCGCCAGGGCCCGGCCGTAGCTGCGGTCGGTGGCGGCCGCGGCGATGATCCGCTCGGCCCGGACCACCCGGTCCCCCTCTTCCTCCTGCCCGGCGGCCCGCAGCAGCCCGCGGGCGCCCGCGTCGAGTTCCCAGCACCCGACGCAGCCGCACCGGCAACGTTCCTCCCCGCCCGTCAGCGGCATGTGCCCGAACTCGCCGGCCGAACCGTGCGCTCCGGTCGCCGGCTGGCCGCCGGACAGCAGCACCCCGCCGATGCCGGTCGCGACGTGGAGGTGCAGGGCCACCGACACGCCCCGCAGCGCCCCCCGGCGGGCCTCGGCCAGCCCGGCCAGCGTGGCGTCGTTGCCCGCCAGGACGGGGCCCGGGGCACGGCCGAGCGTCGCGGCCACGTCGATGTCCTGCCAATCCGGCAGGGTCGGCTGCACCATGGCGCCGCCGTCGACCGGGGAGGGCACCGCGACGCCGACGCCGACCACGCGCCCGGCGAAGCGGCGGCTGGCCGCCCGCAGCCGGTCCGCGACGTCGGAGAGCACCCCGACACCGGAGCCGGCGTCGCGCTCCTGCCGGTCGAGGATCGTGCAGCGCCCGGTGAGCTCGAAGGCGGCAACGGTATACGAGTCGTCCCGTAGGTCGACGGCGAGCGCGACCGGACCTTGCGGGTGCGAGGACGGCACGCCGGTCGGACGGCCCCGCGTGCGCTGGACGGTCGCGTCGGCCACCCCGCTCAGCTCTTCGATGAGCCGGCGCCCGGCTAGGTCCCTGACCAGAACGGTGGCGGTGCCCCTGGCCAGGCTGAGCTGCCTGGTGAGCTCGGCCCTGGTGAGCTGGCCGCCGCCGTCGTGGATGGCGCGCAGCAGCCGCGCGAGATTGTGGGCGCGCAACTCGGCGCTGGTGGTCGCCGCCCCCTCGTCCTTACGCACAGTTCGATCGTGCCACGCCGGGCGGGCGGCGCGGACCGCGGCTCCGGGCCGCCGGGTCGGCGGCGCGCGTTCGGCCAGCAGAAACACAGTCGCCGCGGTCGCTGGACCAGGGTAGATTGCATGGTATGCCCGGTACAGAAGGCCGCCCGAACTGGCTGAGCGATGAAGAACAGCAGGCGTGGCGGGCCACCGTGCACCTGTCCCAGTTGCTGATGCGCCAGCTCGACAGGGACCTGAACGCGCACGGGCTGTCCGGGCACGACTACGAGATCCTGGTCGAGCTGTCCGAGGCGCCGGATAACCGGCTCAGGATGACCGATCTCGCCGACGCCACCAGCCAGTCCCGCAGCCGGCTCTCGCACCAGATCTCGCGCATGGAGGCTCGCGGCCTGGTCCGGCGGGACGAGTGCGAGGGCGACAAGCGCGGCACGTTCGCCGTGCTGACCAGGGACGGCATGGCGACCATCGAGCGGGTCGCGCCGGATCACGTGGAGCACGTCCGCCGGCACTTCATCGACCGGCTGACGTCGCGCCAGCTCGATGAGATCAGCGACGCGTTCCAGCCGATCGTCGACTACCTGCGCAAGATCCGCGACCGCGACTAGAAGAGCACCGACATGAAACGCCCGGTCTCGATGAAGCCGGCCCGCTGGTAGGCGGCCCGCGCCGGTGCGTTGTAGTCGTTGACGTAGAGCGACACCAGCGGGGCGAACGACCGTGACGCCTCGACCGCGACCGCGGCCATGCCGGGGGCGGCCAAACCGTGGCCGCGGTACTCCGGGCGCACCCAGACGCCCTGCACCTGGCACGCCTGCGGGGTGACCGCGCCGATCTCGGCCTTGAAGATCACCCGGCCGTCTTCGATCCTGGCGAACGCCCGCCCGGCCCGGATGAGCTGCTGAACCCGCGCGCGGTAGGAGGCGCCGCCGTCCCCGGAGGTCGGCGAGACGCCCACCTCTTCGGTGAACATGGCGACCGAGGCGGGCCAGAGGATGTCGAACTCGTCCGGGCGCACCCGGCGGACCATGGGATCGGGGGCGACGTGCGGCGGTCCATCGATGACCATGACCGGCTGGACGGCCCGGACCTCCCTGGCCGGTCCCCAGTGCGGCCGCAGCAGGCCCCACAGCGCCTGGACCTCGGCGGCCGGCCCGACTACGGACGAACACCGGCGTCCCTGGCGCAGGGCCCGGTCGGCGAAGGCGACCACCGCGTCCTGGGTGGCCGCGACGGGGACCAGGTTGGCGCCGGAATAGCACATCGACTCCAGGTGCGCGCCCGACCCGTGGCCCCACATCTGGGCGCCAAGCCTGCCGGGGTCCACGCCGAGGGCGCGGACGCGCGAGCTCACGAAGACATTCGTCACCGGGTCGCGGTCGCAGATGGCCAGGACCGCTCCGCGGTCCCGCTCATCGAGCAGGCGGACCGAGGCAGACCGGGGCGGCTTCACCCGCAACATAACGTCAGCCTATATGAACCCCCGGAAGCCACCGGGGGTTCTGGGGTCCGCCTGCTTTCGTCGCCGACCCGGAACTCCATGGTTGTGGCACCGTAACGGTTCTTTGGGTTAGGTTGCCACTCTCATCGACTGACGATGTGACGCGAGGGGTGGGAGAGGGGCGTGGGGCGGCGTTCGAGCGGGTCTACGGTCCGGGGCTACGCGGGTCTACGGTCCCGGGGTCGGGTTGGGGACGGCGGGGCAGGTGGCGTTGACCAGGCCGGGGGCGTCGGGCAGGGCGCCGGTGGCGAGGTAGGCGTTCAGGTAGTTCTGGACGCAGGTATCGGGCGGGTTAGCGATCGACTGGCCGTGATTGCCGCTCCCGGTGACTACGACCATCCGTGCAGACGGGAGCAGCCGGTGCGCGTCCTGGGCGCCCGCGTACGGGGTCGCCGCGTCGAGCGTGCCCTGCAGCATCAAGATGCCGGGCAGCCCGACCCCGCGGATCTGCAGCGGCTTGGCCGGGCCGCGCACCGGCCAGAACGCGCACGCGGCGTTGAACCAGGCATTCTGCCACGCCTCGAACGGAGCCGCCTTATAGACCATCTCGGTGTCGGAGGTCCAGTAGGCCCAGCTACGCGGCCAGTTGACGTCCGAGCATTCCACCGCGTGGTAGACGGCGAACTCGTTCTCGTTCTGGATGCCGTGGGCCTGGTACTGGGCGATCAGGTCGGCACCCTGCCCGGTGTTGACGTACAGGGACAGCGCTTGCGCCAGGCCCGGCCACAGCTCGTCGTCGTAGCCGCCGACCAGGACCGTGTCGTCGAGCTCATCCGCGCCGAACTGGCTGTTGAGCGGGTGCGCGGCCAGCCGGTTGCGGGCCAGGTAATAGGCGGCCCGCACGCTGGCGACGGTCCCGCCGAGGTGGTAGGTCCCGTTGTAGCGGGCCATCCAGGCGTAGAACGCGTCCTGGCGCTTGTCGAACGCGTAATCCTGGTCGATGTTGTCGGTGTACCAGGCCCCGGCCGGGTCCACCGTGCTGTCCAGCACCATGCGGCGGACCCGCTCGGGGAACAGCGTCGCGTACACCTGGCCGAGGTACGTGCCGTAGGAGAAGGCGTAGTAGTTGATCTTCGATACGCCGAACGCCGCGCGGATGGAGTCCAGGTCGCGCGCGGCGTCTTCGGTGGTCATGTAGGGCAGCAGCCAGCCGAACTTCTGCTCGCAGTCGTCGGCGTACAGCCTGGCCAGGCTGACCAGCACCTGCTCGGCGGCGGGGTTGGCCGGGATGTAGTTCGGGCGTGCGCCGGAGAAGAAACTCGGATCGCAGCTCAGCGCGGGCACCGACGACCCGACGCCGCGCGGGTCGAAGCCCACGATGTCGTAGTCCGCGGCCACGCCCGGGGCCAGGCCCTGCGCCACGGCGACCGCGAGGGACAGCCCGCTGCCGCCGGGGCCACCCGGGTTGACCAGCAGGATCCCCTGCTGCCGACTCGGCGGGGCGGTGGCCGGGATCATGTCAAGCGCGAGGCTGATGTGCCTGCCGCCCGGGTCGGCGTAGTTGAGCGGCACGCTCAGCATGGTGCAGTCGGGCACGCGCAGCAGGCTCAGCTCGCCGGTGCAGGCGTGCCAGCGCAGCGTGCTGGCGGTGGGGATGATCGGGCCCGATGAGCTCGGCACGCTGCTGGCGGCCGCCGTGGTAGCTGACGAGGCCGCGGAACTCGGCGCGGTGCAGGCGCTGACCGCGAGCAGGGCCGCCAGGCCGGCCGTCAGCGCCGCCGTGGCGGCGGGGCGACCCATGGTCGCGCGACCGCCCCGGCGTGAGCTCGACATCCTCACATCATGCCGGATGTTTCGCCGTGGCTCGGGCCCCCGGCTTCACACCTGCACGAATTCAAGGCCTGCGAGCTGGCAGAAGACGCGCCACGACGCGGCGTGGTGGCCGAGGTTCATCACCTCGTGGTGCGGCCCGCCTGCGGCCAGCCATCCGTTCAGGCATGAGCGCAGTCCCGAGGCGGGCCGGAACTGGCCATAGGGCATCTCGAGGGCGGGCAGGGGCTGGCTGTCCAGGTTCTCGCCCTCGGCCACCACCAGCCGGAACCGCTCGCCCTCGAGCGATACCAGCGTCGCCAGCGTGGCCGGGCCCGGCTGGTACTGGAACAGGAAGGTCGGCGGGTCGGCCAGGCGGCCGATGCCGAGCGGGCGCTTGATCAGCCGCACCGGCCGGTCGGAACGGGCGATCTTCCAGTTGCCTTCGCCCATGTGGCTCATCAGCACCGAGTCGGACGGGAAGTCCATCGCGTACATCTCGGTGAAGTGGGCGTCGCCGATCAGCGTGTGACCGGCGAAGACCAGGCAGGCGGTCAGCACATCGCCTTCGGCGGCGTAGCCGTAGCCCTCGGCCATCAGCGTGGAGGCGGCCGCCAGCGGCAGCCGGGAGAAGCGGCCGTCCTCGCCGATCGCGTCGAAGTGCGCGGTGTACGCGCCGTAGCCGCCCTGGTCCAGGATGGTTTTGATCGCGACCTGCATTCGCGCGTGGTCGGCGCGCTCGTCCGCCGAAAGGGCCTGGTCGACCTCGAACCTGGCGTCCTCGGACGCGATCACCTCGGCCACCTGCGCGTCGGTGACCGCGAGCATGCCGCGGTACAGGTCGCCGGGTGCCACGGCGCGGATCTGCGGGCCGAGGCTGCGGATCAGCGCGCTCTCGTCCACCCGGATGTCACCCATGTCGTTCATCGCGTAGCCGACCAGCGCGACCTTAAGCGATCTCCATGCCGTCAGCGCCGCGGCCGCCCGCGCCCAGCGGCCCACGTCGGCGCGGAACGACTCGCTGCGCCAGTCGTCGGTCAGCACCGAGAACCGCCGGCCGGCGCGGACCATGGCGTTGGCCGTGTCCTGCGCCCCGTGCACGCCTTGGTTGTACGTCATGTCCGCCATGTCCCACGCGGGGGTGACCGCAGGCTCGGGCTGGATGTTGGCCAGGCAGATAGGCAGCCGGGACTCGGCCAGCAGCCGCGCGACCCGCATGGCCGGACCGTAGGTCAGCATGACCACGAGCACGCCGTCAAGGCCGGAGTTCTCGAACTCGCGCATGACCCGCTCGGCGTCTTCGCGGTACTTCACGACCTGGCCGGGGATGAACTCGCCGACTGCGGCCAGGCTGGCGGCCAGCTCGGCCGCGTACCCCTCCTGCCGGCGGGCGATACCCGGGATCATGTCGTCGTACAGGTCCTGCATGATGCCGAGGATTCCGATCCGGGGCTTCCGCTCGGGCATTCACAGCCTCCCTGTGGGTTCAGCGCTGGCCGTACTCGTTCTGGTATCGGCGGTACAAGGCGTCGATCTGGTCTTGCGGCAGCGGGGTCAAGTGACCGGAGATGCTGGCCAGGTGAACGGTGCAGGCCGCGTCCTCGCACATCACCGCCGCCTTCACCGCGTCGCGGGGGGTGGCGCCCACGGTGAAAACCCCGTGGGCGCGCAGCAGGACGGCCGGTGAGCGATGGCCCGACAGGGTCGTGACCACCGCATGGCCG
The DNA here is from genome assembly GCA_050698755.1 of Streptosporangiaceae bacterium. GTDB lineage: Bacteria > Actinomycetota > Actinomycetes > Streptosporangiales > Streptosporangiaceae > Palsa-504. Next base: position 675 of record JBOHCK010000134.1, on the reverse strand, counting down.
ATCTCCTCGCCGCCGATAGGCGCGAACGGCCCGAGCGGTATCTCGCCGCCGAACTCGTCGGCCATCGCGGTAAGCACGCAGGGGATCGGCTCGCCGCGGGCGGCCCAGGCGGTCGCGTACCGGGAATGGGTGTGCACGACGCCGCCCACGTCCGGCATGTGCCGGTAGATGTAAGCGTGCGAGGCGGTATCGCTGGACGGGCTGAGCTCACCGCGGACCCTGGCGCCGTTCAGGTCGCAGACCACCATGGTCTCGGCGGTGAGGTCGCCGTAGGCGACGCCGCTCGGCTTGATCACGAGCAGGTCCGCGCCGGGTACCCGGGCCGAGACGTTGCCGGAGGTCCACGCCACCAGGCCGTTGCGGATAAGTTCGGCATGCAGGTCCGCCACGGTGTGCTGCGTCCGGCGGACCGCGTCGGCGGCGGAACCGGCGCGCGTGGCGGGGTGGGGGTTGGCGGCAGGGACCGGGCTCACGGCTGGCCGCCATCGGCGCCTGACCCGGCGGGCACGCTGGCCCGGCTCCTGTCGCGTAGCGCCCTGAGACGGTGCATGACCTCATTGACGCCGCGCCCGAAATAGTCGTGCAGCAACAAGTACTCGGCGTAGAGCTGATCGTAGACGTCCGCGTTCGCCGGGTTCGGTTTGTACACGCCCGCGTGCATGCGGCCCATCGCGG
>JBOHCK010000133.1:0-15747 GCA_050698755.1 Streptosporangiaceae bacterium | reverse complement strand
TACCGGGCCGAAGACCCCCGCGCCCGGGTGCTCCGCCGCACGGCCAAGGAACTCGGCGCGCCGCGCTACGAGGTCGCGCTGGCCCTGGAGAACGCGGCCCTGGCCGAGCTCAGGGCGCGGCGTCCCGACCGGGTGCTCGAGACCAACGTGGAGTTCTGGGCCGCCATCGTGCTGGACTTCGCGGGTGTCCCCGCGCACATGTTCACCTCGATGTTCACCTGCGCGCGGACGGCGGGCTGGGCGGCGCACATCCTGGAGCAGAAGCGCACGGGCCGGCTGGTCAGGCCCACCGCGCTGTACATCGGCCCGCCGAGCCGGTCGGTCCGCGACGTTCCCGGCGCCCAGGACATGCTCGACAGGAACGTCTGAGCCGATCCCGAAGCCCGTCTCGAAGGCCCAGCTCAAAGGCGCCGGTAAGCTGCGGCAATGAGGAATATCGCCATCCCGGCGGAACTCTGGCCCAAGGACGGCAGGTTCGGCAGCGGTCCGGCCAAGATCCGCCCTGAGCAACTGGCCGCGCTCGCGAGCTCGGGATCGGCGTACCTCGGCACCTCGCACCGCCAGTCCCCGGTCAGGTCCCTGGTGCACAGGATCCGCGCCGGCCTGGCCGAACTGTTTCACCTGCCCGGCGACTACACGGTCGTGCTCGGCAACGGAGGCACCAGCGCGTTCTGGGACGCGGCCACGTTCGGGCTGATCGGCCGGCACGCCCAGCACCTGAGCTTCGGCGAGTTCTCGGCCAGGTTCGCCGCCATCACCGGGCGCGCGCCGTGGCTGGCGACCCCCACGGTGGTGGCCTCGGCGCCCGGCACGCATCCGGCGCCCCGGCCCGAGCCCGGCGCGGACACCTACGCGCTGACGCACAACGAGACCTCGACGGGCGTGGCCATGCCGGTGGCGCGGGTGCCGGGCGCCGATCCGGGCGCCCTGATCCTGGTCGACGCCACCAGCGCGGCCGGCGGCCTGCCGGTACGCGCCGAGGACTTCGACGTCTACTACTTCGCCCCCCAAAAGGGGTTCGGCTCCGACGGCGGGCTCTGGGTCGCCCTGATGTCCCCGGCGGCCGTCGAGCGCGTGCACGACATCGCCGCGTCCGGCCGGTATATCCCTGACTTCCTATCGCTGCGGGTCGCCGTCGAGAACTCGGTCAGGGACCAGACGTACAACACCCCGGCGGTGGCGACCTTGTTCCTGCTCGCCGACCAGGTCGAGTGGATGCTCGACCAGGGCGGCCTGACCTGGGCCGCCGCCCGGACAGCGCAGTCGGCTGCCATACTGTACGCGTGGGCGGAGCAGGCGGCTTACGCACACCCGTTCGTCGCCGATCCCGCACAACGCTCACAGGTAGTCGGCACCATCGATGTCGGTGACGGGCTGTCCGCCGACGACATCGCGGCCTGCCTGCGGGCGAACGGGGTGGTTGATACGGATTCATACCGGAAGCTGGGCCGCAACCAGCTGCGCATCGGGATGTTCCCCGCGGTCGATCCGGCGGACGTGGAAGCCCTCACCGCCTGCATCGACTATGTGGTCGAGCACACGGCGGTTAGCGGATGATCGACCCGATCACGACCATGACCACGAGCAGCACGAGCACGGCGGGAAGCAGCCATCGGGGCACCCGGTTCACGATGACAGCCTATCGACCCAGGCGAGGAAGATCCGAGGTGAGCCATGGATGACCAGCCAAACCGGGCCGGCGTGCTCGGCCAGCATGCTTACCCTCCGCGGACCGCTTTAGCCCGCCGGACGCAACCGGCGGTCAGCCGGTCCGCAGGATCCCGGGCGAGCTCGGGTGACCTGATGCGGTTGTTCGTGGCGATCGCGCCGCCTCCGGCCGTGCTCGACGAGCTTGACACGCTGGCCGGGCCGCTCCGGGCTAACCGGCCTGACCTGCGCTGGACCAGCCGGGAGGCCTGGCATGTCACGCTGGCCTTCCTCGGCCAGGTCGACGAGGCCGCCGTGACCAGGCTGCTGCCCCGCCTGGAACGCGCCGCCCGGCGTCACCATCGCTTCCGGCTCGCGTTCTGCGGTGCGGGCGCCTTCCCCTCCGCGGGTCGCGCGAACGTGCTGTGGAGCGGCCTGTCCGGTGACTGCGGGGCGCTCGCCCACCTGGCCGAGTCGGTCACGGCCGGCGCGAGCCGCGCGGGCGCCCCGCCGCCGGACAAGGGCCGGCGCTTCCAGCCGCATCTGACCCTCGCGCGCTGCCGCATGCCGGCCGACGTCACCGAGCTCGTCGCGGCGCTGGCCGATTTCCAGGGGCAAGCCTGGACGGCGGATCGGGTGCACCTCGTCCGCAGCCGCCTGGGCGCGACGGAGGGGCCGCGCTACTCTACGCTGGCGAGCTGGCCGTTGCCCGCGCAGGGCCCGGACTCCGACCCGGCGCCCTGACGCCCGCTACGACTCGGACTGGCTGAGCTTCTCCAGGATGGGCACCGCCGCCCGGAGCGTGGCCCGCTCCTCGGCGGTCAGCTCGGCCAGCCGGCGGGCCAGCCAGGCGTCCTTCCTGCGCCGCACCCGCTGCACCACCGCCCGGCCCTCCTCGGTGACGGTGAGGATCACCTGGCGGCGATCGGTCGGGTGCGGTGACCGGAGCACGAACTGGCGCTCCTCGAGCACCGCGATGACGCGGGTCATGGAGGGCGGCTGTACCTTCTCGTGCTCGGCCAGCTCTCCTGGCGTCATCGCCTGGTGGGTTTCCAGCGCCGACAACGCGGCGAGCTGGGTTTCCGACAGCACCGCTTCGGTCATCCCGGAGGCAGCCCGCTGGGCCCGCAGGCGCCTCGCCAGCCTGCTCACGGAAATCCGCAGGGCGGTGGCCAGCCCGGCATCAGTCCTGGTCCGCGTCACTGTCGTCATCTTGAACCTTCGTCGGCCAGCCAAGGGCGTCGAAGTAAGTACATCATGCTCGCGGACCCTCCGCAGCCATGCGCGAAGGGACTGCGGCACCTCGTAGCCTAAACGAGTGAAGCTATCCCGCGGCGAAGACGAACGCCCGTCGCCGCCGCCCCCGCTCGAGGCGAACGAGCAGCTGGTCGCAGGCGTCGTGACCGCCGCGTGGGCCATCGCGCTCGTGGTCCTGCTCATCGTCCGCGACAGCCTGCCCGCTTCCGCGCGCTGGTGGATCTGGACCTGCGTCGCCGGGGTGGTCCTGGGCCTGTTCGCGCTGTGGTACGTGCCGAGGCTCAAGCGCTCCAGGGCGAAGGCGGCCGCCAGGACCCGCGATCAGTCGGCCCCGCGGGACAGCGGCTCGAACACCGTCTCCTCGACGGATACGCCGGGCAAGTCGACCAGGTCGTAGCCGAGCTCGTCGATGACCGGCGCGACCGAGCGCCCGGCCTGCCACACCACCGATTCGGAGTGGGCCCCGCAGCCGTGGTCGGCCGAGACCACCCCGCCGTCGTCAGGCGCGTAGGCGTTCGCGCACGCGCCGAACAGCCGGCCGAGCCCGCCGCTGAGCGGGACGAAGAAGCCGCAGCTGATGCAGTGGGCGGGAGCGGCGTGCGCCAGCGGGGTCCGCGGGCCGTGCTCGCTGCCGTACCACCGGGAGGAGGCGCCGTCACGCCCGGCGGCGGACAGCACGCGTGACCGTCCTGGCGCCGGCCACGTGGCCGGCTCCGCCGGATCCGCTTCCTCATCGACGGAATACCAGTCGGTGACGGCGTCATCGCCTTCCAGCGCCACCAGCGGGACGAGCCGCTCGTCGTCGGGCGGGGCGGGCATTAGGTCGCCGACGCCGAGATCTCCGGGCCGCAGCCGGTCGTGCCACGGGACCCAGTCCGGGGCGAGCAGCGCCTCGGGTCCCGCCAGCAGCACGGTCTCGCTGACCGTAACCACCTTGGCCCGGGGTGCGCGGACGACCGTCACCGCCCAGTTCCAGCCCAGGTAGGCCGGGTCCGCGCAGCCGAACACGTGCGTGACGACTCGTTCGTCATCGGCCTGCACCTCGAGATGCTCGCCCACGCTCGCGGCACCGACGACCTCCTCGACGGCGGCGCGCGCGAGGCCGACGGCCTCGGCGCAGGCCTGGTCTGGTTCCCTGGTGCGGGCGGTGCGGGCGGTGCGGGCCGGGCTCACGATCACCAATCCTCGCTCATCACGCGGGCTGCGGTCACGGTTACCCGCTCATCGATGCGAGGGGCAGGTCGCCGCAGTGGCGGCTACCAACAATACTGGGTACATGGGGATGTCCGAGGCGCTGCGGCGAACGGGCCGCGCCGCGCGCGCCACGGGCAGCGCGGTCAGGACCGGTGCGCGCGCCGGGGCCACCGCAGGCCGCAGGACCGGCGGTGTCGTCCACCGGATAACCGGTGCGTCCGGCGCGGGCCGCACCGGGCTTTCCACGCTGATCGAGCTGACCGCCGCGGGCGGCGCCGGGGACGCCTTCGTCGCGGTGTCGCTGGCCGGGACGATCTTCTTCAGCACGTCCGTGGATCAGGCCCGCGGCAAGGTGGTGCTCTTCCTGCTCGTGACGATGGCGCCGTTCGCGGTCCTCGCGCCGTTCATCGGGCCCTTCCTCGACCGGATGCAGCAGGGCCGACGCTACCTGCTGGGCGGTACCCTGCTCGCCCGCGGCCTGCTGTGCTGGGGCATGTCGGCCGCCATCAACAGCCCGGTCACGCTGCTACCCGCCGCGTTCGGGATCCTGGTTCTGCAGAAGGCCTACGGCGTGGCGCGCGCGTCGGTCACCCCGCGCCTGCTGCCCTCGGAAATCAACCTGGTTACCGCGAACGCGCGGTCCCAGCTCATGGCGCTGACCGCCTCGATGCTGGGCGGGGCGGTCGCGGCGGGGATCGAGGCGACGGCCGGGGCCGCGTGGGTGCTGCGCACCGGGACGCTGATCTACCTCGCGGCCATGTTCCTCGCCCTGCGGCTGCCGGACCAGGTCGACTCGCCGACCCCTGCCGCCCCGGCCGAGGCCGCACCGACCGCCGGTCCCGCTCCGGAGCCTCATTTTCCGCCGAACGAGCGTGGGCGCTCCCCCAGCTCACCGGAGGGCCGACCGAGGGCAGCCCAGCCGCGGGAACCGGAGCGCACGGTCGACTATGAGCGACCGGGCCCCTATCAGCGACCGGGACGCGGCGAACCGCGGTCGCTGCCGCCTGGAGCGAGATCCGCGCCGGCCGATTCCTTCTGGACCACGGAACCTGGGGAGGCATCGCAGGAGGCGCCGGAGGCCCCCGGGCCGCGGGCGCCCACCGGCGCGCGCCGGTGGCGGACCCTGAGCAACGTAGGCCCGGTGGTCGGCGAGGCGATGCGCGGCAACGCGGTGCTGCGCGCGTTCTCCGGTTACATGGTCTTCCTCCTGGCCTTCCTGCTGCGCACAGAGAAATTCGGCGTTTCGCACAACTTCGCGCTCGGCGCCCTGGTCGCCGCGGCCGCGGTCGGCGGCCTGGCCGCGATGGCGGTCGGCTCCCTCATACGCGCCAGGGCGCCGCAGCTCATCTTGTTCGCCATGCTCGCCCTGGCGCCGATCGTGACGGCCACCTGCGCCTATTTCTTCAGCCTGGAGGCCGCCATCGCGGTCGCGTTCACCGCCGCGCTGGCCGCCGGCCTGGCCAAGCTCGCGCTCGACTCCACGGTGCAGCGCGAGATCGGCGAGGAGATCCGCTCGTCGGCGTTCGCCGTGTCCGAGACGCTGAACCAGGTGTCGAACGTCGCGGGCAGCCTGGTCGGCGTCCTGGTGTCTATGCTCAACAACGGTCAGGTGGCCCTCGCCATCCCGGCGGCGGGCCTCACGGTCGCGCTGGTGACAATGGTCGCCCGACGCAGGCGGCGCATCCTGGTGCAGCGCCGCCCGGGGAGGGTACGGGGGGGCCGGAAGCCCTCCCGTGCGGGGGGTCCCCGGGGGGGCTCCCCCGGGGGCTAGCACCGCCGCAGGCGCTAGGACATGCCCGGGGAGGTCGTCCCCCGGGAGATAACGCAGGGTCGACGTCGTCGGCGACAGCGCGCAGGACGGTGGCGATCTTCTTCGCGTCGCGGGCGTCGGGCTGCTTGCCGCGGCGGTAGGTGGTCGACACGTCATCGAGCAGCTTGATCAGGTCCTCGACGATCTCGATCATCTCGTCCGGCTTCTTGCGGGTCTGCTTGACGGCCGCGACGGTGGGCGGAGGCTCTAGGATCCGCACCTGGAGCGCCTGGGCTCCCCGGCGTCCCTCGGCGACCCCGAACTCCACCCGCTGCCCCTGCCGCAGCACGGTCGTCCCCGAAGGCAGCGCCGATGAATGCACGAAGACCTCGCCGCCGTCATCGCGGGCGAGGAAGCCATACCCCTTGTCGGAGTCGTACCACTTGACCTTGCCGGTAGGCACGCGCAGACCTCACGTCGAAAGAGAATTAAGAACAACCAGCGATCAGGTGACCGACAGGATGCTACGGGCATTTGTAAGGCTATCGGTCCGGGACGCCAGACCGCAGCCTCGTTATCGCGGGCCCGGCCACAACGCAAACGGCCCGGGGAATCCCCCGGGCCGTCCGCGTGCGTGACGTGGAGAATCAGAAGTCCATGTCGCCGCCGCCTGGGGCGGCGGGGGCCTTGTCCTTCTCGGGCTTCTCCACGATCACGGCCTGGGTGGTGAGGAACAGCCCCGCGATCGAGGCCGCGTTCTGCAGCGCCGACCTGGTGACCTTGGCGGGGTCGATGATCCCGGCCTTGAACATGTCGACATACTCGCCGTCATTGGCGTTCAGGCCGTGGCCGGCCGTCAGGGTCTTGACCCTCTCGACCACCACGCCGCCCTCGAGGCCGGCGTTCGCCGCGATCTGCTTGAGCGGCTCATCCAGCGCACGGCGCACGATCTGCGCGCCGGTCGCCTCGTCGCCCACCAGGTCGAGCTTGTCGAAGGCGTTCCTGCCCGCCTGCAGCAGCGCGACGCCGCCGCCGGCGACGACACCCTCCTCGACCGCAGCCTTGGCGTTGCGCACCGCGTCCTCGATGCGGTGCTTGCGCTCCTTCAGCTCGACCTCGGTGGCCGCCCCGGCCTTGATGACCGCGACGCCGCCGGCCAGCTTGGCCAGCCGCTCCTGCAGCTTCTCCCGGTCATAGTCCGAGTCGGTGTTCTCGATCTCGGTCTTGATCTGGTTGACCCGCCCGGCGATCTGGTCCGCGTCACCGGCACCGTCGACGATGGTGGTCTCGTCCTTGGCCACCACGACCTTGCGGGCCCGGCCAAGCACGTCCAGGTCCGCGCTGTCCAGCTTCAGCCCGACTTCCTCGCTGATCACCTGACCACCGGTCAGGATGGCGATGTCGCCGAGCATGGCCTTGCGCCGGTCGCCGAAGCCGGGGGCCTTGACCGCCACCGACCTGAACAGGCCGCGCATCTTGTTGACCACCAGGGTGGCCAGCGCCTCGCCCTCGACGTCCTCGGCGATGATGACCAGCGGCTTGCCGGACTGCACCACCTTGTCCAGCAGCGGGAGCAGGTCCTTGTTGGCCGACACCTTGGAGTTGACGATCAGGATGTACGGGTCCTCAAGGACGGCCTCGAGCCGCTCGGGGTCGGTGACGAAGTACGGCGCGATGTATCCCTTGTCGAACCGCATGCCCTCGGTGAGCTCAAGCTCGAGGCCGAAGGTGTTGGACTCCTCGACGGTGATGACGCCTTCCTTGCCGACCTTGTCCATGGCCTCGGCGATCATCTCGCCGATGGCCGTGTCGCCGGCCGAGATGGAGGCGGTGGAGGCGATCTGCTCCTTGGTCTCCACGTCCTTGGCCAGCTTGGACAGCTCCTCGCTGACCCGCTCGACCGCCGCCTCGATGCCCTTCTTCAGGGACATCGGGTTGGCGCCGGCCGCGACGTTGCGCAGGCCCTCGCGGACCAGCGCCTGGGCCAGGACGGTCGCCGTCGTCGTGCCGTCGCCGGCCACGTCGTCGGTCTTCTTCGCTACTTCCTTAACGAGCTCGGCGCCGATCTTCTCCCACGGGTCCTCGAGCTCGATCTCCTTGGCGATGGACACGCCATCGTTGGTGATCGTGGGGGCGCCCCACTTCTTCTCGAGCACGACGTTGCGGCCCTTCGGGCCGAGGGTTACCTTCACGACGTCGGCGAGCTGGTTCATACCGCGTTCGAGGCCGCGCCTGGCGTCCTCGTCGAACGCGATCATCTTCGCTGCCATAGGCTCCAGTCCTTCGTGGCGTATGCGCGGATCGAGCCGACGCCCGCGACGGACGGCACTCCCGGCGGCGGTCCCTTCCCGCCGCAAGGTCGTGCCTCATCGCTCGATCCCGCCATGATTCTGGCACTCGCACTAGGAGAGTGCCAGAATCATGTTTAGCACTCTCCCACCGAGAGTGCAAACGCCAACCCCCCTCAGCCCACATAAAGCGGGGTGAGGGGGGTCCGAGAGGGTTCCGGGGGGTCGCCCCCCGGGACTAGCACCTATGAAGAGACCACGTGGACTTTGTCGGCCTGCGCGCCACGGTCGCTTTGCGTGATCTCGAACTCGACCCGTTGTCCCTCTTCGAGGGTGCGGTAACCATCCGACTGGATCGCCGAGAAGTGGACGAAAACGTCCTTGCCACCGTCTACGGCGATGAAGCCGTATCCCTTGTCTGGGTTAAACCATTTGACGGTGCCCTGAGCCATTCCAAACAACTCCCTAACTGCGCTCGGGACTCGAGCCCCGCCCTTGTCACCGCGGAACCCGTTCGATCGCGAGATCGGTGAGAACGGCTGCGTGCCTCTGGCACGAACCCCGTCCCCGTCCGACGGCGACCGGAATAGACCTTACCTTGTACCGAGCGCGCCTGGCGCCACTTACCCACCAATCATGTCATCTGCCGCACGCCGGAGCTTTCCGTGGCCGCTGCGCGCCGCCCGCCACGGCCGGGATGACGGAGACCCGCGATCCCGCTGATACCGGCGTGTCCAGTCCCTGGGCGAAGCGGACGTCTTCCTCGCCGACGTAGACGTTGACGAACCTGCGCAACTGGCCGCCCTCGTCGAGGATCCGGCCGGAAAGGCCCGGGTAGGCGGTGTCCAGTCCCGTTATCACCTCGCGGAGGGTGCCTTCCTGCGCGGTGACCTCGGCCGCGCCGCCGGTGTAGGACCGCAGGATGGTGGGGATGCGAACCTGCACGGTCACGACAGCGCCTCCTGGAAGGATTCGAGGGTCGGCCTGATCGGGACCGGTACGTTCACCGCCGCGGTGATCCCGTCGAGGGTCTTCAGCCCGTCGCCGGAGTTGATGATCACGGTGTCGGCGTCCGGATCGAGTTGCCCGCCGGCCAGCAGCTTGCGCAGCACGCCGAGGGTGACGCCGCCGGCGGTCTCGCCGAAGATGCCCTCGGCCTCGGCCAGCAGCCGCATCGAGTCGATGATCTCCCCGTCGCTGACGTCGGCGATCGCGCCGCCGGTGCGCCGCACCACGTCCAGGACGTAGGGCCCGTCGGCCGGGTTGCCTATGGCCAGCGACTTGGCGATCGTGTCCGGCCGGACCGGGCGCACCACATCGTGCCCCGCCGCGAAGGCCGCCGACACCGGCGCGCAGCCGGTCGCCTGCGCGCCGAAGACCCGCCACGGCGCCTCCGGCACCAGGCCGAGCGAGGTCAGCTCGGTCAGGCCCTTGTCCACCTTGACCAGTTGCGCCCCCGAGGCGATCGGCACCACCACCTGGGCGGGAACCCGCCAGCCCAGCTGCTCCGCGATCTCGAAGGCGATGGTCTTCGACCCCTCGGCGTAGTAGGGCCGCACGTTCACGTTGACGAACGCCCAGTCCTCGTGTTCCCCGGCGAGCTCGGACGCGAGCCGGTTGACGTCGTCGTAGGTGCCGTCCACGGTGACGAACGTGCCACCGTAGACCGAGGTGGTAATGATCTTCTGCAGTTCCAGGTCCGCCGGGACGAGCACCACCGAACGCAGCCCGGCCCGGGCGGCCGCGGCCGCGACGGCGTTAGCCAGGTTGCCTGTCGACGGGCAGGCCAGCACCGTGAAGCCCAGCTCGGTGGCGGCGGCCAGGGCCACCGCGACCACGCGGTCCTTGAACGAGTGCGTCGGGTTCCCCCGGTCGTCCTTGATCCACAGCCTGCGCATGCCCAGGACCCTGGCCAGGTTGTCGGCGCGGATCAGCCGGGTATAGCCGGGCTCGGTCGTCGGCCGGTCCGCGATGTCGGGCGGCACCGGCAGGAGCGGCGCGTAACGCCACATGTTCGGCGGCCCGGCCTGGATGTCGGCCCTGGTCAGGTGCGGGTACTGGTACCTGACCTCGAGCGGGCCGAAGCAGTCGGCGCAGGCGTAGTGCGCGCCGAGTTCGCAGGTCGAACCGCACTCGCGGCAGGACAGCCCGATGGCGTAACCAAACCGGGAATCCGGGCGGCCCGATCCGGGGCTGCCCGCGCCCGCGGCCGGGGTGTGGGTCGTTCGCGTCGTTGCGGTAGTCACGTGGCGAGGTCTTCCTTCCCCATCTTTCCCAGCGGTCACCGTGACCGCGGGCCGGACTTGGCACCATGTCACGCGCCTCGCCGTGCTGGACGGGCATAAAAGCGCGATAGGTTGCCGGGGTTTCACAGGGCCGATCCCTCCACCCCTCTGGATGAGCGTTATTCAGTTGTGCTCCAAACGATATAAGCCTAGCAGCGCACCCTCTGGGGGCGACCCCCAGGATCCCCCCGATCCTGGGGGGAAACCTTTCCTCCAGACCCCTCGGGGCCCCGGACTCTCTTGCGGGCGTTAGCCTGCCGGGTTATGAGGCAACGGGTGCTCGTGGCGTCCAATCGCGGTCCGGTTTCTTATCAGCTCGGCACGGATGGCACGCTGGCCGGACAGCGCGGGGGCGGGGGCCTGATCGCGGGCATGACGTCGGGGCTGGCGGCGGTGGCCGCGCAGGCCGAGGTGACCTGGATCTGCGCCGCGCTCAGCGACGGGGACCGGATGGCGGCCCATAGCCCGCAGGCAGTTCCCGCGGACGGCGCGGACGGCGAGGTTCGCGTCCGGATGCTCGACATCCCGCCGGAGACCTTCGACCGCGCGTACAACCAGGTGGCGAACTCGATCCTGTGGTTCACTCACCACCTGCTGTTCGACACGCCGAACCAGCCGCAGTTCGGCCGCGAGTTCCGGCTCGACTGGGCGGCGTACCTGGCGTACAACCAGGCCTTCGCGGATGCGCTGGCGCACGAGGCGGCGGCCGGGCCTGCGGACCGTATCCGGGTCCTGGTGCAGGACTACCACCTCAGCCTGGTTCCGCGGCTGCTGCGCGAGAAGCTGGGAGGCGACGCGGGCGACCTCGGCATCGCGCACTTCTCGCACACCCCCTGGGCGCCGACCGAGTACTACCGCCTGCTGCCCCGCCAAGTCGGCCAGGCCGTCCTCGACGGCATCCTCGGCGCGGACCACGTCGGGTTCCACGCGCGGTGCTGGGCCGACGCGTTCCTTGACTGCTGTGAGGCGATCCTGGGTGCGCAGGTCACCCGGGCCGCCCCTGGTGACGCGGACGCGACCGGACGGGTCAGCCACCGCGGGCACGTCACCGAGGTGGCCGTGCACCCGCTCGGCGTGGACGTCCCCGCGCTGCGGGTCAGGGCCCAGGCCGACGATGTACGGACCCACGTCAGCGCGCTCGGGCGGGCCGCCGGCGGGAAGAAGCTGATCGTCAGGATCGACAGGACCGAGCTGTCCAAGAACATCGTGCGCGGCCTGGCCGCCTACCGCGAACTGCTCGCGACCCGTCCGCAGTGGCACGGCCGGGTGGTGCACCTGGCCTTCGCCTACCCGTCAAGGTCGGCCCTGCCGCAGTACCGCGAGTACACCGCTCAGATGGCGCTGATGGCGCGGCAGATCATCGAGGAATTCCAGACGCCGGACTGGAATCCGCTGGTCCTGGAGGTCAAGGACGACTATCCCCGGTCGCTCGCGGCGTGCGCGCTGGCCGACGTGCTCCTGGTCAACCCGATCAGGGACGGCATGAACCTGGTGGCCCAGGAAGGGCCGGTACTGTCCGAACGCGGGTGCGCGCTGATCCTGTCGCGAGAGGCGGGCGCGGCGGCGACGCTCGGGGACCACGCGCTCCTGGTCAACCCGTACGACGTCAGCGAGACCGCCGAGGCCCTGCACCAGGCGCTCGCCATGACCGATACCGAACGCCGGAGGCGCAGCGTAGCGCTGGCCGCCAGCGCCGCCGCCTGGCCGCCGGCCCGCTGGCTGGGCGACCAGCTGGCCTCGCTCGACGGGTAAGCCGGCCTGCCGCCCGCGGGCCTCACCGTCCGAGCTGGCGGGCGATCGCGGCGAGCAGCGCCACGACTTCCTCTGGCCCATCTACGACGAGGTCCGCAGCGGCCTCGATCGGCGGGCACTCGGCGCTGCGGCTGGCGACCGCGCAGCCCGGGACGCCCGTGCCGCGCAGGGCCCGCACGGCGGCGAAGGCGGGCAGGTCGCCGAGGTCGTCGCCGCAGAACAGGACCGAACGCACCGCGCGTTCCCCGGCCAGGCCGGTCAGCGCGGTGCCCTTGTCCGCCCCGGGCGGGCGCAGTTCGATCACCCTCCGGCCGGGCTCCGCGGCCAACCCGAATCTGGTGGCGAGCTCGCCGAGGGGGCCGCGCAGCGTGCGCAGCGCAGCCTCGGGATCGGCGGTCCGCCGGGTGTGCACGGCCAGCGCCTCCCCCTTGTCCTCGACCCAGGTGCCCTCGGTGGCGCCCGCGTCGCGCAGCACGCCGGGCAGCGCCTGCCGTGCGGCTTCGACCGACGGCGGGGACCCAGGGCCGGTCAGGACGCCGTCCTGCCAGCGCTGGCGACCGTAGACCCCGAGCACGATAAGGCCGGGGACGGACTCGAACCCGCCGAACGCGACCGCGTCCGCGGCGGGCCTGCCGGTGATGACCGCCAGCGTGCCGACCGCCGCGGCGAGAGCGGAAAGGACCTGCGCCGCGCCGGGCACAGCCCGCGCGGCCTGCGGGTCGGCCACGATCGGTGCCAGCGTGCCGTCGAAGTCGGTGGCGATCAGCGCCTCCCCCGGGCGGGCCAGCAAGGCCTCCAGGCCGGCCTGGCCCTCCGGGGTCCCGGCCCGCGGCGCGTCCGTCACGCGGGCTGGCCCTTCGACCGGGGGGAGCGGATGCGCTGGCGACGGGCGCGCTGAGCCCGCAGGCGCTTGACCAGCACCGGGTCGAAGGCCAGCGCCTCGGGCTTGTCGATGAGCTCGTTCAGCAGCTGGTAGTACCGGGTGGCGGGGAGATCCAGCACATCGGAGATGGCCTGCTCCTTCGCTCCCGGTGAGCGCCAGCCGCGCCGCTCGAACGCCAGGATCCGCATGTCACGCTCGGAAAGCCCGGACATGCGACCTCCTGTGACGCTCAAGGGCCCGGCTATTGCCGAACGTACCCGACCCAGCATCCCGGTCCGTTCCGCCAAGGTACATTCACCGGACGTGACTCATTTCCGCTACCTGAGCTTCCTCACCGACTACGGGCTCGACGACGGGTTCGTCGCCGCCTGTCACGGCGTCGCGGCCCGGATCGCGCCGCACGCCGGCCTCATCGACGTGACGCACCTGATCCCGCCGGGTGACATCAGGCGCGGGGCCGCCGTGCTGGCCCAGACCGTGCCCTACCTTCCGCCGGCCGTCCACGTGGCCGTGGTCGATCCAGGGGTCGGCACGGCCAGGCGCGGCATCGCGGTACAGGCCGGAACTTCGATATTCGTCGGCCCCGATAACGGCCTGCTCTCCTGGGCCGTACGGGCGGCAGGCGGCGCGGCGCGCGCCTTCAGCCTGACCAATCGCGATTTGTGGCTCAGCCAGGTGGCCGCGACGTTTCACGGCCGCGACATCTTCATGCCGGTCGCCGCGCATCTGGCGGCAAATGCCGCACTGGACTGCGCGGGAACCGAAATCGACGTTAGCGATCTGGTCACGCTGCCTGCCCCGGAAAGGATCGTCCGGGATTCCGCCGCGGAAGGCGAAGTCGTGACCGTGGACAGATTCGGCAATGTCCAGCTCGCCATCACCGCGGCCGATGCCGCCCAAATCGGGGTCAAGCCGGGCGGTTCCGTGCTCGTGCAGTGCGCGCATCTCCGGCTGGCCGTGCCTTACCGGGATATGTTCGGCGCGGTGGAACCGGGTGAGCTCGTGGCTTTCCTCGACAGTGCCGGGCTGGTCAGCCTGGCGGTGAACGGCGGGAACGCGGCGCAGCGGCTCGGCTTGACGCCCGGCGCCCGGGTTTTGATCACGACCGGGCCGTAAGCAATTCGGCCATGACGCATTCCGCGTAAGGCGGGCTCGTGGCACGATTACATAGGCTGGGCCTGAACATCGTTACCGCTGGCCAGCCCGGCCGCCCCGGAGGAGATATCTGGCGAAAGTGTCACACCGATTGCCCCGCGGCATTGTGATGCCGTTCACCGCAGGACTGGCCGCGGCCGTGGCCGCTCTTGGCGTCCTCGGGCCGCTGCCCGCCCTGGGCGCGACTACCACCGCGAGCGTGGCGGGCGCCCCCGTCCGCAGCCAGAACGTCCGCAGCCAGGAATGGTGGCTGGCCGACCTGCACGTAACCCAGGCCTGGCAGACCTCCGTGGGAGCGGGGATCACCGTCGCTGTCCTCGGCACCGGCGTCGACCTGGGCGCTGTAGACCTGGCCGGCGACGTGACCACAGGACCTGACTTCACCGATTCGGGCCGCGCGCCGGGCAGTCCCTTCTGGGGTTTCGAAGGGACTGCGGTAGCGGCCATCATCGCCGGGCACGGGCACGGCGCAGGCGACAGGTCCGGCATCGTCGGCATCGCGCCCGCGGCGAGGATCCTCTCGGTCCGGGTGACCCTGGAGTTCAACGATCCGCTATCGTCGGACGCCTCGATCACCCGGAGGCTGCCGCAGGCCATCGCCAACGGCATCACGTATGCCGTCGCGCACGGGGCCCGGATTATCGACCTGCCCCTTGACCCGGGGACACTGGGCCTGACGGGCCAGGAAGACCCCGCCGCGGCGGGCGGCAGCCCCGCCGAGCGGCAGGCGGTGGATTACGCGCTGGGCAAGGGCGTCGTGCTGGTGGCCCCGGCGGGCGATGACGGCATGGGCCCGGGCATCGTCAACTACCCCGCCGCCTACCCAGGTGTCATCGCGGTAGGCGCGGTGACCCGCGGCGGGCGGCTCGCCCCGTTCAGCAGCAGGCGCTCGTACGTGTCGCTGACCGCCCCTGGTGTCGGCCTCGAGGCCCCGGACCTGGCGGACGGCTACCAGATGACCAGCAGCACCAGCGCCGCCAGCGGCATGGTGGCCGGCGTCGCCGCGCTCATCATGTCCAGGTTCCCGCATCTGTCCGCGGCCCAGGTGACGCAGGCCCTCACCGAGAGCACGGCGGCCGTGACCGGCGCGACCGGTCTGCCGCCGCTGCCGGCCCGCTCGCCGTCCGGTGCCGGATACGGCACGGTAAACGCGGCGCGGGCGATTCAGGTGGCCGCCCTCATCACGGCCGCCAGCCAGCCGCCCCCCGTTCGTCCGGTCCATCCCGTCCATCCCGTGCGGCCGCGCCAGCCCGCGCGGCGGCCGGTCGCGGCTCCCGGAAAACCCGCCGCCAGCACGCTGGCCGGGTCGGTGCTCCGCGCGGCCCTGGCCGGGGTGTGCGTGCTGATCGTGCTGCTGGTCGTGATGCTCCTGGTCATGCGCTCGCGGCGGGAGCGCGGCCGCGCTCCTGTCGCGAGGGCCGACCGCACCCACGTACGGGCCCGGGGACTGCACGAGCAGCGTCGGCCGGACCACGTCCCCGCACCACCCGTGACCGATCAGCGCAACGGCGCGCGAAGCCTGCCGCAGGCGACCCG
>JBOHCK010000132.1:0-15820 GCA_050698755.1 Streptosporangiaceae bacterium | reverse complement strand
CCTCAAAGCCCGGATTTCCGCCATCCCGCCAGGTCAGCGGCGGCTTAATCAAATCGAGGACTACGCCTGGACCTGCGACACTACCGCCGCCTAACCCGGAAACACGAGATCCATGGCGCCTGGCGGAATTTCAGGTGACCTCGCCACGGCTGCTGACCTGCCCGCCGCGCGGCGCCCGGCCCGGCTCGGGCCGGGCCAGGTGCGAAGGCGCGCGATGACGACATACTGTCGAATGGTGCAGCAACCTAACCAGCATGCCCCCGCCGCCACCCTCGGCGAGCTGCGCGCGGGCGGCCACGTCCACCGCAGCGTCAAGGAAGAAGTAAGGGACAACCTGCTCGCCATGCTGCGAGCGGGGCAGGACCCGTTCCCCGGCATCGTCGGGTTCGGCCAGACCGTCCTGCCGCACCTCGAGCGGGCCCTGATCGCCGGGCACGACGTCATCCTGCTCGGGGAACGCGGTCAGGGTAAGACCCGGCTGATCCGCACGCTGGCCGGGTTGCTCGACGAGTGGACCCCGGTCGTGCCGGGCTGCGAGATCAACGACCACCCGTACTCACCGGCCTGCGCGCGGTGCCGCAGGCTCGCCGCCGAACTCGGTGATGAGCTGCCCGTCACCTGGAGGCACGCCAGCGAGCGGTACGGCGAGAAACTCGCCACCCCCGACACCAGCGTCGGCGACCTGATCGGTGACATCGATCCGGTCAAGGTCGCCGAGGGCCGCACCCTCGGCGACCCCGAGACCATTCATTTCGGGCTGGTGCCGCGGACCAACCGGGGCATCTTCTCCCTGAACGAGCTGCCCGACCTGGCCGAGCGGATCCAGGTGTCCCTGCTCAACGTCCTGGAGGAGCGGGACATCGGCATCCGGGGCTACGCGCTGCGGCTCCCGCTGGACCTGCTGCTGGTGGCCAGCGCAAACCCCGAGGACTACACGAACCGGGGACGGATCATCACGCCGCTGAAGGACAGGTTCGGCGCGGAAATCCGGACTCACTACCCCCCGTCTCTGGCGGACGAGCTCACCCTCATCAGGCAGGAGGCCGACCTGTCGGCCGGCGCCGAGCTACCGGAGCACCTGATCGAGGTGATCGCGCGGTTCACCAGGAGCGTCCGCGAGTCGCCCGCCGTGGACGCGCGGTCCGGCGTCTCCGCGAGGTTCGCCATCGCCGCGGCGGAAAGCGCCACGGCGTCGGCGGTGCGCAGGTCCGCGCTCGCGGGGACAGCTTCGGAACCGCCGGTCGCCCGGGTCTGCGACCTGTCCCCCGTGGTCAGCACGCTGCGCGGGAAGGTCGAGTTCGAGGTCAGCGAGGAAGGCCGGGAGGACGAGGTGCTCGGCGCGCTGCTCCGCCGGGCGATCGCGGACACGTTCCGGTCGCATCTGGGCAGCGTCGACCTGTCCGGCCTGCTCGCCAGGTTCGACGACGGCGGAAGCGTCGAGGCCGGGGAGCTGGTCCCCGCTACCGAGCTACTGCACCGGATCGGCGACGTCCCCGGGCTGGCCAGGATCATGTCGCGGCTCGGCATGGACGGCGGCGATGAATCCTTCGGGCACGCGGCGGCGGCCCTGGAGTTCACCCTGGAAGGCCTGTACCTGATGCGCCGGCTATCAAAGGACAGCGGCGACGGCACGAGCCTGTACCGGACCTGACGTGGCGACCTACCGGTACGGCCGGTACACCTACGGCCCGGATCCGCTCGCGCTCCCGTACGACGTGCGCGGTGCCGTGGACCAGATGGGCGACGCGGTCCTCGCGGGCGGCTCCCCTGCCGAAGCCCTCCGGGACCTGCTCAGGAAGGGGCTGTCGGGCCCCGAGGCCCGGCGCGGCCTCGATGACCTGCTCCGCAGGGTCCGCGACCGGCAGCGGGAGATCCGCGGGCGCGGGCGCCTCGACGGCATTCTCGAGCAGGCCCGCGCACTGCTCGACACCGCCATCGGGCAGGAGCGGGCGGAGCTGTTCCCCGATCCGAGCGACGAGGCCAGGCTGCGGGAGGCTGATCTGGACGCGCTGCCGGCCGATACCGCCCAGGCGATCAGGCAGCTTTCCGACTACGACTGGCGTTCGCCGACCGCCCGCCAGACCTTTGAACGCCTCAGGGACCTGCTGCGCAGCGAGGTGCTCGACAGCCAGTTCCGCGGCATGCGCCAGGCCCTGAGCAGCCCCGACCCGCAGGCCATGGGTCGGATCAAGGATATGCTCGCCGACCTGAACACGATGCTGGCGGCCGACGCGCGCGGGGAGCACACCCAGGCCGATTTCGACCAGTTCATGGAACGCTACGGTGACCTGTTCCCCGACCACCCCCGCAACCTCTCCGAACTCGTCGACTCCCTGGTCAACCGGATGGCCGCGGCCGAAAGACTGCTCCGCTCGCTGACCCCGGAGCAGCGCGAGGAGCTGGCCGGGCTGATGGCCAGCGCGCTCGACGACGCCGGGCTCGCCGCCGAGATGGCCGCCCTGGCTGACGCGCTGCGCGCCAGGCGCCCGGACCTGGACCGGGCGGGCATGATGGGCGGCGTCCAGATGTCCGGCGAGGAACCGCTCGGCCTGAGCGACGCCACCTCGGCCGTGGCCGAACTGGCCGACCTCGCCGAGCTTGAATCCGCGCTAGGCCAGGATTACCCGGGCGCGAGCCTGGACGACATCGATGAGGACGCGGTCCGGCGGGCGCTCGGCCGGCAGGCGGTGGACGATATCGAAGCGCTCCGCCGCCTTGAGCGCGAACTCGAACGCCAGGGTTACCTGACCCGCAACGGCGGGCACCTGGAGCTCACCCCCAAGGCCGTGCGCAGGCTCGGAGACACGGCGCTGCGCCGGATCTTCGCCGACATGGACTTCGGCGGCCGGTCCGGCGACCACGACCAGCGGGACGCTGGGCAGGCCGGCGAGCTCACCGGGACCACCCGGCCCTGGGAGTTCGGCGACGAGCAGCCGCTCGACGTCCCGGTCACGGTGCGGAATGCCCTGTTCAGGGGGGTATGGGGGGGCGGAGAGCCCCCCCATGATCGGGGGGGGTCTGGGGGGGGTCGTCCCCCCCGGACAATACAACTCTCCGCGCGTGACTTCGAGGTCGCGGAGACCGAACGGCGTACCGCTGCCGCGGTCTCCCTGCTCGTCGACCTGTCCTACTCGATGCACCTGCGCGGGACCTGGGCGGTGGCCAAGCAGACGGCACTCGCGCTGCACGCGCTGCTGCGCAGCAGGTTCCCGCAGGACGCCATCCAGGTCGTGGGCTTTTCCAACTACGCACGCGAACTGCGCGAGACCGATCTCGCCACGCTCGGCTGGGACCTGGTCCAGGGCACGAACCTGCACCACGCGCTGCTGCTGTCCGGGCGCCATATCGACCGGCACCCCGAGCACGAGCCGGTCGTCCTGATCGTGACCGACGGCGAGCCGACCGCTCACCTGCAGCGTGACGGGCGGTCCTGGTTCGACTGGCCGCCCTCGCCGGAGACGCTCGAGCTCACCCTGGCGGAGGTGGACAAGATGACCCGCCGGCACGCTGCGCTGAATATATTCATGCTTGCGGACGATGCGCGGCTCAGCGCGTTCGTTGACAACGTGGCGAGAAGGAACGGCGGCCGGGTCCTGCAAGCGGCGCCCGAACGTCTCGGTGAGTACGTCATCCGGGACTTTCTTCGCACCCGCAGCGCCAACCGGCGGTAGATTCTCCTAGTCGGCTGAGTTCCTGACCCGTCGCAGCCGGCCCGCACCGTGGCGGCCGCGACCGGCGGCGCTAACACATCTTTACCGCATGGCCCGCACCAAGGAGGAATCGTGAGTTCAATGAGCGGATCAAGCTCGAGGTCGTCGGGCAGGACGATCCTCGCCGTGATCCTGGGCGTCATCGCCCTGATTTTCATCGTGGTCGCCGTCATCTACCTGGCTGAACCCGCCAAGTCGCTGCCCAGCTTCATCCCGGGCCACATCGCGGGATCGACCGGGCACCACCCGCTGAAGGCCACCGGCTGCATCGTGGTCGGCATCGTCTTCGCCGTTGGCGCCTGGTTTGCCCTCGCCTTCAAGCCCAAGCCACAGGCTCCGGCTCCGAACGACAGGGAGAGCTCCCCCGCCGGGCGGAGCTGACCTCTTCTTTGCCACTCGCATAGCGCCCGCGTCCCGCTCAGGGCAGGACGCGGGCGCTTGGTCTCCCGCGTCTGCGTCCTACAGGGCCTGCCGCAGGTCGTCGATCAGGTCGTCGCAGTCCTCGATGCCGACCGAGAGCCGGACCAGGTCGGCCGGGACCTCGAGCGGTGAACCGGCCACCGAGGCGTGCGTCATCCGGGCCGGGTACTCGATCAGCGACTCGACCCCGCCGAGCGACTCGCCCAGGGTGAACAGGCGCGTCCGGCCGCAGACCCGGACCGCCGCCTGCTCACCGCCGGCCGCCCGGAACGACACGATCCCGCCGAACGCCCTCATCTGCTCCTGGGCGGTCTTGTGGCCGGGGTGGGAAGGCAGGCCCGGGTAGAACACCTCCGCGACCGCCGGATGCTCGGCCAGCATCTGCGCGACCCGCATGGCGTTGCGGCAGTGCCGGTCCATCCGGGCCGCCAGCGTCTTGATGCCACGCAGCGTCAGCCACGCGTCGAAGGGCCCGGGGACGCCGCCCGTGGCGTTCCTGGTGTAGTCGACCCGCTCCGCGAGATCCGCGTCCGCGACGACCACCGCGCCGCCTACCACGTCGGAGTGGCCCCCCAGGTACTTCGTGGTGGAGTGCACCACCGCATCGGCGCCGAGGGTGAGCGGCTGCTGCAGGTACGGCGACGCGAACGTGTTGTCCACCACCAGCCTCGCCCCGGCCTCGTGCGCGGCCCGGGCCAGGCCGCGGATGTCGGCGATGTTCAGCAGCGGATTGGTCGGCGTCTCGGCCCAGATGACCGTGGCCGGCCGGGCGGCGAGCTGTGCGCGGACCGCGCCGAGGTCGGCCATGGGGACCACGGTGTGGCTCAGCCCCCATCCGGCCAGCACCCGGGCGAACAGCCGGTAGGTTCCGCCGTAGGCGTCGTCGGGGATCAGGACGTGGTCGCCGGGGGAGCAGACCGTCCTGAGCAGGGCATCCTCGGCGGCCATGCCGGACGAGAAGGCAAGCGCGGCCGGGCCCGCCTCGAGCGCGGCCAGGCACTGCTCCAGCGCGGTCCTGGTCGGGTTGGCGGAGCGGGAGTACTCGTACCCGCCGCGCAGCCCGCCGACTCCGTCCTGCTTGAACGTGGAAACCTGGTAGATCGGGGGCACCACGGCCCCGGTCAGCGGATCAGGCTCCTGGCCCGCGTGAATGGCCAGGGTCTCGAACCCGTCTCGGCTGGTCATGCGTTCATCCCTCCCGTATGTCCTAGCTGCCTGCAGCCAGGAAAGTCAGCACGTCCTGCCGGGTGAGCAGCCCGGACGGCTTCCCGTTCACGTGGACCACGGCGGCCCCGGCCTTTTCCAGGGCCAGGACCGCGCGCGAGACCGGCTCGCCCGAGCCCACGGTGGGCAGCGGCGGGGACATGTGCCCGCCGACCGGATCGGACGGCCTGGCCGCGCCGGCCACCAGCGCGTCCAGCAGGTCGCGCTCCACGACCGATCCGACCACCTCGGCGGCCATCAGCGGAGGCTCCTCCTTGACGACCGGGAGCTGCGACACGTCGTACTCGCGGAGCAGGGCGATGGCCGCGCCGACGCTTTCCTCCGGGTGCACGTGGACGAGCTCGGGCAGGCCGCGATCCCTCCTGGCCAGGATGTCGGCGACGAGCGGCTCGGTGGTCTGGGGGGAGAGGAAGCCGTAGTCGGACATCCACTCGTCGTTGAAGATCTTGGACAGGTAACCGCGGCCGCCGTCGGGCAGCAGGACGACGATCACCGCGCCCGGCCCGGCCGCCACCGCGACTCGCAGCGCGGCCGCCACCGCCAGCCCCGAGGAGCCGCCGGTCAGCAGGGCTTCCTCGCGGGCCAGGCGCCGCGTCATGCCGAACGATTCCGCGTCGGTGACCGCGATGATCTCATCGCACACCGACGGGTCGTAGGTGGCCGGCCAGATATCCTCGCCCACGCCCTCGACCAGGTACGGGCGACCGGATCCGCCCGAGTAGACCGAACCCTCCGGGTCGGCGCCGATGACCCGCACCGCGCCGCCGGATACCTCCTTCAGGTACCTCCCCGTGCCCGTGATCGTGCCGCCAGTGCCGATCCCCGCGACGAAGTGGGTCACCGTGCCGTCCGTCTGCGACCAGATCTCCGGGCCGGTGGTGGCGTAGTGAGAGGCGGGGTTCTCCTGGTTCGCGTACTGATCCGGCTGCCACCCGCCGGGCATCTCGGCGGCCATCCGGCGCGCGACGCTGTAGTAGGAATCCGGATGGTCGGGCGCGACCGTGCCCGGGCACACCACCACGTCGGCGCCGTACGCGCGCAGCACCGCGATCTTGTCCTGCGCCACCTTGTCCGGGCAGACGAAGACGCACCGGTAGCCACGTTCGGCCGCGACGATCGCGAGCCCGGCTCCGGTGTTGCCCGAGGTCGGCTCCACGATCGTCCCGCCCGGGGTCAGCCGTCCCGAGGCCTCGGCGGCCGCGACCATCCGCAGCGCGATGCGATCCTTGACCGAGCCGCCCGGGTTGAAGTACTCCACCTTGGCCAGTACCGCGGTTCCTGGGATCCCCCTGGTCACCGATCGCAGCCGGACCAGCGGGGTGTTCCCCACCAGCTCGGCCAGTGAGTCATATACCTGCATCGTTGTCCTCTTCCTGACTGGACCGACGCTATCGGATCCCGGGCGGTGCCCGGAGCCTTCCGGGCACCGCAGCCAGAGGCATAGTGTGGAAGAACCCTATGCGAGGAGGCCGGTGCCATGCCCGAAGCAGTGATCGTCGCCACCGCACGGTCCCCCATCGGCCGGGCGTTCAAGGGTTCGCTCATCGGCATCCGGCCCGACGACCTGGCCGCGCAGATGGTGACCGCGGCCCTGGCGCAGGTGCCGCAGCTCGATACCGCCGACATCGGCGACCTGATGCTGGGCTGCGGGCTGCCCGGCGGCGAGCAGGGGTTCAACATGGCCCGCGTGGTCGCGGTCCTGCTCGGACATGACCACCTGCCGGGGACCACGGTCAACCGGTACTGCTCATCGTCGCTGCAGACCACCCGGATGGCCTTCCACGCCATCAAGGCGGGCGAGGGCGACGCGTACATCTCGGCCGGAGTCGAATGCGTGAGCAGGTTCGTCAAGGGAAACAGTGATTCCCTGCCCGACACCCGCAATCCCCTGTTCACCGAGGCTCATCAGCGAAGCGAACGGGCGAGTGCCGGGGAGGCTGGGCCATGGCACGATCCGCGTGACGACGGCCTGCTCCCGGACCTCTACATCGCGATGGGCGAAACGGCCGAGAACGTCGCCCAGGTGCGCGGGATCAGCCGCCAGGAGCAGGACGAGTTCGGCGCGCGCTCGCAGAACCTGGCGGAGAAGGCCATCGCCGACGGCTTCTGGCAGCGGGAGATCACCCCGGTGACCATGCCCGACGGCACCGTGGTCACGGCCGACGACGGTCCCCGCCCGGGCACGACGATCGAGAAGCTCGCTGCGCTCGCACCGGCGTTCCGCCCGGACGGCACGGTGACCGCGGGGAACTGCTGCCCGCTCAACGACGGCGCCGCAGCGGTCATCGTGATGAGCGACGTCAGGGCGGCCGAGCTCGGCATCACGCCGCTGGCGCGGATCGTGTCCTCCGGCGTGTGCGCGCTGTCCCCGGAGATCATGGGCCTGGGGCCGGTGGAGGCGTCGCGGCAGGCGCTCGGACGGGCCGGGATGGCGATCAGCGACATCGACCTGGTCGAGATCAACGAGGCGTTCGCGGCCCAGGTCATCCCGTCCTACCGCGACCTGGGCATCGATATCGCCCGGCTCAACGTCAACGGCGGGGCCATCGCGGTCGGGCATCCGTTCGGCATGACCGGGGCCCGCATCACCACCACCCTGCTGAACAGCCTGTCGTTCCACGACGCCACGCTAGGCCTGGAGACCATGTGCGTGGGCGGCGGGCAGGGCATGGCGATGATCTTCGAGCGGCTCAGCTGAACATTTGGTGGCCACCAGGGGGTTGCCAGGCGGCTTGGGATAAGGCACTCTCAGCACAAGAGGAGCTTCCTGGAGGTGCCCGTGTCCCTGAGCCACTCACCGAATATGCACAAGAGCCTGATCGCCCGCATTCCGGTCGTCACCGGCCGTGACCTCGCTGAGTGGTTCCATCGCCTCGAATCTGGCCCTGCTTTCCTCCGTCGCGAAGAGCGCGCCGTCTGGCTGGCCGACGACGCCGGCATCTCCCACGGGTACGCCTACGCGATCGTGCACGAATACGAGATGCGCAGGCGCCTACGCCTTAACGGAGCGTAACCGCATCCGCATGCCGACATCGCCTCGAGCGGAGCCGGTGTCGGTTCTTGTCTCGTACCCGCGGGCAGGTCGGCGGGCCCGCCCTGCCGTGCGCTGACGCCGGGATGCCCATCACGGGGCCATGCGGCCGCGGGGCCACCTGACAACATCGGATATATCCTTATTTGCCGGTATAAAGAATGAGCCGGAACCGCCATACGGATTATCTGCGGCCCGACCGCTATACATGATCGGGAAACCCGTATAGTTCCCTTGTCGGGCATTTTGGGCAATTGCCCGATCGGAGCATGATCACCAATAGTGCCCCCGGTCGGAGTCGAACCGACACTGGGGACCCTTTTAGGGGGTCGGCCTCTTCCCTTGGGCTACGGGGGCGGCCCCATAATACCGCTCGCCCAATTGCTGAACAGGAGGCTAACAAGGACAATTCTTGTCCAGCTGGGTATGGCATTCGGGAAGAAATGCGGAGAGTAACTAGTTCATGATTGACATTAGCGTTAAGTAATCGCGCCCGGTCTTTTCAGGGGCCTGCGGCCGCGCGGGCGCGGGTGAATATGCCATCCAGCATGGCCGGGGTGACGCGGCCGGTGAACGTGTTTTGCTGGCTCGGGTGATAGCAGCCGATCAGCAGCACGCCGCCCGGCCCGCCGGGGGTGGCGAGCCGCACCTCGGCGCCGTGGCCGAACGCGGGCCGCGGTCGCGGCAGCAGGAAACCGCACTGGCCCATCACCGGCCATAGCGCCTGCCAGGCGAACCCGCCGAGGCACACGATGACGCGCAGGTCCGCGGCCACCAGCCCGAGTTCGGCGGCGAGCCACGGCGCGCACGCGTCCCGCTCACCGGGTTCTGGCTTGTTGTCCGGCGGGGCGCAGCGGACGGCCGCCACCATCCTGGTGGCCACCAAGCGCTGGCCATCGTCCAGCGCGACGCTGGTCGGCTGGGTGGCCAGGCCGCACCGGTACAGCGAGGCGAACAGGACATCCCCGCTGCGATCGCCGGTGAAGATCCGGCCGGTACGGTTCCCGCCGTGCGCCGCCGGGGCCAGGCCGACGATCAGCAGGCGCGGGCGGTCCGATCCCCAGCCGGGGATGGGCCGCCCCCAGTAGCGTTCGCCGCGGAACGCACGGCGCGGGGATGCGGCCACCTCCTCACGCCAGGCGACCAGCCTGGGGCAGGCGCGGCAGACGGACTCGCGCGCGGTGAGCTCGCGGAGCGTGGCGGCGCTGCGGGCCAGCTCGGTGACCTCCCCCGCACTGCGCGCGACAGGCGTATCCGGCCCGGCCGGATCGGATGGCCAGCCGTCCCTTACGCCCGTGGGATCAGCCACGCGAGTCGCCGGCCAGCGACCAGGCGATCCCGTCGAGGATGTCATGCTCGCTGACCAGCACCTCGCTGAACCCGAACCGTTCCATGATCCGGTCGAGGACGAGCGCACCGCCGCCGATCACGTCCACCCGCCCCAGGTGCATGACCCCGATCGCGGCGCGCGCGGCGCGCGTCTGGGCCATCAGGCTCCGCGTCACCTCGTGCACGTCGGCAGTCGACACGCGCGCGTGGTGGATGCGGGCGGCGTCATAGGCAGGCAGGCCCATCGCGATACCCGCCACGGTGGTGACCGAGCCCGCGAGCCCGATCAGCGTCCCGGCCTCCCGGACCGGTACCGCAGCGCTCACCGTATCCAGGGCGGCGTCGATGTCGGCGACCGCCGCGCAGACCTGTTCGGGCGTCGGCGGGTCGCCGCGCAGGTGCCGCTCGGTCATCCGGACGCAGCCGATGTTGACGGAAACCGCCAAGGGCCGGGGGGGTTTGGGGGGCCGAGGGGGTTTGGGGGGAAAGGCTTCCCCCCAAGATCGGGGGGATCCCGGGGGATCGCCCCCCAGGGCTAGCACCGCCCCCCGGGGCAGCACAGCCGTGCCCAGGACGAACTCGGTCGAGCCGCCGCCGATGTCGGCGACCAGGAAGAGGCCGTCGTCGGCCTCGGCGGCCAGTTCCGCGGTCGCCCCCGTGAACGACAGCCTCGCCTCCTCGGCCCCGGTGAGGACCTCGGGCGCTACGCCGAGCACGTCGGTGACGCGCCGCGTGAACTCCTCCGCGTTGGCCGCGTCCCTGGTGGCGCTGGTCGCGACCATGCGGATCGCGTGCGCGCCGGAAGCGGCGATGACGGCCGCGTAGTCGCGAAGCACGCCCGTGGTCCGGGCGAGCGCTTCCGGCGCCAGCCGCCCGGTGGCGTCCACGCCCTGCCCCAGCCGGACGATCTCCATCCGGCGGGCCACGTCCGTCACCTGGGCCTGGTCGGGATCGACGTCCGCGACCAGCAGCCGGAGGGAATTCGTCCCGCAGTCGACGGCCGCCACCCGGCGGGTCATCGGCCCGGCCCGGGCCCGTACGGTCCCGGCACGCAGGGCCCCGGCCGCCACCACTCGCCCGCGGCCTCAAGCGCCTCGCGACCGAACGGGTTCACCTCACCCGCTGCGAGCTCGTGAGCGACCAGCGCATGTAGGCACTTTACCCGCTCCGGCATCCCGCCGGCCGACGGGGTGCCGGGCGGCAGCGGCTCGACGCCAACGGCTCGCGCGGCCGCGTACCGCCGGGTGAGGTAGTCGCGGTGCGCGGATTCATAGCGCATGCGCAGCGCAGGGTCGGCCAGCCTGGCGGTCATCTCGCGCATCAGCCCCGAGGCCTCCAGCCTGCTGACGGCGGCGCACGCTCTAGGGCACGTCAGGTAGTACAGGGTAGGGAACGGGCTGCCGTCGGGCAGCCTCGGTGTCGTTTCCGCCACGTCGGGCAGGCCGCACGGGCAGCGGTGAGCGACGGCGAGCAGCCCGCGCGGCGGACGGCCGAGCTGAGCGGCGATGACCGCCGTGTCCTGCGCCGTGATCACTTCACCCGGCCCGAGTCGGCCTGTTCGACCGAGCGCCACAACTTCGCGTACCAGGGCGCGGGTCCCTGACGCGGCGCAGGCGTGCCGCTGATCGGCGAGTGGCCGCCCTCGACGATGTAGCACTGCGCCCCGGGGAAGCACATGTCAAGCTCCTGCCGGGCCAGCTGCTCGATGTAGGAGCGTTCGGACAGCTTGGCCTGCTCGGCTTGCAGGTCCTTCACCTGGGCCAGCATCGTCTGCTGCTGCGCCACGAGCTGGTCGATCTGCTGCCGCTGCGCCACGTACTCGCGGACGGGGTACGCCAGGCTCAGTGCGATCGCGCAGATCACCACGGCCAGCACCGCCGCCCGGCTGGTCAGCCGGGTGGCGCGGGGAACGGCGGCAGAGGGCATGCGGGAGGTTAAGCCTGGCCGACCCGTGCGGCGAACCGCGGGTAGGCCGCCGCCCCGGCGTAGCTCGCCGCGTCACCGAGGAGTTCCTCGATCCTGAGCAGCTGGTTGTACTTCGCCACGCGCTCGCCGCGGGCGGGCGCGCCGGTCTTGATCTGACCGCAGTTGGTCGCGACAGCGAGATCCGCGATCGTGGTGTCGTCGGTCTCGCCGGAGCGGTGGCTGATCACGCAGCTGAACCCGGCGCGGTGCGCCAGGCTCACCGCGTCGAGCGTCTCGGTCACCGAGCCGATCTGGTTCAGCTTGACCAGCAGGCTGTTCGCCGAGTGCTCGGCGATGCCGCGGCGGATCCGCTCGGGGTTGGTGACGAAGATGTCATCGCCGACCACCTGGACCGCCTCGCCCACGCTCGCGGTGAGCTCCCGCCAGCCCGGCCAGTCCTCTTCGGCCAGCGGATCCTCGATCGAGACGATGGGGTAGGCGTCCAGCCAGCCGGCGTACAGGCTGGTCATCTCCGCCGCGGTGCGCGGACTCCCCTCGAAGGTGTACGCGCCGTCGGCGTAGAACTCCGACGCCGCCGCGTCGACCGCCAGCGCGACGTCCGCTCCGGGAGTGAATCCCGCCTTGCCGATGGCCTCCACGATGAGATCGAGGGCGGCCCGGTTGTGCTCCAGGTCAGGGGCGAAGCCCCCCTCGTCGCCGACGCCGGTGGACAGGCCGCGCTGCTTGAGCACGGACTTCAGCGCGTGGTAGACCTCGGCGCCCCAGCGCAGCGCCTCGGCGAAGGTCGCCGCCCCGATGGGCGTGATCATGAACTCCTGGATGTCCACGTTGTTGTCCGCGTGCGCGCCGCCGTTCAGGATGTTCATCATGGGCACCGGCAGCACGTGCGCGTTCGGCCCGCCGAGGTAGCGGAACAGCAGAAGACCGCTGGACTGCGCGGCGGCGCGGGCCACGGCCATGCTGACGCCGACGATGGCGTTCGCGCCCAGCCGCGACTTGTCCGGGGTCCGGTCCAGGTCGACCAGCGCCTGGTCCACCAGCCGCTGGTCATCGGCCTCGTGACCGAGCAGTTCCGGCTGGATCTCGTCGATGACCGCCTGCACCGCCCGGCCAACCGCCTTACCGCCGTACTCCGAGCCGCCGTCCCTGAGCTCGACCGCCTCGAACGCACCGGTCGACGCCCCGCTCGGCACGCCGGCCAGCGCGACAGTCCCGTCGTCCAGCGCCACCTCGACCTCGAGGGTGGGGTTCCCTCGGGAATCCAGGATCTGCCTGGCATGAATCGCTTCGATGGAGGCCACCGCCGGCTCCTTGCCTGATGTTCGTGTCGAGCGTGCGTCGGGGCGAGTCTCGGGCCCACTCATACCGGAGCCTAACCGAGCAGCGGCGGCCTCTGCGCGGACCACGCCGGTCCGGGACCCGGACGCACGCTCCGGCAGGAGATCACTGCCCGCCAGAAGGTGACGGCAGCCGAAATGGAAGGAACATCTCGATAACGAGACTCTTGACCCGTAAACCACCCACTTAACCTGAGCGTCATACTTTTGTTCCGGAAGGTTACTCACGTATCGCAACAAGTTAACCTCGGCATCACGTTCGGAGCGGCGGAATGGCCCAGCTCGGCTCTCGAGGCGGTGGTGCTGACCCGTGACTGGCTGGGGCCGCCGGATGGGCCGTAACCGGGCGGGACCTCCGCGGACGCCTGTCAAGGAAGACCGCAGTGCCCTACTGCAAATGAGGATGGTCAGTTGCTGTATACCGGACAAAATTACACAGAGTTGGCGTAAGGTGGCGTTACCGGCCTTGGTAGTGGAGTTGGCGGTGCGGCAGAAGTGGAAGGCGGCACCCGATGGCTCCGCTACTGAGGAACGTAGGAGGGGAGTGGGGACAGAGTGGAGAGGGTGCATCAAGAGTGCCTGAGCATTCTTGAAGATGGCTTTGCGGGTTTGTCGATAGATGAGGATGTTTCGCTCACTGCGGCGAACTCTCCGCTGCGTGAGCTTTGTCATGACCTGATAGAACCGACGGCCACCATCAGGTGGCTGGTACACGCTGCCGCCAACGAGTCAGGGCCGGACCTGCAAGAGCGGCTGGGCGCCATCGCCGTCGCGGTCGCCCAGATCGCGGTGATCTGCGAGAACGTCCTGGATTGGCCGTCGCGCCACGCGGCGGCCCGCCTCGACGTGCTGGCCGCCGACGCGGCTGCCAGCGCGCGGGTGCGCTATGCCGGCGTGATCAACGTCGTCGCCGAGCCCGTCACGGCGCTGGCCCCGGCCGGCGACCTCGTGCGGATCCTGGGTAACCTCCTGGCCAACGCGTGCCGGGCGGCCGGCCCGGCCGGCCGGGTCCGCGTGCTCGTCGACGAGGCCGATGGCCAGGCCCGGCTGGCGATCGCCGACACCGGTAACGGCCTCGGTGAGGCGGCACAGGCCGGGCGGGCGGGCCTCGGGCTCGCCATCGTCAGCGCGCTCGCGCTGAAGCACGGCGGCAGCGTCCACCTCGGTGTCAGCGACCTTGGCGGGCTCGCGGTGAGCGTGCTCCTGCCCGCGCAGGGGGGCGCGTCGAATTGAGACTCGTGATCGCTGACACGCACCGCATCTTCGCCGGTGCCCTCTCCTCGCTCCTGCACAGGACGGGTCACGAGGTGGTGGGCTGCGTAGCCGGGCTCGACGACGCCACGGAACTGAGCCTGCGCGAGCAGGCCGACGCGTGCATCCTCGACCTCAGGCTGGCGGGGATCTGCGAGCCGGGCACTCTGCAGGCGGCCATGGCCGGTTCGCCGCGGACCGCCTTCGTGGTGCTCGCGGATTCGCCCGGGTCGGTCGGCTTCGCCGGCACGCTCGCCGCGGGCGTGCACGGGGCCGCGCTCAAGACCGACGATTTCGTGGAGGTCCTGCGGGTCCTGACCGGCGCGGTGAACCGGCTGGCCCGCCGCGGCACCGGGGGGACCGTGCTCTCGCTGGCCGCCCAGGCCGCCCACCGGCCGATCCGGCACAGCACGCGCTATCCGGCCCTGGACCACCTGCTGACCCCGCGCGAGCGCGAGGTGCTGGCGCGCCTGGTCCGGGGCGAGAGCACGACGAGCATGGCCATGGCGATGGGGGTGCGGCTGTCCACGACCCGCACGCACATCGACTCCGTGCTCATCAAGCTCGGCGTGCATTCGCGGCTGGAGGCGGTCGCCTACGCTGTCCGGGAGGGGATCATCGACCTACGTGGCGGCCTGGAGCCGGCCGCCGCGCCCGACGCCCTTAGCGGATAATGCAGACGAGCAACCTGCTCATCGTCGACGACCACCGCGTCTTCTGCCAGGGTCTCGAGGCCGTCTTCGCGGCGGAGCCGGACTTCGAGCCGCTCGCGATCAGCAACCCCGATCAGGTGCTCGGGGTCGTGGCGGCGTGGCGGCCGGACGTGGTGATGATGGATCTGCGCCTGGGTGAGGTCAGCGGCATCGACCTCACCCGGCAGATCGCCGCCATGCCGTCCCCGCCCGCGGTCGTGGTGCTGACCGCCTACGCCGATATCGCCGCGGCACTGGACGCGGTCCGGGCCGGCGCGGTGGGCTTCGTGGCCAAGAACGCCTCGGTCGAGCAGGTCATCAGCGCGGCGCGGGCCGCGGTGCTCGGCGGTAGCTGGCTGCCGCGTGAGCTGCTCGGCAGGCTGGTCGCCGAGTACGCCGAACCGGCCGGCGCGCCGCAGCTCATCGCGCAGCTCACGCCGCGGGAGCATCAGGTGCTGAGCCTGATGGTCAGCGGCCTGGACCGCAGCGGCATCGCGGAGAAGCTGCACCAGTCGCCGAATACCGTCCGCACGCACATCCGCAACGTGATCGTGAAGCTCGACTGCCACAGCGCGATCGAAGCGGTCGCCGTCGGCCTCAAGGCGGGGCTACGCCCCGAATATCGGCGCGAATAGTCGGCGTGACCTCGACCTCCTCACCCGCCTGAGCCAGTCGGCTCATCACCTCAACCAGAGCACCAGGAGGCCGCCGAGGGCCACGGCCACCATGACGACCGCGACCAGCGTCGGGTAGGACAGCCGCCGGGACCTCTTGTCCAGGACCACGATCGTAGCGGGGAGGGCCTCGGCCGCGGTCGGGGACCGCACCCCGGGCTCGACCGCCAGGGCGAGGTGCGGCGCGGCCCGCCGCGCCGCCTGGCCAGCCGGGCCGGCCGGGGCC
>JBOHCK010000131.1:0-15899 GCA_050698755.1 Streptosporangiaceae bacterium | reverse complement strand
CCCCCCCCCCCCCCCCCCGGAAATGCTTTGTAGGAGGACAAGTGAGCGCCAACCTGGCCGAAGTGGCCGGCATCGAGGTGCCTACGGGCCTGCTGATCGGCGGAGAGTGGACCGGCGGGCGAGGCGGTGACACGCTGCCGGTGATCGACCCGTCGACCGAGGACGCGGTGGCCGAGGTGGCCAACGGGACCGTGGACGACGCGCTGGACGCCGTAAACGCGGCCCACGACGCCCTGGCCGGATGGGCTGCGACGCCGCCGCGGCAGCGCGCCGAGTGCCTGCGCCGCACCTTCGAGCTGATGACCAAGAACGCGGACGCGCTGGCCAGGCTCATGACCACCGAGAACGGCAAGGCGTTGCGCGACGCCAAGGCGGAGGCGGCCTACTCGGCCGAGTTCTTCCGCTGGTACGCCGAAGAGGCGGTCCGCATGGAGGGCGTCCTGATGCAGGCGCCGTCCGGGGCGAACAAAATCCTGGTCATGCGCCAGCCGGTCGGCGTCTCGGTGCTCGTCACCCCGTGGAACTTCCCGGCCGCGATGGCCACCCGCAAGATCGGACCCGCGCTCGCGGCGGGCTGCACGGTCGTACTCAAGCCGGCTTCGGAGACCCCGCTGACGGCGCTGTACATCGCCCAACTGCTGGCCGAAGCGGGCGTGCCCGACGGCGTGGTCAACGTGCTGACCTCGCGGAAATCCGGCGCGGTGGTGTCGGCGATGCTGAACGACCCGCGGGTCCGCAAGCTGTCGTTCACCGGGTCGACCGAAGTCGGCCGGGTCTTGCTGCGCGAGGCCGCCGACACCGTGGTGAACTGCTCGATGGAACTCGGCGGCAACGCGCCGTTCATCATCTTCGAGGACGCGGACGTCGGCGCGGCCGTCGAGGGGGCGCTCATCGCCAAGATGCGCAACGGGGGCGAGGCGTGCACCGCCGCCAACCGCTTCTACGTGCACGAGGCGGTCGCCGACGAGTTCAGCCGGGCGTTCGCGGCCCGGCTCGAGCGCATGGTCGTCGGTCCGGGCCTGGACGAGGCCACCGACGTCGGCCCGCTGGTCAACGAGCCGACCCGGAGCAAGGTGGCCGAACTCGTCGAGTCGGCGGCGGCGGACGGCGGCAAGGTGGTCACCGGGGGACACGCGCCCGAGCGGCGCGGCTACTACTACCTGCCGACGGTGATCGATCAGGTCCCGGTCGGGGCCGGCATCCTCGGGACCGAGATCTTCGGCCCGGTGGCACCCGTCGTCAGGTTCACCTCAGAAGCAGACGCCATCAACTGGGCCAACGACACCGAATTCGGGCTCGTGTCCTACGTCTACACCCGCGACCTGGCCCGCGGCCTGCGGGTATGCGAAGCCCTCGAGGCCGGGATGGTCGGCCTCAACCGCGGCCTGGTCTCCGACCCGGCGGCCCCCTTCGGGGGCGTGAAGCAGTCCGGCATCGGCCGCGAGGGCGCCCACGAGGGACTGCTCGAATTCACAGAAACGAAGTACATCGCAACCAACTGGTAATCCCGCCCTAAGCCAGACCGGATAGGCTTCCTTAACCATGGGCGGACTGCGCACCGGGGAGCAGACCCAACCACGGCCCGGCCCGGCTATCGCCGAGCCATGGGCACGTGACCGCAGACCCAGCCACCGCAGGCGCTGGGCTGTGGTCGCGGCGTACCTGCTGTCCGGCCTGGTCCTGCTCGCCGCGTACGCCCGGCTGTCCCAGACGTACACGCTGAATTCCGACAGCGCCAACATCCTGCTGATGGGATCGGACC
The DNA here is from genome assembly GCA_050698755.1 of Streptosporangiaceae bacterium. Taxonomy (GTDB): domain Bacteria; phylum Actinomycetota; class Actinomycetes; order Streptosporangiales; family Streptosporangiaceae; genus Palsa-504. Next base: position 14,137 of record JBOHCK010000131.1, on the reverse strand, counting down.
TGCTGCACGGCAACCTGCTGCTGCACAGCTGGTACATGTCCGATGTCTCGTTCTACCCGACCGAACTGCCCCAGTACGCCCTGCTCGAAAGCTTCCTCGGGCTGCGCGCGGAGACCGGGCACATCGCGGCCGGGATGACCTACACGCTGGTCCTGCTGTTCGCCGTGATGCTGGCCAGGGCCGGATCGTCCGGTCGCCGGAGGCTGATCAGGACGCTGATCGCGGCGGGCATCATGCTGGCCCCGCAACTCGGGCTCGGCATCTTCGCCATGGACCTGTCGGTGGGCCACATCGGCACCGCGGCCCCGCTTCTGCTGATGTGGCTGCTGCTCGACCGGACCGAACGGTCGGCCCCCCGCTGGTCCGTGCCCGTGCTCATCGCGGTCCTGCTCGCTTGGGTCCAGGTCGCCGATCCCATCGTGTACGTCGTCGGGATCGGGCCGCTGGGGATCGCGTGCGCCCTACGGATCATCCGGGGCTGGCTCAAGGGAGAAGGAAGCTGGTGGCGGCGGCTCACCGCCCAGCGGTACTACCTGGCGCTGGGCGCGGCCGCGGTCGCTGCCGCGGGCCTGGCCTGGATCGCTAATAACGTCCTGTCCGCCCTGGGCGGCTACACGGTGAACCGGCTGCCGTTCTACCTGACGCCCTGGTCCGACCTGCACTACAACTGGCCAGCCGGGTGGAAGGTGCTCGAGGTTTTCGGGGCCAACTACACCGGGCTGGGCGGCATCCCGCTCGTGCTGGCCTTCTTGCACATGGCGAGCGTCGCGCTGGTGGTCTGCGCGCTGGCCCGGGTGGCCTGGCGCTTCTTCGGCGCGAGCCTGGTGGACGAGATCCTGGCCGTGGCGATCGTGCTCAACATCGTGCTGTACCTGCTCACCAACGCCTCGGACGAGGCGGCGCACGAGGTTGCCATCATCGTCCCCTTCGGCGCGGCGCTGGCGGCCCGGGTGCTCGTTTCGGCGGGGTACCCGGGCCTGGCCAGGGACCGGTTCCCGGTTCGGAACAAAGGTTCGGTCGGCCGCGGAGCTCACCGGTTCCCGTCGCCCCGCCGGGTCCGGCTGGCCGGCCGGGCTCAGCTCACGGGCCACGCTCTGGCGGTCGGCTGGTTCAGGGTGGTCGGCTGGGTCCAGGTGCCCGGCCGGGTGGTGGCGGCCGGCCGGGTCCGGCTGACCGGCTGGGTCAGGGTGCCCGGCCGCGTCCTGGCGCGCGGCTGGTCCTGGCTAGTCCGCTGGGTCCGGGTGCCCGGCCGCGTCCTGGCGCGCGGCTGGTCCTGGCTAGTCCGCTGGGTCCGGGTGCCCGGCCGGATAATGGTGGCCGGCGGGGTCCGGGTGGCGCGCCGCGTCGGACGATCCCGCCAGATCCGGCTGGCCGGTGCCGTCGCCGGGATCCTGGTCCTGATCGGCTACGCCGCCGGGCTGGGGTGGGAGGTCACCCAGCCCGCCCTCCCAGCGGCCAACACCACCCTGGCGACCTGGCTGGCCGACCACCACCTGACCTACGGGCTCAGCGGCTACTGGACCTCTAGCAGCGTTACCATGAACAGCGGCGACCAGGTCCAGGTCAGGGCGCTCATGCAGCACAGCATGCGGGCGGACCTGTGGATGTCGAAGGAGTCGTGGTACGACCCCCAGACGCACTACGCCAACTTCATTGTCCTCGACAACGAGCCAGGCTATTTCTCGCACTGGGAGCCGCTCGGGCTCATCAAGAAGTATTTCGGCACCCCGGCCCGGACCTACCACGACGCTCCGTACACGATCATGGTCTGGCACAGGAACCTGCTGACGAGCATCCCGGGCAACCCGACCATCCCGGCCGCCCGGGGCTGAACCCGCCAGGAGCCGTCAGGCCCAGTGCAGCCTGAGCCTGATCACCCCGTCGAGCACCGGCAGCAGGCCCAGCGTGAGAGCGGGCAGCAGCCAGGCTCCGAGGTACGGTACCCGTCGGCGCGGCCGCCCGAGCAGGACCACTACCGCCAGCAGGTAGACCTCGACGAAGGACCGCAGGTCGGCGGTGACGCTGCCCCAGGTGCTCGGGGTGACGACGCAGATCTCGACGAGGAACAGGACCAGGGCGAGCTTCTCGTGGGCCAGCGCGCGCGAGACCCGCAGCGAGCACAGCGCCGCGACCGCGAAGATCAGCAGGACGGCCACCTCAGCCAGCCACACGTCGATCGCGTTATAGCTGTGCCAGTCGATGTGGGCCAGGTTGGACTTCAGCGCCTCGAGCGGGGCGACGAACGGCGTCCCCGCGTTCCGGCCGCCGTCGGCGAGCATCGGCACGCTACCGGTGAACCAGAAGATCAGCAGTTCCCAGACTACGAAGACCCCGGCGGGCAGGGCCCACACGATATCGTCTCGCCCGGGCCGGTACCGGCGGCGCAGGAAACCCACGATCCGGACGATGGCTATGGCCGCGACCAGGACCATCACCGTTTCCCTGGTCAGCGCGCCGAAGGCGAGCAGCGAGGCAGCCAGCCTGCGCCGGCGGGCGCGGATGGCGAGCAGCCCGGCTAGCATGCACGCGGCCGCGACCGGCTCGGCGGTGTCCCGGCACAAGCTGGTCACCAGCCCGAAGTACCCGGGCAGCAGCAGGCCCCACGCAGCGTGCCGGCCACCCTGGATGGCGAACCGCCCGCCGATGTAACCCAGCGCGCCGATGGCCGCGACGTTCACCGCGACGAGCATGTAGGGCACCAGCGAGATGTGCCCGAACGAGACGAACCACGTCAATACGGGGTAGCCGATCCGCATGAACCTGTAGGCCGCGTCGATGGTGACGCCGTAGGCCGTCTGGTGGAAGTTGAGCGGGTTGATCGCCAGCCGGTAATAGAACTGGCCGTCGTAACCGTATTTGGCGCGCAGCGGCATGCTGGCCGGGAGCTGGGCCGGGTGCGCGAAGTTCTGCCCGATCAGGATGAACCTGCCGAAGCTTCGCCTGGACCACATCTCCCATCGGGCTACCACGAACCCGGTGGCGGCGAGCAGCGTGATCAGTCCGGTCACGGTCGGCCGGTCCGTCCAGGCGATAACTGGCTGGACCCGCCGCCGCCAGCTCTGCAGCGCGGCCCACCAGGTCGCCTTGCCCGCCTGATCCAGCTCCGCCGCGTCCGGCAGGTCCAGCGCGGAAACTCCGGGCGGCTCTAGCTCTGCGGTCGGCTGGTCTAGCACGGCCACCCCGGTCTGCTCCAGGTCGGGAGTCTCCGGCTGCCCCGGATCGAACGCCGCAGGCTGGACCGCGTCCGCCGTGAGTTCAGGGGTCTCAGGGCCCAGGCCGTTCCTCGCCACCTCACCGGGGCCGGCAGCGGTTCCGTGCTCCTGAATGGCCATCGTCCGCCCTTCGCGAAAGGCGGGCCATACCCGGACACACCGCCACACTTTTGAGCTTGCCGGTGCAGAATCGTACAGGATTCAACTCTTTGACGCCCATGAACAGGCTTAACGCAGTTTGTGAGAATGCCGAGAACCGGGCGGCTCGGCACCAGAACCCCGCGCTGCGGCGGTCCATCACGGCATTTGCGTTCGGTCACGACCCGATCAGCCTACGCTGCGTGACCACAACGAGGGCGGGCAGCGTGAACGCGGCGAGGTAGGGGAGCAGCCTGGCGCCCAGACTGCGCCGTGTCGTGCCGAGCAAGATGATCACGGCCAGCAGGTATACCTCGACGAACGACCGCAGGTCGGCATCGAGGCTGTTCCAGGTGCTCGGCGTGACGACGCAGATCTCGATCAGGAACAGGACGAAGGCCAGCCGTTCGTGCGCTGGCGCGCTGGTGGACCGCAAGCAGGCCAGCGCCGCCGTCGTGAACGCGGCGAGGATGGCTAGCTCCAGGAGCCACAGGTCGATCTGATCGAATTGGTGCAGGTTGATGCGGGCGAGGTTGGACTCCAGCGCCCTGAGCGGGGCGATGAAGGGCGTACCCGCGTTGCGACCGCTGTCCGCGAATAGCGTGAAGCTTCCCGTGGCGGCCTTCAGCACCACCTGCCAGACCGCGAAGGCGACGGCCGGCACCAGCCACGGGAGGTCATCACGGCTGGGCCTGGCCGACTGCTGCCCGCGGATGATCCCGGCGGCGCGGACGACGGCGATGGCGGCTACGGCAACCATCACGGTTTCCCTGGTCAGCGCGCCGTAGGTCAGCAGGAGAGCGGCCAGTACGGGGCGGCGGGCACGGATCGCGAGCAGCCCGCCGAGCAGGCAGGCCGCGGCGAGCGGCTCGGCGGTGTCACGGGACAAGCTGGTGATAAGGCCAAAATATCCCGGCAGCAGCAGCCCGGCGAGCGCGTGCCTCCCCGCCTGCCGGGCGAAGATGCCCCCGAGCCAGCCCATGGCGCCGATGGCGACGACGTTGACCGCGACAAGCATGACGGGGACCGCCAGGTGCTGGCCCAGGCTGACTAGCCAAGTCAGCGCTGGATAGCCGATCCGCATGAACCGGTACGGTTGGTCCATTCTGATGCCGTAGGCCGTCGTCCTGAAATTCAGCGGATCCAGGGCCAGCCGGTAGTAGAACTGGCCGTCATAGCCGTAGGTCGGTGCCACGGGTATGCCATGCGGCAGTTGGCTCGGGGTAGCGAAATGACGTCCGATCAGGATGAACCGGCTGATGCTACCCCGCGCCCAGGTTTGCCACCTGGCCAGCACGAAGGCCACCGCCGCGGTCAAGGCGATTAGGCCAGGCACGATCGGCCGGTCCGCCCACGGCAGCACCGGGGACCGCCGCGGGTCCGCGCCGCCTGGCGCGGCGCTCGTGGCGGCGGCCGGTGTCACCAGGTCCCGGCCCTCGGGCGTGACCGACTCCGCGACCAGGGCACCGGGCAGCGGGTGCTCCAGACCAGGCATCGTCCATTCCTTGCTCAGGGCGGTTAAATAGCCAGACCGGGTGCGCCGCCACGCAGCAGTAGCGGCGTGAGCCTATCGCAGCGGGTGGAGGGGTTTCCAGCCGGAACGCTGTCAGGAGCCTGGACGTCACTCGCCAGCTTGCCTGACCTGACCGTCGCAAGCCCGGTGACCGGGACGAGCCGGGCGGTAAGGTAGAGCGCCAAGACATGTGACGGCGGCGCCGGAGGCCGTAAGCCTGTGGTTCCGGCTGCCCTCGTGGGCCTGCCATGATCAGCCGGAGGTATGGGGTGACGAAGGTGCCGGATCTGCTTGAGCGTGACGTGGTCGTCATCGGCGGCTGCGGGCACGTGGGCTTGCCGCTCGCGCTCGCGTTCGCCGATCGGGGCGCCAGGGTGGGCATCTACGACGTGAGCGAGACCGCGGTCGCCACGGTGAATGCGGGCCGGATGCCGTTCGCCGAGCCCGGTGCGGAGGAGGTGCTGCGCCGGGTGCTCGCAGCCGGTCGCCTCGAGGCATCGGTCGATCCGGCCATCGTCGGCTCGGCTGAGCACGTCGTGGTGGTCATCGGCACCCCGGTCGATGAGCACCTGAACCCCGACCAGACCGCGATACCCAAGGCGCTGGGCGGGTGCGCGGGCTACCTGCGCGACGGACAGATCCTCATCTTGCGCAGCACGGTGTTCCCGGGGGTGACCGCGCTGGTGGAGAAGATGATCGCCGGGCTCGGGGTGCAGATGGAGGTCGCCTTCTGCCCGGAGCGGATCGCCGAGGGCAAGGCTATGACGGAGCTGTACGAGCTGCCGCAGATCATCTCGTCCCGCACCCCTGAGGGGACGGACCGGGCGCGGAGCCTGTTCGGCAGGCTGACCAGCAAGCTCGTGGTCATGTCGCCGGAGGAGGCGGAACTGGCGAAGCTGTTCACCAACGTCTGGCGCTACATCAAGTTCGCCACCGCCAACCAGCTCTACATGATGGCCAACGAGCGGGGCCTGGACTTCGAGCGGATCCGGCAGGGGCTGGCCGAGGACTACCCGCGTGCCGCGGACATGCCGGCCGCCGGCTTGGCGGCCGGACCGTGCTTGTTCAAGGACACGATGCAGCTGGCGGCCTTCAACCACAACAACTTCCCGCTCGGGCACGCGGCCATGGCGGTCAATGAGGGCCTGCCGCTGTACATCGTCCACCGGCTTGAGCAGCGCTTCGACCTGGCCTCGATGACCGTCGGTATCCTGGGCATGGCGTTCAAGGCCGGATCGGATGACACCAGGTCGAGCCTGTCGTACAAGCTCAAGCGGATCCTGGCGTTCAAGGCCGACGCCGTCCTGTGCACCGACCCGTACGTGACCACCGACGCTGCGCTGCTGCCGCTCGATGAGGTGCTGGACAGGTCCGACCTCCTGGTCATCGCGGCGCCGCACCCTGAATACCGCGGGCTGGTGACCGACAAGCCCGTGGCCGACATCTGGGACGCCCTTGGGCAGGGCGTGCGGATATGACCGAGTACCCGCGGGTCTCGGTGGTCGTGCCCGCGTACAACGAGGGCGACCAGGTGGTGAGCGTGCTGGACCGGCTGTTCGAGTCGGTGCGGCTGCCGTGCGAGGTGCTGGTCGTGGTGGATTCGGCCGACGACACCACGGTCCCCGTGGCGGAGGAGTACGGGCGGAAGGAGCCGCGGCTGAAGTGCCTGATCAACACCTACGGCCGGGGTCCCGCCAACGCGATCAGGTACGGCATCGACGCCGCGACCGCTCCGGTGGTCGTGGTCACCATGGCGGACGGGTGCGATGACGCCAGGCAGATCGACGAGCTCGTCCGGCTGGTCGAGCGGGGCGTGGCCGTCGCGGCCGCGTCCCGTTACATGCCGGGCGGCCAGCAGGTCGGCGGGCCCGTGCTGAAGGGCACCATGTCCCGCCTGGCCGGGCGGTCGCTCCGCATGTTCGCTCACGTCGGCACCAGGGACGCGACCAACTCGTTCAAGGCCTACTCGACCGAGTTTGTCAGGGAGGTCGGCATCGACTCCCGCGACGGCTTCGAGATCGGCATCGAGCTGACCGCCAAGGCCAAGCGGCTGCGCCGGCCGGTGGCGGAGATCCCGACCATCTGGCTGGACCGGCAGGCCGGAGTGTCCAACTTCAAGGTCGCGAAGTGGGTGCCCAGTTACCTGCGCTGGTATCGTTTCGCCTTCGGGCCTCAGCTCACCCCAGAGCAGGTCCGGACCCGCGGCGCGGGCGGAGAACGCAAGCAGCAAACCGGGCAGGAGAGTTGATGCAGCAAGTTCTGGTCAGCGGGTCAGCGGGCTTCATCGGCGGCTATGTCGTGGCGGAGCTGCTCGAGCGCGGCTACGCGGTCGTCGGCCTGGATAACTTTTCCAAGTACGGGAAGGTCAGGAAGTCCTACGACGGGCACCCGCGGTACCGGCTCGTCGAGGGCGACGCCAGGGATGTGACCCTCATGACCGAGCTCTTGGCCGACTGCGACCAGTTCATCGCGGGCGCGGCCATGATCGGCGGGATCTCCTACTTCCACACCTACGCGTACGACCTGCTGGCGACCAACGAGCGGATCATCGCGTCGTCCTGCGACGCGGCGATCGCCGCGCACAAGGAGGGTCGGCTGCGCAAGGTCACCTACCTGTCTTCCTCGATGGTGTTCGAGAGCGCCGACGAGTGGCCCTCGTACGAGGGGCAGGAGCGGCAGATACCGCCGCCCCTGTCCTCCTACGGTTTCCAGAAGCTGGCGGTGGAGTACTTCGCGAAGGCCGCGTCGGACCAGTACGGCCTGCCGTACACCCTGGTGCGCCCGTTCAACTGCGTGGGCATCGGCGAAAGCCGGGCCCTCGGCGACACGGAGATCCTGTCGGGGAACGTTCAGCTCGCGATGAGCCACGTGGTTCCCGACCTGGTGCAGAAGGTGCTCAAGGGCCAGGATCCGCTGCACATTCTCGGCTCGGGCGATCAGGTGCGGCACTACACCTACGGCGGTGACCTCGCCCAGGGCGTGGTGACCGCGATGGAACACCCCGAGGCGCTCAACGAGGACTTCAACCTGTCGACGGCGGAGAGCACGACCGTGCGGCAGCTCGCCGAGGTCATCTGGCGCAAGGTCAAGGGCGATGACGTCCCGCTCACGCTGGTGCACGACGATCCGTTCGAATACGACGTCCAGCGCCGCGTTCCCGATACCGAGAAGGCGAAGCGCGTCCTCGGTTTCGAGGCGAGCACGACGCTGGACGAAATGCTCGACGAGGTCATCCCCTGGATCGAAGGCGCGATCAAGGCTGGAACCATCTGAGGTCGGAAGTACGGACGGCAGGCGGGTAACGGTGGCCACAGGGTCTGAGTCGGTTCGGAGCAGGCCCGCCGATCGGGCCACAGGAACCGTCGGTCCGGCCGTAGCCGAGCCGGCTCACCTGGCCGCTGGCGGTCGGCGGCCCTGGTGGATCTGGGCGGTCCCGTTCACCCTGCTGTTCGCCCTGCTTTGCGCCCGCAACGGATTCCTGTTCACCACCCGCCTCTACGAGCAGGGGGACGCCGGCGCCAACTCGATCCTGATCACGCAGGCCAAGCACTTCACGCTGCTCATCGGCAGCTACTCGCGCGAGGGCTTCAACCATCCCGGCCCCGCCTACATGTACGTCCAGGCCCTGGGTGAGTACCTGTTCCTGAACGCGCTGCACGTCGTCCCGACCGCGTGGAACGCTCACGTGCTCGCGGTCTTCGTGCTGGACAGCGCCTTCCTCGCGCTGGCCGTCGGGATCGTCTACGGATGGACGCGCTCGCTGGCGGGGGCGGCTGCGACCTTCGCCGTGCTCCTCGGCCTGGCGGTGGTCTACCCGCAGGTCGTCAACTCTGACTGGATGCCGTACCTGTACGTTCCGACGTACGTGGTCTTCCTGCTCGCGGCCGGCTCGGTGATAGCGGGGCGGGTGAGCGACCTGTGGATCCTGGCGCTGTCTGGCTGGTTCCTCATCCACGGGCACGCGTGCTTCCTGCTGTTCGTGCCCGTGATCACCCTGGCCGTGCTGGTCTGGTCGGCGGCCGGGCACCGGCGGGCCATCCGCGCCTCGATCCGGTCGTTCTTCGCCGAGCAGCGGAAGGCCTGGATCCCGGCCGCGGTCATCAGCGTGATCTTCGCGTTCCCGATCGTGCTCAACCTGGCCCTGCACTGGCCGGGAGACTTCAACAAGTACATTTCCTACGGCAGTTCGGGCGGCACCTCGGGCCTGGCCGGCCACTACACCGCAGCCCAGGTGACGGACTACGCGCTGTGGTTCTGGTGGCCGCACGCCAACGCGTGGCTGGCCCCGGTGCTGCTCCTGGCGGTCGCGGTCGGCGTCATCGCCGGGCTGCCAAAAATCACCCGCGGCCCGCTGCGCCGGTTCCTGGTCGCCCTGCTGGCCCTCAACGTGGTCTCAACGCTGGCCTTCGTGCTGTACACGGCGGTCGGCATCGACGACCTTTTCTCGCGCTACATCGGGTACTTTTACTGGTCGGCGCCGCTGGTCATGGTGCTGATCATCGTCGTGGGCGCGGTCGAGGCGCTCCGCCAGCGGTCCGGACGGGTCCTGCGCGCAGCCGCCCCGGCGGTGGCCGTGCTGGCCGCGGCGGCCGCGTTCATCACCCTGGCGGTGATACCAGGGACCAGGACGAGCGAGGGTGACATCAACGAATCCCTGCCGGCGGCGGTGGCGGCCCTCGCCGCGAGGTCACCGGGCCACACCATCGCGCTGGAGGTCGACCATATCGTCTGGCCCGAGGCCATCGGCTTCCTCGACCAGGCCGAACGTACCGGTGTCAGGGCGTGCCTAGTTGATCCGTGGTACACCTTCATCGTGACCAAGCAGTTCATCTGCACCCCCTCGCAGCTGGCCAGCAGCGTCGGCTACTGGTTCTACCCGCCGGCCGCACCGCCGGGGACGCAGGTCATCCTGCGCTTCAATGGCTTCTCCGTGGCCAGGGCCTGGTGACCCGCGGATGAGCGTCAGCGGACGCGAACGTGAGGCCGCCTCCGCCGCCATCGCCGGGCCGGCGGCGGTATCTCCGAGGCGGCGGGCGGAATACGTCGCGCTGGCCGTGCTGGCGGTCGCGGTCCTGTTCTTCTGCTACCTGCGCCAGTCCTCGTCGATCCAGGTGTCGTCCGACGGCTCAGGGAACATCCTGCAGGCCTGGGACATGCTGCACGGGAATCTGCTGCTGCGGCACTGGTACTCCTCCGACGTGTCCTTCTACACCACGGAACTCCCGCAGTACGCGCTGATCGAAGCCCTGCTGGTGCACTGGCTCGGGATCGGGGCCTGGGTCGTGCACGTGGGCGCGGCCATGACCTATACGCTGCTCGTCCTGCTCGCCGCCCTGCTCGCCAAGGGGAGGGCCCAGGGCGGGGCCGGGCTGGCCCGCGCGCTGCTCGCCGCGGGAATCATGATGGCGCCCCAGGTCAGCGCCACCTCGATCCTGCTGCTGTCGCCGGACCATACGGGTACCGCGGTGCCGGTGCTGGTGGCCTGGCTGCTGATCGACCGTTACCCGTACGCGCGGCCGCGCTGGCTGGTCCCGCTGGCGGTGGGCGCCATCTTGGCCTGGACGATGGTGGCCGACTCGGTCATCCTGATCACGTGCATCGCGCCGCTGGTGCTGGTCGTCGTCGTGCGATCCTTCGCGAACCTGCTGCAGGGCGACGGCGACCGGGCCTCCAGGTGGTACGAGCCGTCCCTGGGCGGAGCCGCCCTGATCGCGGCCGGACTCGGCACCCTGGCGCCCCGGGCCATCAAGGCCCTCGGCGGGTTCTACGTGTGGCGCATCGGGACCAGGTCGGCCCCGGTCGGCCGCTGGCCGCACGGGGTAGTAACCATGGCCAAGGGCTTCCTCGAGTTGTTCGGCGCCAACGTCTTCGACGCCAAGACGGGGATTGCGCTGGTCTTCGCGGTGTTCCACCTGGTCGGGGCGGTCTTGGTGCTCTGGGGCCTGGGCCTGGCCCTGCGCCGGCTTTTCCGCCCGGACGAGTTCATCGTCGCCGTGCTCGCCGTGGCCGTCGTGATCAACCTGGGCGCCTACATGATCAGCACGCACACCCACGACGTCCTGGGCGCGCGCGAGATGGCTGAGGTTCTGCCGTTCGGCGCGGCGCTAGCCGGGCGGATGCTCGGTGAGCGGGCCCTGGGCGCACTGCGGGCGCGGCCGAAGGCGCTCAAGCCCGCGCTCGCGGTACTGCTGGCCGCTTCCCTGGGCGCGCTTGGGTACGGCGCCGCGCAGACCCCGGCCCCGCCCGCCAACGAGCCGCTGGTGACGTGGCTGGTCGGGCACGGTTTCCGCTACGGGCTGGCCGGATACTGGGAGGCCAACAGCACGACGGTGGCCAGCGGCAACCGCGTTCGGGTCGTCGGGGTGACGCGGACCGACAACGGCGAGGTGACTCCGTACCAGTGGGAGACCAACGAGGAGGACTACGACCCCTCGCTGCACTACGCGAACTTCCTGGTCGCGGGGGGGCCGACTCCGCTCAGGGAAGCCAAGGCCTCCGCGCTACTGACGTTCGGCCCGCCGCAACGGGTCTATCAGTACGACGGCTACATCATCGAGGTCTGGGATACCAACCTGCTGAGCAAGCTGGTCAGGTTCCGGACGCATCCCTAGGCCACTGACCGGGGCCGCCGCCCTCACATGTACAGGGCGCGGCGCCTGGCCACCACCAGCAGGGCGGGCAGCACCCAGGCGACGATCAGGGTCAGGTTGAGCGAGGAAAGGTACCGCCGCCGCGGCGTCGCCAGCAGCAGGATCAGCGCCATCAGGTAGACCTCGATGAGCGAGCGCCCGTCACCGAAGGTGCTGGTCCAGATCTGCTTGGACAGCAGGCCAAGCTCGAGTACGAAGAAGACGAAGGCCAGCCGCTCGTGGACCGGCGCGGTGGTGACCTTGAGCACGGCCAGGCCAGCCACGATGAACACCGCCACCGTGGCGTACTCCAGCAGGGCAATGTCGATCGGGCTCAGGTGAGCGGTGTTGATGTGGCCCACGTCGTACTTGAGCGCGCCGTATAGCGCCGTGAACGGTGACGTCAGGTTACGGCTGGTGTTCGCCAGGAGCGGGAACTTCCCCTTGACTACGAAGTGGACGGCGACCTCAAGCACGCCGTAGGCGACGGCGGGCACGACCCAGGTCAGGTCGGCTAGGCCCGGCCGAGACCCTTCGCCCTGCCGGCGGGCCATCGAGACCAGCCGGACCACGGCGATCCCTGCCGGGGCGAACAAGATGGTCTCCCTGGTGATGGCGCCGAACGCGAACGCTCCGGCGGCCAGCAGGTACCTGCTCCGCCGGTAGGCCAGCAGGCCGCCCAGCATGCAGGCCTCGGCGACCGGCTCGGCGGTGTCCCGGCCCACGCTGATGACCAGGCCGAAGTAGGCCGCGAAGGCCAGTCCGAACAGGGCGTGCCGGCCGGACGCGCGGGCGAACATGCCGCCGAGGACGGCCATGGCCGCCACGCCGAACAGGTTGATCAGGACGAGGACGTAGGGGACCAGCTGGTGCTGGCCGAACGAGACCAGCCAGGCCAGCACCGGGTACCCGATCCGGGTGTACCGGTACGACTGGTCCATCGTGATGCCGAACGCCGTCCTGGCCCAGTCGAACGGGCCCAGCGCGAGCCGGTAGTAGAACTGCCCGTCGTAGCCGGCTTGATTCGGGTCGCCGATCGCCACGCCCCGCGGCAGCTGCGCCGGATTCGTGAACCCGTTACGCCCCGAGCCCAGCAGGATGAACTTGCTCAGGTTTCCGTTGGCCCAGATCTGCCAGCGGGCCAGCACGAATCCGAGCCAGGCCACCAGCGCGATCACGCCCGCCACGATCGGCCGGTCCAGGCTCGACCACGGCGATGACGCGCGCTGCCGGACGGACTCGTCCTCTTCCGACGTCGAAGTGAGCTGCAAGCGCATGCCTCCACCGTGGCGGTCAGGCGGGAAGGGCAATCCTGGACCAGGCGCGCAGCCTACCAGGGCGATGCCAGACTACCCTGTGAAGGTCATCGGGAAGGCGGAGTAGCGAGCATGATGCGCAGCAGGGGGACGCCGGAGGCTTCCGCCGCGCCGCCCGGCGGCCAGCCCGCCGCCGAGCCATCCGCCGCCCGGCACGCCAGGCCGGCCGGGGAGCGGACCCGCCTGCCACGCCATGCCGCCGGCCGCCGCCTGCTCGCCTGGGCGGCCATCGCGCTGACCGTTGTCGCGCTCTTCGTCGCGTACCTCATGGTGTCCCGCACCTATCCGGAGAATTCCGACGAGGCGAACATCCTGCTCATGGCCTCGGACATGCTGCACGGCAACGTCCTGCTGCACGGCTGGTACCTGTCGGACGTCTCGTTTTACACCACCGAGCTGCCGCAGTACGCGCTGCTCGAGCGCCTCATCGGCCTGCACTCCGACACCGCGCACGTCGCCGCGGCGATGACCTACACGCTCGTCGTGCTCGTGGCCGCGCTGCTGGCCCGGGGCGCAACCCGGCCGGGGGCCTGGCCGCGGACCCTGCTGACCGTGGCCATCATGGTCGCCCCGCAGCTCGGTGTCGGGGTCTTCGTCCTGCTCCTGTCCGTAGGGCACATCGGTACCGCCGTCCCGCTCATGCTCACCTGGCTGGTCATCGACTGTGCTGGCCCCCCGGGGGGGTCTGGGGGGAAAGGTTTCTCCCCAGGATCGGAGGGATCCCGGGGGGTCGTCCCCCCGGGGGTACACAGCCCCCAGGCCTCTTCGAGGCCCTGGGGTGGGCGCCGCGCGGGCTGGGCCAGTGCCCTCGTCTTCTTGCTGTTGACCTGGGTGCTGGTCGCCGATCCGCTGGTCCTCGTGATCGGGATCATCCCGCTCATCGCGGTGTGCGCCGTGCGCGTCATCGGCGCCGTGATCGCGGCCCGCCGGAGCGACCGCCGGTCACCCGGCTGGCTCGGGGCGAGCCTGCGGGCTCGCCAGTACGAGGTGTTCCTGGCCGCCGCGGCCATCCTCGCCTACGGCGCGGCCTCGCTGGTCAACCGGCTGCTCCGGGCCAGCGGCAGCTTCCTACTGCACCCGGTGGGGTACAAGCTCGCGCCGCTGCGCACCTGGCTCCACCACGCGCGGGTCACCGGGCAGGGGCTGCTCGCCCTGTTTGGGGCCAAGCCCCAGGGGCCGGCGATCGAGATGGCGTTCGCCCTCGTCCACCTGGCCGGGGTGGCGCTCGTGGCCTGGGCTATCTGCCGGGTGGCGCGGCGCTTCCTCAGCTGGCCCGATCTCGTCAGCCAGATCCTGCTGGCCGCGATGGTCGTCAACGTCCTGGTGTAC
>JBOHCK010000130.1:0-15944 GCA_050698755.1 Streptosporangiaceae bacterium | reverse complement strand
GGGACGAGACGCGGAGGCGGTTACAGTGCCGGAGGGCTCGAACACGTTGGCCTACAACAGTCTGTGGCAGCTCAGGACGGACACCTGGTCCAGCCTGGAAGAGGCTACCGCCCAGCTGGCGCTGGCCTGCGCTCAGCAGCGTCCCCTCGAGCCGCTGGTCAAGACGGTCACCGACCTGGCTAACATCCTCGGGCCCATCGAGCGATTCTGGGCCTTCCCTGGCACCCAGACCTTCACCAGGCTCCGGCGGCTGTTCGTCCAGGGTAAGTACGACCGCCTGGCCGCGGTGGTGGCCGGGATCAACCGGGTCCTGGCCACCGACAACTACCGCAGCAGCCTGGCCTGGGATCTGGCCGCCGACGACGACGTATACGAGCGCGACGCCCGGACGGCGACGGAGCAGGCCAGATCCGAACGACCCTACTTCGAGGTCCTCCTCGTCGAGGACCTGACCGATGACCAGGAGCGCGCCCTTCGCGAGGAGCTCAGGCGGTGGCGCCGCCCGGACGACCAGTTCTTCTACGAGATCGTCGTGGCGTCCAGCTTCGAAGAGGCCCTCATGGCGGCGCGGCTGAACTTCAGGCTGCAGGCGTGCGTGGTCCGGCGCCGGTTCGCGCACCGGTCCCGGCACGACCTGTCCTCCCTCGGCCAGTTCGTCAGCGTGGACGTGTCGGATGACCAGGTGGAGCACTCGCTCGACGAGCGGGCCCAGGTCCTGGCCCGGTCGCTGGCCAAGATCAGGCCGGAACTCGACCTGTACCTGATGACGGAGATCTCGGTCGAGGAGCTCGCGGGCAAGCTCAGCCACCACTTCCGGCGCATCTTCCACACCAGGGAGGGCTCGCTGGAGCTGCACCTGTCCATCCTGGACGGCGTGGCGGCGCGGTACCGCGCGCCATTCTTCAGCGCGCTGCGCAGCTACAGCCACCGCCCGACCGGGGTATTCCACGCGCTGCCGGTGAGCCACGGCAAGTCGATCGTCAACTCGCACTGGATCAAGGACATGGTCGACTTCTACGGCCTGGAGATCTTCCTGGCCGAGACGTCGGCGACCTGCGGCGGGCTTGACTCGCTGCTCGAGCCGACCGGGCCGTTGCGCGAGGCCCAGCAGCTGGCCTCCAAGACCTTCGGCTCGCGGCAGACCTACTTCGTCACCAACGGCACCTCCACCGCGAACAAGGTCGTCGTGCAGGCCCTGGTCCAGCCGGGCGACATCGTCCTCGTCGACAGGAACTGCCACCAGTCCCACCACTACGGGCTGATGCTGGCCGGCGCCATGGTCACCTACCTGGACGCCTACCGCCTCAACAAGTACTCGATGTACGGCGCCGTCCCGCTCCGGGAGATCAAGCGTCAGCTGCTGGCCCTAAGAAGAGCCGGCAAGCTCGACCGGGTCAAGATGCTCCTCCTGACCAACTGCACGTTCGACGGCGTCGTCTACGACGTGCAGCGGGTGATGCAGGAGTGCCTGGCCATCAAGCCCGACCTGGTCTTTCTGTGGGATGAGGCCTGGTTCGCCTTCGCCAGGTTCCACCCGGTCTACCGGCCGCGCACCGCGATGCGCGCCGCCCGCACGCTGGCCGAACTCCTCCGCCAGCCCGACTACAAAGCGAAGTATCAGGTCTTCCAAGAGGAAGTCGGCGCCGTCGACGCCGCGCCCGACGACGTGCTGCTCGACCGGCGGCTCCTCCCGGATCCGGCCCGCGCCCGGGTCCGGGTCTATTCCACCCAGTCCACGCACAAGACGCTGACCTCGCTGCGCCAGGGCTCGATGATCCACGTCTGGGACCAGGACTTCAGCCAGAAGGTCGAGGAGACCTTCCACGAGGCCTACATGACGCACACCTCCACGTCCCCGAACTACCAGATCCTGGCCTCCCTGGACCTGGGGCGCCGGCAGGCGGCGCTGGAGGGCTTCGAGCTGGTGCAGAAGCAGCTCGAGAACGCGATGCGCCTCCGCGACGCGGTGGACCACCACCCGCTGCTGTCCAAATACATGCACTGCCTGACCACCGCGGACCTGATCCCGGCCGAGTTCCGCGCCTCGGGCATCGACCAGCCGCTCCGGTCCGGCCTGCCGAACATGATCAAGGTCTGGGAGACCGACGAGTTCGTCCTCGACCCGTCCAGGATCACCATCTACATCGGCAACACCGGCATCGAGGGCGACTCGTTCAAGCGGAGCCAGCTCATGGACAGGTACGGCGTCCAGATCAACAAGACGTCGCGGAACACCGTCCTGTTCATGACCACGATCGGCACGACCAGGAGTTCGGTGGCCTACCTGATCGAGGTGCTGGTGACCATCGCCCGCGAGCTGGACTCCGGCCTGGCCGACATGAGCCCGGCCGAGCGCGCCGCCCACGAGCGCGCCGTCCTCCGGCTGACCGCGCCGTCGGCGCCGCTGCCCGACTTCAGCGGCTTCCATCCCGCCTTCCAGGACGCGACCGGCCAGTCCACCCCGGAAGGCGACGTGCGGCGCGCCTTCTACTTGTCCTACAACGACAGCTACTGCGAGTACCTCATGCCCGACGAGGTGGAACAGCGCGTGGACAACGGCGAGCAGGTCGTGTCCACGACGTATGTCACCCCCTACCCGCCCGGCTTCCCCGTGCTCGTCCCCGGCCAGGTGTTCAGCCCGCAGATCCTGGAGTTCATGCGCAGCCTGGACACCCCCGAGGTGCACGGCTACCGCCCGGACCTCGGCTACCGCGTCTACGTCGACAAGGCCCTGGAGATCGCCGCGACCGCCCGGCTGCCCCAGCCCATCGAACCCGCCGCGCCGGTACCCGACCCCTCGGCCGAGCACGCGCCCATGCCCGATGCACCCCGCGCCTCACGAAACAGCCGCGCCAAGCCCGCAACGTAGTTCCTTTTTCCCGAACGAGCGTTGCTTCCCCTCCCCGGCCGCATCGGGGTCGCCGAAGGTGTCCCTACCATGGGCTCGTGTGCACCGACAACCACCCGCCCGCCCCGCCCGGCGCGGTGCTCCACGACGTGGAGCCAGCGTTTGAGGTCGACCTCGAGCCGGTCGACTCGGTAGTGGTCACGACGTTGATGGACAACGTCTCCGACTCGCTGATGGCCGACCAGGGCCCCGCGCGCCGCTTCGGCCTCGGCCGGGTCCCGTGGGCCGCGTCGGCGGTGATGGAGGGCGGGCAGGCTCCCGTCCCGCTGATCGCCGAGCACGGGTTCTCGGTCCTGGTCACCGTGACCAAGGGCGAGCAGGAGCACCGGTTCCTGTTCGACGCGGGCACCAGCCCCGACGGCGTCACGCGGAACATGCGCACCCTGGGGCTCGACCCGTCCGCGATCGAGGCCATCGTGTGCAGCCACGGCCACTTCGATCACACCACGGGTATCGACGGGCTGATCCGCGCCGTCGGGCGTTCGAACCTGCCGGTGCTCATCCACCCGCACTTCTGGCGCCGGCGTCGCCTCCAGCTGCCGGGCCGTGAGCCACTGGAAATCCCGACCACCAGTCGCCGCGCCCTGGCCGAAGCCGGCTTTGACGTCATCGAGGACCGGCAGCCCAGCTTCCTGTTCGGCCGGTCCGTGCTGATCACCGGCGAGGTTGCGCGCACGACCGGTTACGAGCCCGGGTTCCCGCCCCAGCAGGCCTGGCTGGAGGGAAGCTGGCAGCCAGATCCCCTCGTGCTCGACGACCAGGCGCTGATCGTCAGCGTCCGTGACCGGGGCCTCATGGTCATCACGGGCTGCGGCCACGCGGGCGTGGTCAACATCGCCAGGTACGCCCAGCGCCTATGCCGGGGCCAGCCGCTGTACGCGCTGCTCGGCGGTTTTCACCTGGGCGGGCCAGCGTTCGAGCCGCTGATCCCGCGGGTGCTTGACGACATAGCCGCCCTGCACCCGGAGGTCCTCGTGCCGGCGCACTGCACCGGCTGGCGCGCCCAGCACGCGATGTCAGCCCGCTTCCCCGCCGCCTTCATCCCGAACTCCGTCGGCACGAGCTTCCACCTGTAACCGCAGCCGCACACCAGGGCGCGCCCGACCGCGGCTTGCATCCCCACCCCGGCCCGCGGCTACGGCGCCCGACCACAGCTTCACCCTCCCCGCCACCCCCGGCTACGGCGCGCCCGTCCACCTGATGCTGAAGCGCGTGAGCTTGTAGCCGAGCGCGTTCACGGTCGGCTGGATGAAGTTGTTCCGGATGATCTGCGCCGCCTCGGACTTCGCCGCGTTGACCAGCGGGCGAGTGACCTTCGCGTTATGCGTGGCCTGGTGGAAGGCCAGACTCTGCGCCTGGGCGTAGAGCACGGACTGCGCGAACTGCGGCTTGACCAGCGCGCCGCAGCCGAGCCCCGGATAGGTCCAGCTGTGTTGCGTGTCGATCGGATGCGAGAAGGTGTCGTCCACGGTGATGTCGTGGACCGACTGAGGTAGCTGCGGCTGCGGCAGGACCAGCGAGACCGCGATCGTGCCTGCCGCGCCCGGCACCGGCTTGCTGAGCACCTGCAGCACGAAGTGGCCGGTAGATGGAGCCCACCAGCCGGACCCCGGGTTGAGATCGACGGTGGCCGAAGCACGACCCGACGCGGCAAACGTGCTGGAGTACCAGCACGGCCAGAAGCCGATGCTCTTATTGACCTTGTGCGTGAAGGTAAACGAGAAATTCTCCGTACCGAGTGCGGGCTTGGAGATCCCCTCGATGCTCTGCAGCACCCACGGGCCCACCATGACATCGGTGCTAGAGCCCGCGCTGATCGACTGCCAGGGCCAGGCGAACTTGATGTGGGGCAGGTGGACGTTGAGCCCCACCAGGTGCAGCAAGCCCGATAGCGCCGCAATCACCAGCCACGCCAGGGCCTTGCGGAAGATCAGGGCAGCCACCACCGCTACCGCACCCCACGTCAGCCAGCGCGGAACGCGCCGCGGCCTGCGGCCTCGCCATCTCCAGCGCCGGACGGGAGGTCCGACGTCATCGTCTTCCGGGTCATCGGCCAGAAACGCTCGGCCGCGGGTCGTGTCATAGCGCACCATGGCGTCCCACCTATCGTCGAGAGCCGGGAGGCATCAAGCCACCGCCGGGTAGTTGAGGCTCAGGACCACGGGCACGGCCCCGAACGGCATCTTGAACCGGGCCCCAGGCCTGTCGGGAGCGTTCGGCTCACTGATGTCGGGCCAGCGCAGGTCCAGGTGCTGCACGGTCAGGCCCTCCACCGAGTAGGGGAACTCCATCGCGGAGACCCGGTGCGCCCGCAGGATCCCGCCCCACCGAAACGCTGCGAACACCTGGGCTAGCTCCAGCACCGACAAGAACATCGGCGCCGTCAGGTCGATCTGGTAAACCGCGTCCGCCAGTACGATGAGGTCGGCGGCGCACTGCTCGAGCGCTTCGGACTTCGTACGAAAGCGCGTCCCGTCGGGATTCCTGCTACCGAGCCTTTCGCCCCTGACGGGTGAGTACTGGGGCTGGGCCTTGCACTGCATCCAGTCGCACGCCGCCAGCAGTTCCCACTGGACGCCGAGGCTACTGGCCACGTCCTGGTACAGCG
This sequence comes from Streptosporangiaceae bacterium, assembly GCA_050698755.1. Taxonomy (GTDB): domain Bacteria; phylum Actinomycetota; class Actinomycetes; order Streptosporangiales; family Streptosporangiaceae; genus Palsa-504. Next base: position 10,428 of record JBOHCK010000130.1, on the reverse strand, counting down.
GCTTGGACCGGGCCAGCGGGTGCTTGGCCATCGTCATGAAATCGGTCGTCACCACCGAGGGAATCTGCGGCGCATACCGCTTGGCGCCGGTGCGGACGCTGGGTCGGCCCGAGCTCCGCTCCGCGATCCGACCCGAGCTCCGCTCCGCCGTCCGACCCGAGCTCCGCTCCGCGGTCCGACCCGAGGTCCGGCCCGTGGTCCGCGCCGATGACGCGGCCGTGATGCGAACGGCGCGCACCGCGTCGGTGCTCGCAGAAGCCGACGCCGCAGCCGGGATACGTACGGCCCGGACCGCATCGGCGTGAGCCGACCCGGACGCAACAGTCGGCATGCGGACCGCCCGTACGGAATCCGCGCCAACCGAAGCCGACGCAACGGGCATCACGGGATAGTCATCGGTCAACCCGGGAATGCGCGCACCGCCCAGGACGGCCCCGCCGCCCGTTGTCCCGCCGCGTCCGTTCCGACCGCCGGGAGTGCCACCAAGCGTCGTCCCGCCACGCCCGCTCCGACCGTCGGGAGTGCTGCCAAGCGTCGTCCCGCCGCGGCCCTGCCCGCTGCCCCTCGTCGTGACGTGGGCCATCCTGCTTCGAGTCTGGGTGTCTGGCCGGCCTCCGTTCCGTCCCGACGCGTCCACCGCGACCCGGCCCGGTGCCGTCGTCGCTGAAGTGCGCGCGCCCGGCGCTGCGGCTGGGGTCTGCCCACTGCGGTGCCGGTCTGCGCGGGCCGCGCTGACTTGTGCCGCGCCGCGGGGCCCGGGCACACGCTGCGTCGTCGGCGCGATCGCCGTGGTTCCGAGTCCCGCTGACCCGCCGAACGCCAGGCCTACCTGCTCAAGCCCCGGCACCTTCGCCTGGTGATCGACCGCCGCGACCTGCGTCGTCACCGGGGGAGTGGCGGCGACCACGGCCGGCGCGGCGGAGGGCGTGGGGTCGTAGCGGTACAGGTTGTATAGCCGCATGATGGAAATGAGGCTGGAGCCATAGTTGGGGTCGGTCGCGTAGACCCCCGTGAGGTCGTTGGCGAAGGCATCCGGAGCCTGACGGTTGTCCATGGCCTGCTGGTAGCTCTCCCCGGTGGCCAGGAGCCTGCTGTGATCCGCGATGCTCTCGGCCACGTTGTGATAGACCCGGAACGACGCGGTCGTAGCTACCCAACTCCCGTCTTCGTATTCCTCCGTGGGCCGCACCACTGTGCCCGCCGGGCCGGTGCCCTTGATCCCGAACAGGTTATGGTCGGCAGTAGCCAGCTCGCTCTGGCCCCACCCGGACTCATCGATCGCTTGCGCGATCGTGACTGCGGCCGGGATCCCGTACCTGCGCTGCGCGGCGACCGCTCCGGGCGCGACCGCGCTGATAAAGGCCTGCTGAGCGGCCGTGTCGGGCACGTGCGCGGTCGTCGTTTGGTTCCGGCCGTAGTTCGCGCTTGTTCGAGCCTGCGCACTCGCTCCGACGACGCCGGTCGGCTCCTGAAGTCCGGGAATGACGGCCGAGCCGAGGGTTGCAGCCCGAGGGGCTCGCGCTCCCGCCGCCTGCTGCTGAGCCGCCGAGTGATGCTGAGCCCGCGGCGCAGCCTGCCGTGCGGTGCCCGCCGGGCTGAGCACACCGCCCATCAGTCCCGGGATGTCCGTCTGCCCCAGATGCGCCTGCTCCGCGTCGACGGTCGGTCCGGATTGGCTGGTCGTGGTCACCAGCTCACCGTTGTTGACGAAGCCGAGCACACCCAGCTCGGCCAGCGGATCGCTGTACCGGTGGGCGTTGACGGACAGGTTCGGCATGGAGTCACCGCCGATCGTGTCCAGGACTCCACCCGAGTACTTGGTGACCACCTCGACGTGACCGTCGAAAAGTACCCAGTCGCCGGGCTTGGGCGTGTAGCCATCGCCGAGCGGATGCCACCGGCCATGCGTCTCCGCATCCTGCTGGATGGAGACCACGTTCGGCGAGTTCGGGTTCAGCTCGACGCGGACATCAGCCCATCCGTGTAGCGGCCACGGGTAGGTGCCGCCACCGGACACCCAGCTTGCGCCTCCGGTGGCCTGCGCTCCCATTTCGAGCACCAGGCTCGCGAAGGCGGCGCACGATTCGCCGTGGTCGGCACCGCCGATGCTGTCGTTCTGCCAGATGAGGGACTGCACTTGGGCCGGGCTCTTGTCCCGGGCCAGGCGCAGATAGTAGGTCGCCGCCTTGACGATGGCCGATCGGAGCGCGGTGTCGCTGGTGGGCTCGGCCTGGGCCGGTTTGCTGGAGGCCAGCAGGTGAACCGGCATGCTGGTCGGCGAGGTGAGATCGGCGACCGTCCCGTGCGCGAAGGCGAATCCGGTCATGGCGCCGCAGGTACTGAGGCTCATCAGGGCGGTCGCCTGCTGCCACCTCGGTTTCCGGACCGATTGCATGGGAATCACCCTCTTCCGCTCTCCTGCATGGCCGTGGTCCGCGGACCTAGGCGCGATCGCCGATCAGGTCGAAGCGCTGGCTCCGGGCAGAGTCCGCAGGATGGCCTGGACTTGCGGATTCCCTGGGTCGGTGGCGTTCTGGAACAGGATGCTGGCCTCCTGGGCGTCGACGGACGGGGCGCCGACGAGCCACTGGCTGTAAACGTCAGCCACCAGCGCGGCCTGTCCGGCCGCGGTGCTCACCGGGTTGGCGCAGATGTCGGGGAAGCCGGCGCGCGCGATGACCGCCGACGATCCGGTGTACTTGACGCAGTTGGTGGGGCTGCTCAGCAGTCCGGGCTGGACGACAGGCTTGCCGTTGCTGGAAGTCAGGCTGGCCCCGCCGACGATGTTGTTGATGGCGCGAGCGGCGACCTCGATGCTGTCAATCGAATTGAACGGATCGTACGGATGGTGGAGATCGAGCGACCAGGCCACCTCGCCGCCCTCCGCCTCGGTAATGGGTTCCAGGCCCTTCCGGCCCGACTTCGGATCGGCGAATTCAGGGTTGTTCCCGCTCGTCATGAGCGCGAAGACCCAGAGCACCTGGGACGTGCTCTTCGCGCAAGCGAAGTTGACCTGATTTGGCTCGGCCGCCACATTGGGGTTCTGGCAGGCCGTGGCGATCTCGCTCTGCACGACGGTCACGCTAGGCGGCCACGACGCGCCCTTCCTGAACACGATCATCGCCAGCACGATCGCCAGCACGACCCCGATGGTCACTCCAATCGTGATGTTCCTGGCGCGGGCCAGGCGGGCCCTGGCGCCGCGCCGACCCTGGGCGATCAGTACCTGCGTACGGTCATCAACCATGCGGCCGTGGCCGGGTGAGCCTGGCCGGGCACCCTGGCTCGAGCGCCTCGTGGGCCGGGGAATCGTCGGCGCGGCGCGGTAGCTGTCCTCCGGATCGACCGTGTACCTGGCCGCGCGCGGGACGACCCGGTCGTCGTCATCGAGGAGATCCGGATCAACCGCGCGCCTGGTCGCTCGCGGCCTGGGCGGGGCGGGATCCATCGCGACATCTTGCGGTACGGCCCGCCGCGCCGTCCTTGGCCCGCTTCGGCCGCCCTCGTCTGGCGGATCGTCATCGAGGGTGCGCCTGGTCGCCCTGGCGGGCGCCGAACCGCGGTCGGCGCGGGTCCGTACGCCCGGGTCGCTCGCGCGCCGGGTGGCCTGGCGACTAGGCACCGGCTCATCCTCAAACGGCGGTTCAGGCTCGCGCACGGCCTGCCGCCGCGCGTCACGCGGCCAGCCGGGCGAGGGCACCTGCCGCGGGGCCCGCTCGGGGCGCGCGCGCTGACGCGTCTCCTGCCAGTCGGTGCCATCGTCTTCTGAGTCGATGGCTGTCGTATCTTGTTCCGAGAGCCAATCGTCGCCATCATAGTATTCGTCTACATATTCGAACTCCGCATCCGTCGCACTCACCTCCAACACGAGTCGGAACGGGTCAGTCTGTGGGGACCTGTGCCTACCGGCGTCAGTTCGCCGCCGTGCAGCCGCCAGGACAAGTCCGCGGCAGCCGGTGGCCGAGCGGCAAAGTCAGGTCAGCCTGACGGCGGCCGGTCTGGGCGATCAGATCCATGACCCTATTAAAACATAGTTTCGAGAGAATGGAAATAGGTTCGAATCCACAGGTCAGCCTGCGCTCTTGAGCGGCGCATGCAGCGCATCGAGGGCCTGATCAACCTCGTCGAGCGTGTTGAACAGGTGCAGCGAGAACCGGAGGTTGCCCTCCCGGTAGGCGGTATCGATGCCAGCGGCGGTGAGCTGGCGGTGCCGCTGGGCGGTGCTGCCGTCGCTGGAGCGCACGACGACCAAGGTCGAGCGTGCTGGGCCGCCGGTGGGGCTGACCAGCCGGTACCGCGCCAGGTCGAGCCCGGTCACGAGCCGGTCGGCGAGTTGTTGGTCCCAGGCGGCGATCGGACCGATGCCGGTATCAAGGAGTAGCTCCAGCGAGGCGATCCAGGGCAGGGCGGTAGCGAAGCTGGCCGGGCAGAACACGTCGAAGCCGCTGGAGCCGAGGTCATCGCGGATGGTGGTGTCGCGCATCTGATCCAGGCTGCGCCCGGCCTGCATGGTCAGCCAGTAAGCCTGCTGCGGTCGCAGCCGTTCCAGCAGGGACGGGCACAGCCAGCAGAACCCGGTGCCATACGGGCCGCACAGCCACTTGCACCCGCAGGAGATCACGGCATCGACCGGGGTGACTGAGACGTCGATAGGGCGGGCGCCCATGGCCTGGGACGCGTTGACGACCAGCAGCATCCCGGCCTGGCGGCAGATCTGGCCGAGCGCGTCCAGGTCGACGGCGCGGCCGGTGAAGGAGTCCACCCAGGTGACGGCCAGCACCCGGGTGCGCGGCCCGATCGCGGCCGACAACTCGCCGGCGGTCAGCAGCCCGGTCTCGGGGCGGAGCGGGCGGACCCGTACCCCGTAGCTAGCCAGCCTCTGCCAGGGCAGGATCGTAGCCGGGTAGTCACCGACGATGACCAGCACTTCGTCCCCGTGGTTCCACGGCAGGCCGTTGGCGATCAGGTGCAGCCCGTAAGAGGTGCTGTTGCCGAGCACGATGTGCTCTGGTGCGCCGCCGACCAGCCGGGCGAGCAGGCCGCGCAGCCGCTCGGGGACTTCACTGAAAGCGCTGTCATCGATACGATGCGGGGCGGCCTTGAGCGCGGCCGCCTGCTTGGCCGCTTCCACCGCTGGGCGAGGCAATGGCCCCTGGTGAGCGGTGTTCAGCCAGACCCGTCCGTCAAATGGGCCGAACTGGTCCCCAGCGGTGCTCACCTCGCGTGCATCCGGATGTGTTCGCACCACCTATGTGCCTACCCAGTCGGCCCAGGGCTAAGAGCGAGCCCGTGCGACCACGAGCTCGGCAACAGGGTCGTAAGGAACCTGCGCGGTACCGCAGACGACGAGGTCGGCGTGTTCCTACGGCCGCTGGCCGGCCCGCCAGCGTGGTCTTGCCGCTCGAGCTCCGCCCGTCGACGGCCAGGACGACAGGTCGACGCTCGGCGCCTTTCCCGTGGCCAGAACGCATCAAGGCGGCCGCGACGACCGCTACCGGCTCCGCTCGCCATGGCCCGGCTTCAGGTTCCCCCCGGGCCAGGCATAGCGACACGGTGACCAGTAATAGCCAGGCGGGTCTGGTCCACGCCACGATGACGACATCCGCCACGGGCGCCCTTGCTCGCCTAGCCTTGTGTCGTGGTCGTCCACGAGCTCTCTCGCACCGATGCGCGCCGCATCGCGGTACGCGCACAGCTCCTAGGCAGCTCGCGGCCTGCCGGGTTGCTCGACGTGGTGCGCCAGCTAACTCTGCTGCAGATCGACCCGGTCGCCGCCGTGGCGCCGAGCGCAGATCTGGTGGCCTGGAGTCGGCTCGGGTCGGCGTATTCACCGGCCGGGCTGCGCGCGGCGCTGGAGCACCGGACGCTGCTGGAGTTGCACGCGATGATCAGGCCGTGCGAGGACTTCGCGCTCTACCGTGCGGACATGGCCGGCTGGGAGTCGGCCGCGCGTGCGAATCCGCGCGGCTGGCGCTCGGTCAATCGCGACTGGGTCCTCGGCAACGATGCGTGCCGTCGGGACATCCTCGATCGGCTCGGCGCGTCTGGGCCCCTGCCTTCCCGCGACCTTCCCGACACGTGCACGGTGCCTTGGAGGTCGACCGGCTGGTCCAACAACCGTAACGTCACCAAGCTGCTTGAGTTCATGGTGTCGCGCGGCGAGGTTGCTATCGCGGGACGCCGCGGGGCCGATCGTTTGTGGGACCTGGCCACGCGCGTCTACCCCGATGACCCGGTAGTCCCGGCCGGCGAGGCGCTCCGCATCCGCAACGAGCGGCGCCTGCGCGCCCTGGGTATCGCCCGCGCCCGTGGCCCCGAGTGCCCGGTCGAACCGGCCGACGTGGGCGAGGCCGGCGAGCCAGCCGTCGTCGAGGGGGTCAAGGGCACGTGGCGAGTTGATCGGTCGCAGCTCGGCCAGCCGTTCTCGGGGCGCGCGGCGTTGCTGTCGCCCTTCGACCGGCTCATCCACGACCGCAAGCGCACGGTCGAGCTGTTTGAGTTCGACTACCAGCTGGAGATGTACAAGCCGGCCGCCCAGCGCCGGTGGGGGTACTTCGCGCTGCCGATCCTGTACGGCGACCGGCTGGTGGGCAAGCTGGATGCCATGGCCGACCGCACGTCGGGTGTTCTGCAGGTTCATGCCATCCACCGGGACGTGCCGTTCACCAAAGATGTGTCCGCGGCCGTCGGTCACGAGATTGGGGACCTGGCTCTCTGGCTCGGCCTGGAGCTCTCGCTGCCAGGCTGAGGTGTGCCCCTTCCGCCACCTCCGCACCGTTCCCGTCAAATCGGTCGCTATTGCCCTAGATGGATCTTTTCATGAAAAGTCCAATTTAGCCCACAATTACTCGGACACGTAACGACGGACAATTACTAAAGGCGTTCGCTGTGGCGCGCAGTGTGCTATATAACAGGTCATTAGTGGCTTACCCCGTCTGCCGGAGAACGGGGAAGGGGAGTGACTGTGGCGAGATTAGTCCGTATTCGGGATGAAAACAGCGCATTGACGCGCGGTATCTTGCCGAACGACGTACCTGCTGCCCGGACGGCGATTGGTTCGGGGGCAGCATCGGCTCAGGAACCGGCCGGTACGCGGCATTCAGCCCGCCGCGCCAGGACATCGGAGCCGCCGCTCTCCCGCCGGACCCCTCTGTCGATCCGGTCCGCCGAGCGGCGGCGCTGGTCGGTCGACCTCGAAAGCCCGGAGGTGGCCGGACTCGTCCTGCACGGCATCGGCGGCATCGGCAAGTCGACCCTCGCCGGCCAGATCGCCTCGCGGTTGGGTCATCTGGCGCCTGAGCAGGCGATCGCCGCGATCAGCGGGGAGGTGTCCGCCGTCGGCCTCGCCTGCGAATCGCAGCCGGGCCGGCTCATTATTCTTGACAACTTTGACGACAACTTGTCGGAGGGGCCGAACGGCTGGAGGGTCCGAGACCCGGCACTGGCCGACCTGCTGGCCGGCTGGACCGGGAAGCTCCTGATCACCAGCCGCCTGCCGTTCTCCCTGCCCGGGGCGGAAACCGAGCGCTTCTCCTTCCGGCATGTAGGGCCGCTGACCCGATCTGGCGCTGGTGAGCTCGCGATGACGCTCCCCGCGCTCAGCCAGCTCACAGAGTCCGAACGTGAACGAGCGTGGCGGCTGACCGCCGGTCATCCGCTGACCATGGAGTACCTTGACGCCGTGCTCGCGCGCGGCGCGTGCTTCGGCGAATTGACGTATCGGGTCGCGGCCGCTGTCGAGGCGAGCATCGGCCAGGTGAACTGGGCCGGTTCCGCCGACTGGCCCGAACCCACCCAGCTCACCGGACCGGCCGCGGAAATGATCGCCCTGACCGTGGGCGACCAGCTGTTCGGAGAGCTGTTTGACCGGCTGAGCATCGGGGCCCGGGCCCTGCTGGTCCGTGCGTCCGTGTTCCGTACGCCCGTCCCGGCCGGCGCCTTGGCCGGCCGGCCAGGATACGTCGCCGAGTGCGAGGCTGCTGGCCTGCTGACCGCCGGCCCTGGCCGTGAGCTGTTCGTGCACCGCTGGACCGCGGGCGAACTGCACCGCCGCCTGAGTGAATTCGGCCCCAGCGAGCAGCATGCCGACGCCCACCGCCAGGCGGCCGGGTACTGGCGGTCCCGCGCCGCGTCCTCCCCGGTCGGCGACGGCGCAGAGCTCGAGGTGCGTTACCACCTGAACTGCGCCGGCGACCTACCCGGCGATCCCGTCCCGGCGCCGCCGCCAGAAGCCTCGGCGTCAGCAGCGCCGCCCGGCTTGCCGGCCGCGGACCATGACGCCGGGTCCAGGCGCCGTCGCCTCCGCCGGATCGGCCTGACGTCGGCGGCCGCGGCCGTGGCGGTTTTCCTGGCCGTCGAGGCCACGAACGGCTCGGCGGCCTCGCGTCCCGCCTCCCGGACCGCGCCGGAACGCCCGGGTGTACCCGGGCCGGTGGCGCAGGCGGCCGACGTCCGCGACCAGGCTGCGGCCTGGGTCGCCCGCCAGATCAGCGCGGGCGCCATCGTGGCCTGCGACCCCGCGATGTGCTCGGCGCTCGTGCAACAAGGCATTCCGGCGCCGAACCTGCTGGTCCTCGGGCCCGAGTCGGCTGACCCGCTCGGCTCCGCGGTCGTCCTGGCCACGGCGGCGGTGCGCAGCATGTTCGGCACCCGGCTGGCCACCGTATACGCGCCGCAGACGCTCGCGAGCTTCGGGACGGGCCAGGCCCGGATCGACGTGCGGGCCATGGCTCCGGACGGGGCCGCCGCCTACCGTGGCGCGCTCGCCGCGGACCTGCGGGCCCGTCGGGCGGCCGGAGCGCAACTGCTCGCCAACCCGCGGATCATCCTCCCTCCGGCCGCGCGGTCCGATCTCGCCGCGGGGGCGGTGGATGCGCGCCTGCTGATCATCCTCGCCGCCATGGCCGTGAACGGGCCGGTCCACGTCCTGGCCTTCGGCGACCTGGGTCCCGGGGCCAGCATGGGCACACCCCTTCGGTCAGCCCAGATCCTGGCCGCCGGAGCGTCTGGACCGGCCATGCTCGCGTTCGTCCGGGCCCAGCGCCCGCCCTATCTACCGGCACAATCGAGCCTTTCCCTCGCGCCAGGCGGCGGGACCGAGCTCACGATCGCGTTCACCGCTCCCGGCCCGCTCGGACTGCTGCAGCCCCGCCCGTGAGCCCGCCACCACCGCGAGCCACCCGGACTGTTACAGCCCTGCCCGTCAGCCCGCCACCACCGCGAGCCACCCGGACTGTTACAGCCCTGCCCGTCAGCCCGCCACCACCGCGAGCCACCCGGACTGCTACGGCCCGCCCGCGAGCCCGCCGCCATCCGCAGGCCCGGAAAGCGCTCGCCGCCGATTCCGGTTAATTATCGAGTATTTCCTATTTGATCCATAATTGGCCATTGGCTTCGGCTCAATTTCCAAACGGAAATGGGTTCACATGATCGCACCGCTGAATTATTCTTTGATCATGTCAGAGCCATATCAATCAGCGACCGAACAGGCCGCTTTTCCGCCGCCCACGGTGCCATCGTTTCCGCAGGCGCCGCCCGTTCCCATGCCCGGCTCCGAATACGGCTACGGTAACGGTCAATTTGCCGGGCAGCCATTGCCGGCCGGAACGCACCTCGGCCAGCAGTCCGGTCTCGTCCTGCCGGACGGCGTCGAGCTTGCCGGTACCGGCCGCCGCATCGGCGCCTACTTCCTCGCCATTCCGCTGGCGATCATCACGCTCGGAATCGGCTACGTCGTCTGGGGCCTCATCGCCTGGCGCAAGGGCCAGACTCCGGCCCTTCAGGTGCTGGGCATGCGGTGCTGGCGACCGGAAACCCAGAGCGTGCCCGGCTTCGGGCGGATGGCGCTGCGTGAGGTGGTCGGGCGCCTGGCCGACGGCATCCTGGGCCCCATCACCGAGATCACCTCGTTCGTCCTCATGATGACGAGCCAGGACCGAAGGTCCCTGCACGACATGATCGCAAGCACCGTGGTCGTGCACGACCCGAACAAGGTCCTTTCCAGCTAACCCCCGGTGCGGCGGTTCTCGGCTACCGTGAGCGGGTGCCGCAGCATGCGAACGGGATTAGCCAGGTAACGGCCCGCACGCGAACCCAGCAAGGCACTCGGCTCGCAATAGCCGACGGTACCGAGGTGATCTGCGCCGAGGTACCGGACGCCCTGGGTGAGGTGCGGGCCGTTGAGCCTCTACGGCACGGGCTCGGCAACGCGGCGACCGGCGGGATCTGGAGGGTCCTGGGTACGGCCGCGTCGGCCGTCTTCAAGGTAGCCAGGCTGCCGGCCTCGCCGGACCCGGGCAAGTCGTTCCCGACCGGCGACGAGCCGACGCACTGGAACTACTGGCGGCGCGAGTCGCTCGCCTACGAGACTCACCTGGCCGCGACCGCTTACGCCAGCGCAGGCATCGCGGTCCCGGCCCTGCTGGCGGT